>CAUJFU010000227.1 GCA_963169055.1 Myxococcota bacterium
CATTGTGCGTTGGGGCGGTTCGCGACCCGCCCGTGTGTCGGGACATAGAGCAGCGAACGGACACGCTCACACAACAACCGCATTTTGCGTAGGGGCGGTTCGCGAACCGCCCGTGTGTCGGGACATAGAGCAGCGAACGGACACGCTCACACAACAACAGCATTTTGCGTAGGGGCGGTTCGCGAACCGCCCGAGTGGGGGGACCTAGAGCAACCAACCACCGCGTTGTTGCGGTTTGTTTGCCTTTTTACGTACAAACCTACGGTCTTTCCGACAGCACAGACGATGTGTCCGAGTGTTAGCCCCCTGTGGCTGCCCAACCACAGGGCAGCTACAGCGAATTGCACCTACCCTTCGATCACACATCTGTCGGGTTTCGTATTGCTTGCGTTGCGGGACGGTTTTCGGTTTCTCGCGAGGCATTTTGTGGGGTCGGGTAGACGGACGGCCTTTGTTCGAGCGGAAAACTTCGTTGAAGCGGCCCAACGGCTTTTGCCCGAGTGGGAGGAGAGCTTTTGTGTGGGAGAACGAAGAATTCCGAGGCAGCGAGGGCGTATGAGGTTCAGGAAGGTTGGTTGGGGGAAGGCGGTGTGGGAGCATCGGAAGCAGTGGCGGTGGAGGATTCAGACGAAGGGGAGTAGAAGAAATCACGGACGATATCTTTGCGACCGGGGAATCGACGATTGAGTTCGCCTTCGATCTGGTAGGCAGCGGTGCGCCATGCGTTGCGAAGAATGTCGGCCTCGACGCTGAGTTGGGCGCGTTGTTGATCGAGGCGAGTGACGGCAGCGAGAGCGGCTTCGGCGGTTTTGCAAGCGGCTTCGAGGCTTTGGAGATGCGCGGCGAGCTCAGGGGCTTGGGAGGAAAGGTCATCGAGGACGGGGAACCGCTTGCGCAGGGTGTCGATCTCTGAGGAGACAGCGCGTCCAGAGGGTTGGATGACGCCGGCAAAGCCGCCTTCGGGGAAAAAGCGTTCGTGGGCGCGGAGGGTGGGTTGATGGCGATCGATCTTTTTGAGATCAGCGGAGAGATCACGGACGAGGTTATCGAGATGGTTGTCTGCCCAAAGAAGGCGAGCATAGGCTTTGATGGAAAGAGCTTGGAGTTTATCGTCTTGGGCAAGCAGAGAGGCGAAGTGTTCGTTGTGGGTAGCGATCGAGGGCAGCAGATCGCGTGTGCAATCTTCGAGATCGAGCATGGCTTCGAGGTGGATGCCAGAGCGATAGTATTGTTGGGTCGGCGCGTTGGATTTGGGGAGAGCCATCGGAACCTCCAAAGTGTTTTCGGTGAGTGGCGGAGACAGCCCCTACGCGGTCGCGGCTTGCGAGCAGGATCTTGTACGGGCCATCAGAGAACAAAGGCAGAGTTGCAAATAAAGATGAAGGGAACGTACAAGAAAAAAGCGAAAGAAACAACTGCCTGCGTATTCGGGGTGCATCGTTTTTCAAAAAAGCCGTGTTCGCGCCGCTTCAAGCGACAGAGCCGTTGGTTTGAAAAACCTGTGATCTCTTCGCCGATACGGGGTCAAGAGGGTTTCGCCAAGCAGCGGGGCTTGGGACAGCGCCCCACAACACCTTTCAACCGCGCAAGTTCTAGAAGAGTGAAAAATTTGCGATCCTACGGCCTGCTTCTAAGATGGTGTTGAAGTCCTATGCGTCCCCCGTCCCTCCTTTGCCCAAAGAGGATCACGATATGGCCCAACCATCCTCGATCATCCCAAGCCCCGAGCAACCGTATTTTGTTTCGTATGTATTTTACGTTGTGATGCAATGCACCTGCGAACATAGCTATTACTATCCATCACGACGGCAGATCGAGATCGATGATCTGCAACCCGAGAAGCTGATCGAAGAGATCCACCAGATCACGCGACACATCGAGACCCATTGCACCAAGTGCGGTCGTGCGTCTTCGCCCAACGATGCACGCCGCGCAGTGCTAGGTGTCGGAATGCCCGATCATTCGGGATGTATCTTGTGCGACTTCACCTTCGATCAAGGCGAAGTCCAACGCATCCGCTTTCGTTTTGATGCGACCCCCGATCCGATCCAATTTTTCCGCGATCACCCAGACTACTTCCGCACTCGTCCACCCGATACAGCGCCGATCTTTTTGGATGATGCGCTTTGCCTCGAAGAGATCGGGCGAGTTCTTTCGGTGCGTTCGGCGTGGCGACAAGTGTTGTTGGATGCCGAAGAACACGGAGCAGCGTTCTTGCGTGTGGACGAAGGACACTTCTTGTTTGCGACCCAAGAAAAGGACAGCGTGCAAGTCGAATGTCAAATGCGTGAACTCGCAAGCGAAGACTTCTGGCAGTTTTTTCAAAAAGAAAGCATCCCTCGCCGTCGCCTTGTCGGAATCGACCGCTGGCCGCTCGATCAACGCAAAGCGGTGGGTCTTGATCACGGCATCTATGCGGATTGGCTCGACCCGCGTCTTGCAGAGTCTCTTCGCGAAGGAAAGCTCCAAGCCATCGTGTTTTCCATCGACAGCCTCGCGATGCAACACTTTGCAAACGCAGCGGCTCACTTCCAAGTCGAGATCAACGAAGTCTACGGCCAAGACGACAACGAACCTGCGTGGTGGATCAGCACCGCAACGGGGCTATCTCGCCGCTTTCCACCGCTCGAATTGCTCCAACTGCTCGCCATCTACAAAGGCCGCCTGATCAGCGATCAGATCTGGCTTACGATGGAGCGCATCGTCAAAGCCCTGCAAAAAGAAGAGCGCGTCTACGAACGCTTCCTTAATCGGCTTCCACCCGGCTTTTCGACGCAATGGGCTGACTTTGGCAAGCTGATGGTGTTTCGCAACGAAAACCCGTTGGAGTTATTGACCTTCGCTCATATCGCCGATCACATCGATCCGACCGACGATCAAGCCCTTTCGCGGCTGGTCAGCTGGTTGGTCTCGAACAAAACCTCGGAATCTCTGCGCTACGTCGGCAAACGCTTGATGTCCCGCGAACGCTTCCAAGCTTGCTACGCCGAGATGATGCAAGAACCCGAAGCCTTCTTGTTCCGCGAACGCAAAGATGGCCTATTCGAGATCTTTACCGACGAATGCGAACACGACACCATCTACGGTCTGCGCATGGTCAACGGCGATATCGATCGCGCCGAAGCCCTATTCCAACGCGATCTTGCCCTACACCACTACAAACTGCGCTACACCACCCGCCGCTCTTTCTTGCGTGGTATCCAAATGGTCGCTCTGATGGGCCGTGACGCCGCCTCCATCGCCGCTCACCCCGCCCTGCTCAAAGGCGCTCTGTCCAAACTCAAGATCCGCTTCGGTGATCGCGTCCGTATCTTCGCCCCCTTCAACGGTATCCTCGCCATCAGTTCCCCCGATACCGACGAACAAAAACTCGAACACTTCGCCTACGAAGTCGCTCGACAACTCCCCGAAGAACCCGAACTCAAATCCGATCATCTCAGCTACCACAGCATCCTCGAACTCTCCGAAGACCCCATCGGCGAATTCAAACTCGAAGTCTTTGAACACACCTCCCGCCATAGCTGATCTCACCTTCCTCCCCCGCCTAGTTGATCACGCAACATCAGGATATCGTATCAGTTTGTGCCTTGGTAGATTCGGCTATTTGGGCGGGTTGGGATGTACCAGAAAACGTATGGGAAGCGAGGAAAAGCCGGAATATGGCGGTTCTGGTGTCTTGATCCAACACGCCCGTAAAGGGGCTACTACTCCGCAAGCGAGTCGCTTCTTCTGATTCGCTGGTGACGATCTCTAAGATCTGTTCTTTGGTTTTGTTTTGGAAGAGTTGTTGCCAATACAACAGATCTTCGCCGAAAGTGCCGGAGGCAAGCCACCGCTCGATATTCTGTTGGGGGATGCTCCAAAGTGTAGGGTCTTCTTGAAGGCATCTCGCGATTTGTCGGTGAAGAGCAAGAGAACGAAGATCAGCGCGTGTTTGTCGATTCATCAAAAAGCCTCCTTATCGTTTGTTCGACAAGATGGATATGCTCGATCGAGAGGGGGGTTTGTTGGAGTCGAAGCAAAAGGACTTCTTTTTGTACGAGTCCGAGTTGAACGGCTGCAGTGCAAAATTCGATATCTTTTTGTCGATAGGCAGCCCACTTCGCGATGAGCAGATCATGGATCTCCAAGCACAAACCCTTAACGTTGCGTGTGTTTGGAGAAGAGATCTCGATCAAGCGTTCTTGCCAACCGAGCGGGAGCTTGCATGTGGTTTCGTCTACGGCTTGAGCATAATAACCGAACGTATCATGAAACACAGACATCTCGCCGATGCTTCCTTCGATCTCGTCTGTTTTATCGGGTTGGTGCGGGACGCAAATATCGGCTTCCATCGATCGAGCGAGAACACGAGCGGGGTGATCGTGCGCGTGCAGGCGAAAAGATTCTCCGATCTCTGGGTATTGTCCCAAGATAGATTGGCTTCCGAAGATCAACAGCGTGTCCGTCTGAGCGATCTGACCGGCTGCGCGGATAATGTGTTCTAACTGTGTACGTCTCATATTCGTTTTTCTTCGGTGTGTTGACCGCTCTCAAACAACGCCAATAGTTGTCTGGTGTTCTCAACGGAAAAGTCCACCAAAGGAGGCGGATCGAAGATCGATCTAAATGCCGCCACCCGACTCAAACAACTCGGAACGATGGGAAGATTGGGTGATACGGCTGTGGGGAGGGACGCTGTGGGTGACCCAGACGTTTCCGCCGATGACGGAACCAGCGCCGATGGTGATATCACCGAGGATGGTGGCACCAGAGTAGACGATGACTTCGTCTTCGAGGTTGGGGTGTCGTTTGACGCCTTTGATGGGGTTGCCGTGTTCGTCGAGGGGGAAACTTTTTGCGCCGAGGGTGACACCTTGATAGAGGCGGACGCGCTTTCCGATGACAGCGGTTTCACCGATGACAACGCCTGTTCCGTGATCGATAAACAGCCCTTCGGCGATAGAGGCCCCGGGATGGATATCGATACCTGTCAAGGAGTGGGCGCGTTCGGTGATCATGCGGGGCAAGATGGGGACGCCCATTTGATAGAATTGGTGGGCGACACGTTGGTGTGCGATGGCGAAGAGTCCGGGATAACAGAAGATCACTTCATCGCTGGACAAGGCGGCGGGATCGCCGATGTAGGCGGCGTGGACATCAGAGCAAAGAAAGCGCCGAATGGTGGGGAGTTGGCGAGCAAAACGCCGTGTTAAGTGTTCGGCTTTGCCGTCACAAGCGCACAAGGTTTCTTGATCGTGATGGGAACACACAAAGTACAAGCCGCGTTTCATTTGTTCTTGCAAAAGCTGGAGCAGCCGATCGAGGGTGGAGCCGAGATAAAAAGGCATGGTCGACTCGGACAGATCAGAGCGCCCAAAGTGACCCGGGAAAAAAACGGCGAGCATCAGATCCATCATCTCAAAAACGGCTTGTCGGGAAGGCAAAGCGACACCGCGTACGGCAGGATGGGTGTAAGGAAGAGGGCTTTGGGTGCAGCGATCTGCGACCCACAAAGCATCGACGAGTTCGCGCAGATCAAGGGGCGCTTCTTCGCTTTCGTGCGAGTGAGTGGAAGGGTCGGTATCTGCGGAGACAACGCTCAGGTGGATTGCGTTTCGACTCGATGGAACGGAGGTTTTTGTGGCACTCAAGATCGTGTACCTTTCTTTTCTAAATAGGACTTACGCAGTTCGATACGAAAAAGGCCCATGTTCGGGCGTGGGCGGGTCGCGAACCGCCCCTACAACGTTCTGATATCTCAGGGTTTCCCTTTTCAACTGCGTAAGTCCTATCTAAACTCAAGATGGCCCTTTTGGGCCGCGTGTCGCGGCATCATAGGTCTTTGCGATCACAAGAGGCAACAGTCCCGAAAAAAGTCCGAGCGTTTGAGGTGCTTGTGTGTACAGAATCAACAGGATGTTGCACGACAAGCAACGGAGGTTTTTGATGCGTAAGTTTGGAGCGCGACGCGGGGAGCGAGCGATGGAGGTTGTTGATGCGTAAGTTTGGAGCACTGCGCGGGATGGTTTTTTGGGGTCTGTGGAGTGTGTTTGTGGGCTGTTGGGTGCCGATGGGCTGCCAAGATCCGTATGATCCGCGTTGTCGGCCTGTGCCAAGCAACCCCGAAGCGGATGCAGGTTCGGACAACAGCCAATGTTGCGTGGCGTTGCGCGAGTGTTGCGACCAAGTACCAGCGGGGAACGGAAACCCCGACCAAGACGCCAAGCTGTTGTGTATCCGCCGCGCCGATGAGGGCGCAGTGATCACTTGTCAGGCCGAATATCAGATCTTGATCAACGCCAAGACCTGCGTTTATACGCCGAAGTAGCACCCACCTCGACATGAGAGGAGATCGGGAAAGCCGCATCTGTCGCCGTTCCGAAGCTGCGTAGTATCCACATTGGCATGGTAGGAGATCGAGAAAGCCGCATCTGCCGCCGTTCCGAAGCTGCGTGGTACCCACCTTGACATCGGAAGCGCTGCGTAGGACTCTGCAAACGCAAACCGAAGAGACGTATGCTTTTGGTTTCCCGCGTTATCGGCCTTTTCCTAGAATCAATGCGACGACAAGACCCACAATCGACAGGAGTCCGCATGTTGAAGCGACGCAAGAGCGCAGCGCGCAGTGTTTTTCTACTTCTCGCCTTGGCTGGTGTGCTGATCAGCCAACACACGCAAGCCACCCCCACTTCCCGCCCGACCCACCGAGCCGCACCGAAGGCCGCTGCCCCCAAGGTCGCAGCCAAGGCCAAAAAGCCCAACCCTTATCTTGATCTGGCGAAACGAAAAGCCCAAACCAAGCAACTGTTGGACTTGATGGAGAGCGAACAAAAGCGCTACATGGGTTTTTTCGCGAAGCAAGCGATCCCCAAGGTGTACTCGCTGCGTTATCAGATGATTCAGCGCCGAGGGTTAGTGCTCCATGCAGCGGAGGGCGTGCTGACCAACGCAGCCGACAACCGAAGCAAGCCCTCGCATCAAGTGCGCTTGGAGATGCGTGTGGGCGATCACGCCTTCGATCAGACGGGTTCGGATGGATATGATTGGAGCATCAATCGCACGCTGCTTCCTTCGGGGGATATGATCTTTACGGATACATCGGCCCCAAATCTGAAAAAGCTGTTGTGGCAACAAACCGATCATGCGTATCGCGTATCGACCGCACGTTATTGGCGCAAGCGCTATGTCCGAAGCATCAAGCCCAAACAACTCGACAAAGCGGGCGACCTGACCAAAGAGCCGCCGACGCGCTACGAAGCGCCACTCGATCCGCTGTTGCAACTCGACAAAAAGAAATGGAAAGGCATCTTGCGCCGCGTCTCGGGATCGCAGCGCCAAAACCCCCGTGTGATCGAAAGCAAAGTACATCTCGATGGAGAAGACAACTTTGTTTTGGGGGTGGGCAACGATGGCTCGCGTGTGTTGCTGCGTCACTACGGCTTTTTGTGGTCGATCTCGCTGGCGTATCTAGGTAAAAACAACGAATACTTCTCCGCTTCCCGCAACGGCTTTGTGCGAACCGAGGCGGAGCTACCGACAGAACAGCAGCTTCAAGCCACATACGATGCGATCTTGGCGGAACTCAAGCGCCGCGTTCAAAGCGAAGAAGGCGATCCAGACGAAGGCCCCGCGATCGTGGACCCGATGTTGAGCGGCGCAATGTTTTTCGATATCTTGGTGGCGCGACTTTCCACAGGTCGATTCTTGCGACCGAATGATGCGCGATTTTTTGAAAAGAAGCTGGGCAAGCCGATCATTCCGTCTTTTTTGAGCGTGATCGACGATCCCACACAGACCTACTGGGGAAAAACCCCCCTCAACAGCCACTATCTCTACGATGACGAATGGGTGAAGGCTCGCCCCCTTACGATGGTCCAAGATGGCGTACTCAAAGAACTCTATATGTCCCGAAAACCCTACAAAGATCGTAAGCGTTCCAACGGACATGGACGCGCCGCCTTTGGTCAACAACCGATCAGTCGCCCCGGAACCACCTTTGTCAAAAGCAAGCGCGCTTTTCCCTTGAGTGTGTTGCGCAAACAACTGATCGAACAAGCCAAACAACAAGGCCAGCGCTACGCTTACATCCTCAAGCGTTTCAGCGGCTACAGCCAAGTCAGCGGCACACTTTACAGCGCCAATCCCGACGAAGTGATCCAAATCGACGTACAAACCGGCAAAGAAAAGCCCCTCAAAGGTCTGACTCTTCGGATCGACGCGATGCAACTAATGCGCGGGATCGTCGCGACAGGCAACGACGATGACGTCTTTAATGGTGCAGATGGCGAAGACTCGGGCAATATCAATATCGCTGTTGTTTCGCCGAGTCTACTGCTTCAACGCATCAGCCTTCACCGTAAAAAAGTCACCGAAAAGAAAGCCTTTGAACTACCCTTCCCCTTCGCCAAAAAGCCCGCCCCATCGGTGAGATCCACCCCCCGCAAACCCTGATCAAACTGCCAGCGCATTCATTTGCCCCCCCCCGATATCGACCCGCGTTCGCCAACATGGGACCGACCTTTTTCCCTTACGGCCAGTCTTGAACAATGGGCCAATAAGACCAATTTGCTTTCTGCTTCGAATAATCGACGCCGCTGCACTCAACAACGCCGCTCGGATAAATCTTGAACCATAATTTGACTTTGTCTTTATCAGGTGTCCCTATTTTTTGAGAGATAAAATCATCCGATAACATTTTTTGTGGGAAAATTAATGGCTCGTACCACTGGCTATAACGGCGTATGAGGAAAATAAAGTAAAAAGGAGCCACAACGTCTCGAAGCAGTTGCGTTTTGTTTAGGTTGAATTGAACTCGAAATACTCCTTGATTTTGAGTGGCTGTAAACTCATGGCAAGTATTTGTCGCTTTGACTTGAACTTTGCTTAGAGAGTCGTCTAGATCTCGAATGACGACGATATCGTCACCGATATCGACCTCTGGTATCGCTGCGTTATACCCACGAACGATAAACTCTGACATAACGTAGAGTTGGGCCGCTCTCCCCAAATACATATCCCACATTTTAGGCATTTATTCTTTCTTTCTCGAAGAGAATTCTTTCATCAACAGAGTCGATAAATTGAATCGTTCCGAGTGTCTGGATTTTTTCAATCGAAAGCCCCGTCAGTAAAGTGACAATTTGCTGATAAATCTCATTATACAGAGCTTTCTCATGAGGAATGTTATCATAGGCAATGAATAATTTATCTACGATATTCGCTTGGTAATGTCGTGCGTCAGAAATCAGTTTTTTGACGCGAGGATCGAGGCGGAAGATATCGCCGTCTGTGTTTTGACTTACTCTGATCAATATTTTGTCCATGTTTCCAAGCATTCTTTCTTAATTACGTGAGTTCGAGGAAGAAAAAAAATTGAACCAAAGAAGCTCAAGGCTTGGAGGGTTCAGAATCGATCGCGAGGGGAGGTTTGTTGCCGTCGTTGTCCATGCCGGCGGGGAGGAGTTTTCGGAGGGGAGGGCGTCCCGGCAAGGGTTTTCCGGGCCGTGCGGGGGTCGCGGAGGCGCTGCCTGTGCCACCCGCCGAGCGCCGTCCGGGTTTACCCAAGGCGCGACCGAGGACTTGGCCTTTTTCAAGACTGGTCATCTTTTCTTTGACTTGCTCCATATAACCGCGCAAGGGCTTGATCAGAGAGCGCGCAGCATAGGCAGTGGATTGCGTGCGCAAGGTCATGCGTTTTGCCCGGTCCATCGGGGTGGGGCGATTAAAGCCTGAACGCCCGTTGGCGGATGCCGTGAACACTTCCCGATTTTGGGGCATCAGCACCATCTGCAAACGCAAGGCGACCACACACGAAGGTGGGTCACTTTCTCCGCCCGATTCTTCGACGTCAGCAGTAATCACCAACAAAAACTTGGCGCTTGGTCGGATCACAAACCCCCGTTCAAGCAAGTTTTTGCGCAACTCCTTGGTGAGTAATTTTTGCATCCCTCCCCGATCCGAGACACTCGAAGGCACTTTGATACGCAAACTCAACTCATCCGCGTGAACCGTTGCGGCGACCCCAAACCAACCGCCTCCCAAACAGATCAGACCGATCAACCACCGTGTGTAGCCGAACATCCAAGGCTCCTTTTTCCAAAGTAAACACACCATTCAGGGAATCGTGTAGCCCATGCACACAAACAAGGTGACCCTAACACAGCCGAGTCCTGCACCCAACCCCCACAGGACGGCGCATCATCGCTAAGTCGCGCTATTCGACGCGCTTTAGTCGCACAGGTAACGGTGGGCGGCTACGCTCAACGATCCCTTCGGCCTGTGGATACGCCTGCACGATCCACGAAGGCAAGACGCACGCCTGTTCCAGCGAAGCGCCAAAAGGCTCTTGCGTGTAGGGATTCTCTGGCTCAAACAAATAACGCGAAACAACGAGCTTTTTGTCTTGCTCTCTCAAAGACCGATACCACAAGGCCAAATGCGCTGCGGCTCGACATCTCGACGCGTACCAATTCAACAGAAACATCCGATAACGCGGCGTCATCTGCGCCAGCAAAAAATGCCCCACGACGTTGCGCCGCAACATCAACAAGAGCTCACCTTTCTTTTTCTTGCGCAGCCGACGGAGATAACGCTCGACAGAGCAAGGTTGAAAGGTTTCGGGCGACAAGGGTTGTTCAACTTTAGCAACCAAGCAACGATACTTTTGTTCGATCAAGTCCTTGGTTTGGGCAAAATCAACAACGTGGATCTGATCCATAAATTCATCGCTGACCTCTTTGGGGATCGCCTGAGCATCGTGCTGTGCTTGTTGGATCTTGTTTTTGATCTGTTGGCGAAAGAGATCGATGATCTTCTTGGCCTGATGGGCTTCTTGACGCAGCGCCATCGCAAAAGACAACGGTGGGCGCGTCGCCCACGCAAACAAGATATCCAACAGACGCCCTTGTTCTTCTTGTGTCAGTCCCTCAGCCCGCAGCGAAAACAACACGCCATCCAAAAACACCTGTACGGAGGCCGCGATCACGTTAACCACCAACAGCGAAGCCCCACAAGCCATCTCGTAGCGCAGCAAGTTCTCGTGCAACATCTCAAGCCGTTTGATCGCCTCTGGAGCCGCACCGCGCCGAAAAAACAGCAGCGATTGGTACGAGATCAACTCGACCCCCCAAACAAAGCGCGAGTACCGAAAACGCCGCGTATCGCCCTGTTCGCTCGCGCTGCGCGTGGTTTTTTCTTGCGGAAAACAGCCCTTCGAGCGCAAAGCCGCTTCAAAGCGTTTGAGATCTAGATCGGTGGCTTGAATCCACGACAACAACTCCATCTCCGCAGGCCAACGCCCCAATTGGATCTTGGTGCGGATGTGATCGAGATTGCTCATATTGCGCATCTCCATATCACCGCTCTGTCGAAGGTACTCCTCCATCTCGGCGGAAGAAGGCGGGTTGGGCGGCACAAACAAACTCACCTTCTTGTAGCGTTCGGCCTCGACGGGCAAGGGTGGGTTGGCCCGCCAATACGCATACGCCCCCCCCAACAACGCAAAGGCGATCACCGAACATCCCAATAGCGCGAACCATTTGATCATCCAACGCCTCCCAAGCTCCGCTCAACGGGTCAAGCCCCTTGGCCTACATCAAGGACGACAGCGCTCTGCCTCCCAAGCTCCGCTCAACAGGCCAAGCCCGCAGGACAAAACCAAACCTGCCTATCTCTCGGATGGTACGATGTACATACAAGCGAAAAATCCAATCTGTCAATCCAAGCCACACTCATCCCCTTGCAACGCCTAAACTTGTTCTAAGAGTACCGACAAAAAGGCCGGAAGCCATTGACGAGCCGCTGGTTGCGGACGCAGGGGGAACGCTCCCACCCCCAACAGCGGGCGTGTTGGATCTTGCGTAAAGATCACAGGCTCTTCGGGATCTCCGGGATACAGCAAATAAACCCCCAACGCGCCTCGCAACGCGTCTCGATAGGCGTGCATCTTTTCAAGTGACCCTTCGGGCCGATACTTCGCATCAAAACACAAGACACCCAACACCTGCTCTTTTCGCCTCAACACGATCGAAAAGTCGGGGATCATCGGCACAGAGTACGAGTGCAAGATCCCGCCTCCCACCTCGAAACGTAGTTGGTAATACAACACCAGCACCAAGTCCCCAGAGACGAAATGCAGCGCACTGTCCGCACCGCGCTTGAGTCGCAAAACAAGTCCATGCGATTCTTCGACCGTCTGTGGAAACACTCGTCCCATCGGCGTTGCAATCTTGTTCAACGCACGCCACATCTCAAAAAAAGCCCAATACTCGTAAAGTTTCGCCATATCCCGCAGCGGCCCTGCGATCGCTTGCGCCCCTTCTTCCCATGAAAGCTGCAAGATCGAAGACATCCGCTCCGAATATGCCAACACCTCACGATAACCCGCCCGCCCCCGCAGATGCGCAAACGGAAACACACGCGGCCACACCGCCGGAACTTCCCCAGCAAAGGGCAATCGCGCACGCCACCCTTCACACAAACGACCCAACCGCTCTAACTCCCCCACATAGCCGCTCTCTCCAGCACAACGAAAGATCTGTCCCATCTCCACCAATATCCGCGACAACGAATCGAGCAGCCACAACACAAAACGATTTTCCGATGTATCCGAGGTCCACGTCTTGGCCCAAACAGGCAAGCGCATCGGCATGACTTGAACCGCCATTGATTCACCATGCCCTGATGCTTCGTGATATCCCGATGATTCGTGATATCCCGATGCTCCGTGATATCCCGATGCTCCGAAATGCCCTGATGTTCCGAAATGCCCTGATATCTCGTGGCGACCTTCCGTCGCCTCGACCTGTGGAAAAGACCGATACACGCCGCCTTTGTGCAGCCCTCTCGACCAAGAGCGCGGATCGATCCGAGAGACCTGTGCGATGGGTCGCCAACGCTCTTCTTGGCGAAGGGCTTGGATGGGCGATTGCGCGATCACCCAAAAGGCCGCATCCATCGAAGGATCGAGCAAGGCATGACGCAACAACAAAAAGTGTTCCAAGCCCGCACGAGAACGGCCCGCACGAGCTTGCTGAAAGACCGCATACACGGGACTTTTGACTTGAAACAACAGCGCGGTTGCTTGCGCAGCCAAATCCTCCATCAACACCACATATTCCTGCAAATAATCCAACTTTTTCGAGCGCACCTCGACCGATTCGTGCCACACCGCCCGACCGCCCCAAGCCACCTCAAACCAAGCCCCGCCCACATAATCCCGAAAGTTCAACTTTCCCCCCGCGATCACGCCCTTGCGTCGCGTCCGATGCGCATGAAAGACTGCAGACGAAAACTGCGGAAAACACGCGAATTGTGGAGCCTCGCCCTCTCCCTCCCACAAGACCTCTAGCACATAATCCCGCTGCTCCTGCAATTGCACCACCGCGATCGCCAACGGAGCCTCTCGGCCATCGTAGATCAATCCATACGACGTCGATTGTTCCGAAGAGATCGGTCCTCCACACAAGCTCATCCCTGCCTTCAAAGAGATCACGCCCTCCTCTTCCAAGGTTTCTCCGCCCCATTCGCTCAAGACGATCTCGACACGCCCCCCCGCCATCTCTCGCCACCAACGCACACTCGACAACGCCCATACCTGCTTCAAGAGCGAAACCACCCCCTCGAATAAAACAACCACGTCAAACCCGACGCGCTCAACACCATCAAACCCAAGATCCCAAAGTATCCATATCTCCACTGCAACTCAGGCATATACTTAAAGTTCATCCCATAGATCGCCGCGATCAAATTCAGCGGAACGAAGGTCAACGACACCATCGCCAACCAACGCATCGCCACCCCCATCCGTGTATTCACCGTAGACAAGTGCAGATCCATCAAGCTCGCTGCCAATTCACGGGCGTTTTCGACCATATCTCCGATCTGCATCGACTCATCCAACAGATTCCGCAGATACGCGGACATCTCTTCTTGGATCATAGGACTCTCGCACTCCTGCATCCCACGCACGATCTCACGCACCGGCCACACCGCCTTGCGAACGCGCATCAACTGGCGGCGCAACAGATACAGATCCTCTAAAAGCTCCCGATGCCCCGTCTGTTCCAACAACGCATCTTCTAACTCTTCGATCCGATCGTTCAAACGATCCAAGACCACAAAATACCGATCCAAGATCGCACTAAACAAACCGTACACCAGATAGTCCGAGCCTCTCTTGCGCAAAAGCCCGATCCCTTCGCGCAAACGGCGGCGCAGATGCTGAAACACATCCCCCCCATGCTCTTGGATCGTCAACACCCAATCCCGCCCCCAAAAGATGCTGATCTGCTCGCGTTCCATCGCCTCTTTCGTTTCGCTGTACGTCAACATCTTCAACAAAATATACAAGCTTTGCTCGTATTCCTCGAACTTCGGGCGTTGGCGCACATCCGAGATATCTTCGCGCACCAAGGGATGCAGATCAAACCGCCGTTGCACACGTGCAAGCATCTCCTTGTCCATGTTGTCGTTGATGTTAAACCAAAAGATCAGCTCTTCGCTCGGCGCACGCTTGCTCAGTTCCTGCTTCCACGCGAAAAAAGCTTCCTCGTCTTCAAACGCCCGCTCCTCTAGCCAAGCCGAACAATAGGCAATCCCATAAAATCGCGTATCCTGCGGATCATTCAACGGATGGATATCCCCCACGCCGCGTTCTTTCGGCTCCGACACAAGAGGGCCCGCGACCTGCATCACATCGGCCTCACCGCCCGATGTGATCACCCGCCCGCCCACAACAGCCTGCCCCTGTGGGCTGGTTTGCGAGGAAAACGCCTCGACCTCTTTCGAATGCCGATACCCTCCCCCTTGCGCGAGCGCCGTAATGCCCGTGTGAGAATCCCGCTTCCTTGGCTTGTTTCGTTTGTTTTGATCTTTCACGTCACGATCCTCTTGGTTGCTTACGGTGAAGGCCGAACCTGCCGAGTGGTGGGCAGAACACGCGGTGGCGGAGGCGGTACGCTGCGCGGTGGCGGTACGCTGCGCGGTGGGGGGGGAGCGAGTGTATCGGGCGGTAGATCGGATTGCTCTCGTGTCATCAGCCAGAGGATCGGCCCTCGATACGATCCTGTGTAGGCAGGCAAAGCAAACGGACACGCCTCCGCGCACTGCTGCCGCAAGACCTTTCGCTCTTGTGCGACTTGCGCCGAAAAAGTGTACGCATCTTGTGCCGTAAACAAACGATCGCGTTGCAACGCATACAACCGCTTCCAACTGGCCGTTGGACGGTGCTCTTGGTAACGCAACGCCATCCGCACCAAGCGACAACGCGGGATCTGCCCCGAGATCAGCTCCACTTGGTACAACAACTTTCCCCACGCTCCACGAACATCCCAACACGCCGCAACATGTTCCCAAGCCTCGGCCTGAGCCTGTGCATAGCTACGCAACAACAACGCACGATACGCTGCATCGCCGCTCTCTCGATCTTCCACAAAGGGCCTCGGTTCAGGCAGGTGTACACGCGGAACACAGCCCGTCCCAACAAACCAGACCCACGCCACCTTGCAAAAAACAACACCACACTTGACAAGACGAACCAAAAACACATGATCTCCCATCTTTGTCCAAGCGCGTCTTTGCTATACCTGCTGACACGCACAACGCACAAACGTACCATAAAGGAGTCTCGCCTTGAGCAGCACCCCCAATCCAAAAACGGACGCCCATCAAACCACCACCACCGCACCACGTAAAGACCCCACCGCTTTCTTGATGCTCTGGCTCGGATCTCTGAGCGTTTTTATCATCCTGTACGCGATCTTTGTCCATAAACTGCAATAACTTCGCAAATCGTCTTGACAAGATCGACGCTTTCGGTTAGAAACTTCCCTCGCTTTGAAAACAGGTGTTTGGCGATCCTTTCCACCGCCAACGCAATCACCTCCCCCCAAAGCACTTCTCGCGAGATCGAATCGCTCCCGCCTCGAAGCCCCGTTACACCACTTTGAGACGCTGGTGACCTCTCTCTCGCTCGGTTCAAACAAGATCACGTTCTGTTTTCGCACCCTTCCTGACCTAAAGAAGGACGGATGCCCCTTTTTTCTATCTCTCACCCAAGCGTCTGTCCTACAGCCCGTTCCTTTTGGGTAGCGTCCGTCCTTTGGGGCGAACGAGCATCGAAACACACAGACAAGCACAAAAACACAGGTTTTTAACATGAAAACGTTTATGCCGAACGAACAAAACGCGCAACAAGAGCGCAAGTGGTATGTCGTCGATATGAAAGACCAAGTCCTCGGACGGGCTGCCGCTCATATCGCTTCTGTCCTGCGGGGCAAAAATAAACCTGAATTCACGCCCTTTATCGACTGCGGCGACTTTGTCGTCGTGATCAACGTCGAACACCTCAAACTGACGGGCCGCAAACTCGACCGTAAACTGTATCGCAAACACACGGGTCGCCCGGGTGGACTCCGCACTCGCACCGCACGCCAAATGCTCGAAACCAAACCCGAAGACGTGCTCCTCCTCGCCATCAAAGGGATGCTTCCCAAAAATTCGATCGGGCGCCAGATGATCCGCAAACTCAAAGTCTATACCGGCCCCGAGCATCCCCACCAAGCGCAACAACCTCAAAATCTTGAAATCAAAGGCTAATAGGAGTACACCGTCATGATGATCGTAAAAGGCGAGCGTTGGCAAGCCACCGGAAAACGCAAAACCTCCGTGGCTCGCGTGATCCTTGTCCCCGGCTCGGGCAAGATCCATATCCGCAAATGGCGCGTTATGCCCAAAAGCGCCGATCTTACTGTCTCTTACACCGATCCCCGTAGCGGCGAAACCGTCGAAGAAAAAGCCATCTTCTCCCCCAAACTCCAAGAAGGCGAATTCGGCGTCCCCCGCACCGCTCGCACCGGCAAAAAAGCCTTCCGCTACACCCCGGTTGATGAATATTTTGGCCGTCAAACCCTCCGCATGATCGTGCAACAACCCTTTGAAGCCGCCAAAATGATCGAGCAATTCGATGTGTTCGTCAACGTCAGAGGCGGCGGTCACAGCGGTCAAGCAGATGCCATCCGTCACGGTATCGCACGCGCTTTGGCTCGCTTCGAACTCGCCAAAAATCCCCAATACGGCAAGCTCGATGAAGCCGGCAACGTCAACAGCGGCCCGATCCGCCTTGCCCTCAAACGCGCTGGACTCCTCACCCGCGATGCCCGCGTCAAAGAACGTAAAAAATACGGTCGCCCCGCCGCTCGTAAACGCTTCCAGTACTCCAAGCGTTAATCCCTTCGAACCGACGCCGTGGCATCTGTTGGATGCCCCCCGCTTTCATGGGACACTGCCCCGTTTTCATGGGACACTGCCCCACACCCCGCAAAAAGTCACAACCCCCATAGCGGCGAAGAGAGCATCGTTTTTCATACGAACGACGATTCGCTTGAAACGCCGCGTACTCGGGTGTTTTCGCCAACGGCGTCACCGACCTTTCCGTTTCTTCTGCGTTCTCCCACCTCCGCATCAAAATCCAAAAGACATACGCTCGAAACCTCGGAGCGCTCGGCTGTGATTACCCTATTGTTGGGCAGTCACAGGGGGCTATTCCAACATCTTTAAGCACGCGACCTCTGGATTTCATCGCAGCCACAAAGAAAACCCGTGTTCGCACTTATCTCTCCGCAAGTCCCGAGCCCACCGAAGGGTTTCATCTCAGCCACAAAGAAAACCCGTGTTCGCACCCGTCAAGCGGAGCCGCTATGGGTGTGAAAAACGTCTATTCGCCCCGCCAATACGGGGTCAAGGGGCGACAGTCCCTTGCGGGGTGTGGGGCAGCGCCCCAACGTAAATCGCCCCACAACGTAAAGCACTCCACTACGTAAAGCACTCCACTACGTAAAGCACTCCACTACGGAAAACGTCACGCAACGGAAAGCGCATGACAACATTCAGGCGGATTTTTTGTGTTCTTTGTAGATCATGGTGGGTGGGGCGTTATGGAGGACGACGTCAGCGTCGATGACGCACTCTTTGACGCCTTCGAGGGAGGGGAGATCGTACATCACGTCGAGCATGACGGATTCCATGATGGCGCGCAAACCGCGTGCGCCGCTTTGGCGTTCCATACATTTTTTGGCGATCGCCTTGAGCGCTTCCTCGGTGATATGCAGCGCGACGCCTTCCATCATAAAGAGTTTTTCGTACTGCCGAACCAGCGCATTTTTGGGTTCTTTGAGGATACGAAGCAAAGAGGCTTCGTCGAGATCATCCATCGTCGCCACCACAGGTAAGCGCCCAACAAACTCAGGGATCAAACCAAACTTGATGAGATCCTCGGGTTCGCTTTGATGGAGAAGCTCACCCAGTCGGAAGTCTTTCTTACTGCGAACAGCCGCGTGGAATCCGATCTGGCTTCCTGCGATCCGCTTTTCGATCATCTTCTCGATGCCATGAAAAGCCCCGCCCACCACAAACAAGATATTCGTGGTATCGAGTTGGATAAACTCTTGATGGGGATGCTTGCGGCCCCCCTTGGCGGGGACATTGGCGACCGTCCCCTCCAGCATCCGCAACAGGGCTTGTTGAACTCCTTCGCCCGAGACATCGCGAGTGATCGAAGCGGATTCACTTTTTCGAGCGATCTTGTCGATCTCGTCGATGTATACGATGCCTCGCTCGGCGCGCTCCAGTTTGTAATCCGAGGCTTGTAATAGACTTACTAACACATTCTCGACGTCTTCGCCGACATAACCGGCCTCCGTCAAAGTCGTCGCGTCGGCCATCGCAAAAGGCACATCCAGAAAGCGCGCTAGGCTTTGTGCAAGCAACGTTTTCCCTGAACCTGTCGGCCCCAACAACAAGATGTTCGACTTTTGAAGCTCGACTTCCCCCGCACGAGGCCGACATTCGACCCGCTTGTAATGGTTATACACCGCGACGGACAGGACTTTTTTCGCCAGATCTTGACCGATAACGTACTGATCCAAAAATTCTTTGATCTCGATCGGCTTGGGGATATCCAGCGACGGGCGCGCTTCTTCGGGGTCAAATGCGTTTGCGATGATATCGTTGCACAGTTGCACACACTCATCACAGATGTATACGTTGGGTCCAGCGATCAGCTTTCGTACTTCGTGTTGGCTTTTGTGACAAAACGAACAGCTAAGTCGCTTGTTCGATTGGCCTTTCTGTTTGGACATCGGAGCCTCAATGGATCGGGTTTGCCCGATCAGATGAAAAGATCAAAACGGGAAACAGCGTCGATCTTGTGGTTTTCAGTCTTTCCACCGTGCTTGTCAAGCACGATTCGACCTTAGGATGCTTGATCTCTGAGAAAAAGCGCAAATCTCTCCAAAAACAATCACGAGGACCCCTTGCAAAACGCACACAGCTACACCGTCCTGATCGTCGATGACGAACCCGGAAACGTCGAATCGTTGAGCCGTATCTTTCAACGCGAAGGCTACAACGTACTCACCGCCACCCATGGGCGAGAAGGCTTGGATCTCGTTCGCCAACACCCCATCGACGTGGTGTTGTGCGATATCATGATGCCCCAAATGGACGGATTATCGCTGCTCAAAGCGATCAAAGCCATCTCCGCACACACCGAAGTCATCACCATGACCGCCTACGGCAGCATCGAACGCGCAGTCGAGGCCATCAAACAAGGCGCATACGACTTTATCACCAAGCCACTCAAACGCCGCGATATCCTCAAACTCGTCGAAAAAGCCCTTGACCGCTCCTCTCTGCTTCAAGAAAACCAACATCTCCGACAACGCCTCCAAGATATCGAAGAAACCCCCTTGATCGTCGGCCAAAGCCCTGCCCTCCGACGCACGATGGATATCGTCAAACAAGCCGCTCCCACCGACGCAACCGTTTTGATCCAAGGCGAATCCGGCACAGGAAAAGAACTGATCGCCCGCGAACTCCATCGCCTCAGCCACCGAGGCCATCAAAAGTTTGTTGCCCTCAACTGTGCGGCCTTTCCTGAAACCCTCCTTGATAGCGAACTCTTCGGCTACGAAAAAGGCGCGTTCACGGGCGCAAACAACGCAAAGCCCGGTCGATTTGAGCTGGCCCACGGCGGAACCCTTTTCCTCGATGAGATCGGCGAGATCGTGCCTAGCGTACAAGTCAAGTTGCTGCGTGTCCTCCAAAACCGACGCATCGAGCGGCTCGGCGGCACACTCTCCACTCCTATCGATATCCGCCTGATCGCCGCAACCAACAAAAACCTCCGCCAAGAAGTCAAACAAGGCCGTTTCCGTGAAGACCTCTACTACCGACTCCACGTGATCGAGATCCATATCCCCCCTCTGCGCGAACGCCCCGACGATATCCCTCTGCTTGCTCAACACTTTCTCGACAAATACGCCCAAAAAAACCGAAAGCCCCTCTTGCACCTCGAAAAAGAAACCATCGAGATCCTCAAACAATACGCTTGGCCCGGCAACGTCCGACAACTCGAAAATGTGATCGAACGCGCTGTCGTCCTCGCTCCCAGCACCCACATCAAACCCTCCGATCTCCCGACCGAAGTCCATCAAACCAACACCGATGGCAATTACTTTATTATCCCCTTTGGAACCCCCCTCGACGAGATCGAACGCCACGTTATCAGCGAAACTCTCCGTCGCACCGATGGCGACAAAAAACTCACCGCCCAACTTCTCGGCGTTGCCACCCGCACCATTTACCGCAAGATCGAAGCCTTCCAAGATGGCGATAAAAAAACCGACGACGAAAAACCCCTACCAATCGATGAATCCGAAGAAACCGATCTGCCCATCCACCCCAACGACGCTCCAGATGCTTCTTTGCCATAGCCTTCCCCGCCACGTTGACAAGATGTCAAACATTTGCATCCCGCCCCAAGGCGTCCTATGCTACGCCGCGCCCTCCAGAAGAAGACTGCACCAGCGCTGTTGGCCCCACACGCCGCTACGCCTCGCTTTCTCTCTGGAACAAACAATATAAATCACTTGTGTCTTGTGGTTGGCTTGCTTTTTGCGTGCCGCCGTGAATTGCTTGGTGTTCGGCCTTCCCAAAAAGCAGCCAAGCCAGAGGCTTTGTCCCTTCGCCACAGTCAAGCGAACGGCATCGCCCCCAATCTACCCTGTCGTCCGAGGTGAAAGATGTTTGAGTTGCTGTTTAAGACACACTTTTGGAGCTTCAAGCTGCTCTTTGTCTTGAGCAGCAGTTACTTTCTCGCCGCAACCGTCAGCCAAGCCGTACGCGCCTCCCTTCCCCCTGCCATCCCTTACATCGTCGTCTCCGACGGCCCGATGGAATCGCCTCTTCAAAAGAAGACCGCCCAATTCGCCGTCCTCAACCAAGCCAACCTATTCGATCCCAACCAAACCCCCCTCCAACCGCCGCCTCCACGCAAAGAACTCGACGAAAAGAAAGAAAAACCCAACGATCCCAAAACAGCGACCTGTCCCGCTGGCGGATATCGCGAATCCAAAACCCTTCCGCTCGAACTCAAAGGCACTGTTGCAGCCGCAGATTCGAGGCTCAGCGTTGCCGCCCTCTACGACGCAATCGATCGACAAGTGATCGTCGTCCGAACGGACGAGGTTTACAAAGGCATCCGTATCTGCAAGATCGAACCACGCTTCCTGAAAGTCGATCGCGGCATGGGGCGACTTGAATTTATCGAGCTTGGTAAAAAAGCCGGACAACTCGGTAACAACTACCAAGACAACTACTACAACACATACCGAAAACTCCGCGAAACCGACTTTGACACCAGCAAAGTCCGCCAAGTCGAAAATGGTCGCTACCAGATCCCCCGCGACTTTATCTCCAAAGTCACCGAGCGACTCGACCTGCTCGCCTCCAAAGCCGCGATCGTTCCGTTCTTTGAAAAAGGACAGCCCGTTGGTTTTCGTATCTACAGCATCCGACCCGGCTCACTTTACGAAAAGATCGGCATCAAAAACGACGACGTGATCCGCCAGATCAACGGCTACCAGTTCAACAGCCCCCAAAAAGCCCTCGAAGCCTATAGCAACCTGATGTCCGCTTCTTCGTTGAACGTCTCCGTCCAACGCGGCGGAAAAGTCGTGGATATGCGCTACGAGATCAAAGAATAAGCCCCTTCGCCGAGAAGACATCAACCCCGAGAAAAGAGAAATCGGATGTTTATCGCTCGTGTCCTCCCTCAGCGTCTCGCTTGCTCCTTCACCCGTTGGATTGCGGTGTGCTTTTGCCTTGCCCTCGGCTTATCGGAGGTTGGTCTTCCCTCGGCCCTCGGCGCTCCCCTCCCACGCTCGCGCTCTGTCAACACGCGGCTCAAACGCCCTATCACACAACGATATCGTCCCCTGACCACACAACGCCGATACCGCATCGCACAACGCAAACCCCGCCGCCCTCGCCGCTTTCGCCCCGGAACCATCCGTCTTGGTGGGCCTGCGCCCACCCCACTTGTCGGCAGCAACGACAAAGCCGGAACCACCCGCGTGACCAGCGGCGACAACTGCCGTTTTAGCTGGCGCACCAAAGTCCGACCTGACTTCAAACAAGCCGATGTTCTCGCCCTTGTCAAATGGATCGCCAAACAAACCTGCCAAAATTTCATCGTCAGCGACAAAGTCCGTGGTCGCCTGCTCTACATTATCTCCGAATCCGATGTCACGCTTAGCGATGCTTACCGCGCCTTCTTTACGGCCTTGCGCGAAAACCAAATGATCGCCTTGCGAGTAGGCCGCTTCTGGAAGATCATCCCCGAAACCACCGCCCGACAAAGTCCCATCACCACCATCACCAACGAAAACCTCCGCTCCGTCCCAAGCCGCGACGAGATGGTCACTTATCTCTA
>CAUJFU010000228.1 GCA_963169055.1 Myxococcota bacterium
TGAAAGACAAAGTTGTTGGCAAACGCAAAGAAGGCACACTCTTGATCCAGCGTTGGTTTTTCGGCTTGTTTTTGGGAATATGCTTGGGGATATTTGGGAGAATCGGAGAGAGTCTTCTGGGGGCTGAAACGCCCAAAGGACGGACCCTTCCATCCCGCCCACCTGCACACAAACACCCCTCCCGCTTGGTTGCACAAGAGCTTCCCTCCGTCGAAGAGATCAAAGAACCCAAACAGAAGTCACCTCCCACAACACGCCCGACACCTGTCTCCCGCCAAACACCGACACCACTCCAGCCCTCTACGTCACAAACACCGACACCTGCGCAGCCCATTGCACCCAAAACATCGACACCTGCGCAGCCCGCTGTACCCAAAACGAAGGAACATCCGAAACCCGTGACGTCCCAAACGCCGCCACGTCCGAAACCACCTCAACGCGATGTGACGTTGGACGATGCGACCGTGTTGGGCAAGCGCCAACAACGCAGCGATGCGGCCTCACGTTTTCAGATCGAACTGGGGGCGTTGCAGATCATCCCGCGAAAAGATGTCACCGAGCAGTTGATGTTGGCTCCGGGGGTTTTGACCATCAACCACGGCGGAGAAGGGCACGCACAAGAGACCTATATGCGGGGATTTGCGGCAGGAGAGGGACAGGATATCGAGTTTTTGGTGGATGGCGTTCCGCTTAACGAAGTCAGCAACCCGCACGGTCACGGTTATACGGATCTGTATTTCATTCCACCCGAATTCGTGCGCTCGCTCGATATCACAGAAGGCGTCTTTGATGCGAGCCAAGGGGACTTCGCTTTTGCAGGGACAGCGCATTATCGGCTCGGTGTAGAAGAACGCGGAGCGCGGCTTTCGTATCGCGGCGGGATGTGGAACACTCATCGCTTGGTGCTGATGTACGCGCCACCCTCCGAACCTGCGGAGACCTTCGCAGGTTTTGAGTTGTATCGTACAGACGGCTACGGTCAGAATCGCTCGGCGCAACGGGCTTTGGGGTTGGGGCGTTATCTCTTGCGCGACACGGGAACTTTTCGGATGGCCTTTTCTGTCTATGCCTATGCAGCGCGTTTTGATCAGGCAGGTGTAATCCGCCAAGATGATTTTTTGGCCGGACGGATCGGCTTCTTTGAGACCTACGATCCCAACCAAGGCGGAGAAAGCAACCGTTTGTTGTTGTCGGTAGATACAGCCTTTGGCCCGCGTGAGCAGCGCTTTCAGATGGTGGTCTTTGCGGGGTATCGGACAATGCGCATCCGAAACAACTTTACGGGGTGGCTGAATGACCTCAAGATCGACCCCGACGGGACACCTGTCACCAAACAGCGCGGCGATGGAAACGAGATGCGTTATGGTGTGTTAACGGCGGGTTCACGGGGCGATTACACGCTCACGCTCAACATCGCAAAGCAGCAACAGATCGTCTCGATGGGTTATGCGCTGCGCGTCGATCACGGTGATTCCTCGATCTCGCGTTTACGCTCTGTGACGGCGATCCCGTACCGACGGATCTTTGATTTTGGTTTCACCACCCTAAATATCGCAGGTTGGCTACAAGGGCAGCTTCGATTTACCCCGTGGTTCGGTCTGCGTGCAGGGGTGCGGATCGATACGTTTGGTTTTGGTGTCTTGGATCGCAACCAACTCACCGCTGATCGTGAGGGCCGTCGGCTCTCCGATCAAAGCAGCCAAGCCTTTGGCTTTGCAGTCAATCCTCGCGCAACGTTGGACTTTCGCTTGTGGCCTGCCTTGCATCTGTTGATCAGCTACGGCCAAGGAACCCGATCCACCGAAGCAGCCGCCCTCTCCGACAACGAGACAGCTCCTTTTGCTCGCGCCCAAGTCGCCGATATCGGCCTTTCGTACACCTATGGCCGCCAAGGCGCGGGGATCTTTCTCAAATCTCAACTCAGCTATGTTTTTTCTTACGTCGACAAAGACTTGATCTTTGACGAAGAAGTCGGACGCAACGTCCTCACCAGCGCTTCGATGCGGCACGCCGTCTTGTTGGGCATACGAATGAACTACAACCGCTGGCTTGATGCCTTGGTCAACGTGGGATGGGCGCACGCAACGCGCCTTGATACGGGCGAGCTGTTCCCTTATATCCCGCAATGGGTGGTGCGTGCGGATATCGCCGTCAATGGGCCGCTGTTTGGTTGGCAAGTCGGTGGGCGCCCTGTCTGGGGCCGTGTCGGTCTTGGATTCACCTTCGTCCCGGGGCGACCCCTGCCCTACCAAGAATGGGGCGATCCATTTTATTTGTTGAGCCTTGGGGGGTCGATGCGCTTTTGGCATATCGAAGTGGGCGTCGAAGCCCGCAATCTACTCGGATTCCAGTACCGACAAGCCGAATTTTCTTACACAAGCAATTTCGCGGGTCCAACGGCCATCCCGCCCCGCTTGCCCGAACGGCACTTTGCCGCAGGCGAACCGCTTACAGTCATGGCGAACTTGACGCTGCATCTCGAAGAAATGTTGATGCAGCTTCAAACAGCCACAAAAGAAAAAAAGAGCAAAGAATGAAGAAAGAATTCATACGACTTTTTGTTAATGGTGGGGTTTCACCCCACACCCCACAAGGGAGCTTTGCCCCCTTGACCCCATGTCGGCGAAGAGAGCGCCGTTTTTCACTCTCACCACTCTGTCGCTTGAAAGGGCGCGAACATGGGGTTTTTTTTGGAAACTGCGCCACTCCTACCCACAACAGCCTGCATCCGAGAAGAACGCGAACACAAGGCAGAGGGATTGGAAACTGCGCAGCGACGGTCAAAAGAGGGATTGCGCTTTTGGGTCTCGCTGTTTTGGTCGTCGCTACCCTCCGATGCGACGGGCAAAACAGCGAGTTTCCGTGCAACCTAAACCACAACGGATGGCAGCGCTGCGTAGACAACAAGATCCGCTATTGTCACGCAACCACCGAGGACGACGGCCATTTTCACTGGGGACAAAAGTGCGTCGATCAAGGCTTGCTCTGTGAGATCGTCGGCGAACGCAAAGCCGCCTGCATCGACAAAACCAAAGCCTGTCAAGCCAACGAAGCCAAGTGCGAAAACAACACCGTTTACACCTGCATCAACGGCTTTTTTTCGGTGACGCCGTGTGGTACGGCCAAAACCTGCACCGTCGAAGGCGGAGTCGCCCAATGCAAGAGCAATAGCGGCCCTGAATGCAACGACCACGGCAAGCTCTACGATGGAAAGTGCGAATGCGACAAAGGCTACAAAGCCGATCCATCCGATGCGACGAAGTGTATCGTAGAATAAGTATGAAAAGATCGCCCGACAAAAGCGAAGCATCGCAAACGGCCCCAAACCCCCGTGTTCGCGCTATTTCAAGCGGCATCGCAGTTGGTTTGAAAAACACCTGTACGCTCCGCCAAGTCGGGGTCAAGGGGGCTGAGACCCCTTGCGGGGCGTGGGGCAGCGCCCCACAAAACCAGTCATAGGCTTAATTCCACAAAAAGTCGGAAAAGACATCCGACAAAAAGAAGGAATCGAGGAGAAGAAGAAGATGCGTTGGTATGGATGGCTGTGTTTGGTTGTAGGATTGTGGGGTTGTGAGGCCAAGACAAGCGGCGTCAAGATCCAGTTTCAGGCGTCGGCAGTGGGGGCGATGTCCGACGGAAAGCCTGTGGGGGCCTTTGAAAATCGGCAGGGCTGGAAAGTGACGTTGGAGAAGGCACACTTTCTCTTCGGTCCTGTAGTCTTTTACGAAGGCAAGCCGCGTGTTGCGTGGTGGCGCGGCTTGCCGAGGTGGGGGGTGGCGTATGCCGATCCCGGCCATGTGACGGTCGATAACCGCAAGGTGCTTGCGGAGGTGCGCGAGCAGTATGTCTTGGATCTGTTGAAGGGTGAGGCGCTGGATCTTGGGAAAAGGAGCGGGATCGAAGGGACGTTGGAGTCCGTCGAGTTGCAGTTGTTGCCGCCCGCAGGTGGGGTGATCGGAGCGTTGGCTGAGATGGAAGGGGTGACGTTTTCGGCGATCGGTCAAGCAGAAAAGGCCGGGGAGATCAGAAAATTTCACGCGAAGCTGACCATCCCCGAGGGCGGAACGCAACGATCGGTACAAGGAATCGAAGCGGAAGTTCCTTTATCGGCGGCGAAGGTGACGACAGGTCGGCTGGAAGTGCGGATCTTTGTGGATCGGTTGTTGGGGAGCGTCGACTTTGGGGAGTTGAGCGAAAAGGGCGAGGGAGAGCGCTATGCGCTGAATGAAAAAGACGGTGGGATCGTGCAAGGGATACGGTCGCGTTATTCGTACGGTGTGGTTTGGAGGTAAGGATGCGGGATCTGCGTAGGTTTGTGTGGTTTGTGTGTGGGGTGTGTTTTGTTTGGGGCGCGTCGGCTTGTACAGGCGAAGACTTCGCTGGCAAGGGAACGGTGGCCTTGTCGCTGAGCGGTGGAGAAGCATTACGCGAAGGATTCCCACACAGTGAGAGCGGCACGATGAGGTCATTTGTAGATGGATGGAAGCTCAAGTTCACAAAACTGCTGATCGTGGTGGGCGATGTTGCGTTGGTGCGACCCGAAAAGAAGGATGTGGCGGCCTCTTGGAAAGGCCCGCTTTTGGTGGATATGATGGCCGAAGCCGTCCAAGGAGGCGGAACACAGGGGACGTTGGAGTTTGCAGAGATCAAGGATGTTCCGGCCTTACGCTTGAATGTGGGATTTTCGGTGCTTCCTGCAACCGCAGGAATCGAAAAGAAATACGCCACAGAAGCCGACGCGAGCGAGATGATCGCAAAGGGTTGGTCTTTTTTGTTTGAAGGGACCGCAAACAAAGAAGGCGCGGGAGAGCTCAAGTTCCGTTTGGGCCTGCCGCTGCATCTGCGCTATTCGGAGTGCAGCAACGGCAAGGACTCGACCTTGGGCTTGGCCGTGGAGAGCAACAAAAAAACAGGTGCGTTGATCTACGTGCATCCGATTCATCTGTTTTGGGACTCCTTGGGGGAAGGCAAGAGCAAGCTGCGTTTTGATGCGTTTGCAGCGGTGGCAGGCGACGATAAGCTCGTTGTATCCGATGAATTGGCAACACAAGATCTAACAAAGCTCAAAGGACTCAATGGAGAACGACTGAAAGAAACAGACGGTGCGTTGGTGTACTACGATGACAACGGACTTTTGCCACCTGATCAGTTGAATCTACTGGCGTTTTTCCAATTTGCGGTGCGAGACAGCATCCATTTTAACGGGTTGGGGCTTTGCAAGTCTGAGCGGATTCGATGAGGTGGTGTATGTGGAAAACTCTTTATCGTAGATGGATGCAAAGCACAAAGTCGTACAAAGCAGCAGCGTTCGGCTGTCGATGGCTGCTTGCTCGTGGATGGGCGATGGGCGCTTCGTTGCGGCGGGCTTTTTATGCCTTGGCTATCGGGGCCTCGTTGTGGCGGGCTTCTTATGCCTTGGCTGGGGGGGCTTGGTTGGTGGGCTGCTTTGCCTTGGCTATCGGGGCTTCACCGCTGGTGGTTTGCGATGCCTCGACGGCGTGGGCGGAGCCACCTTTGCCGCGTGAAAACCGCTCGCAGCGATGGGCCGATCGGCCCGCATTGGTTCGAGAAAAAGGAACACGAAAGCTGCGTTCCAAAGCCCCGTCATCACGACAGTTGCAGCGTTGGTCTGCGGAGCTTGTGCGCCTGCGTGCAGAAGTCGATCGCGTCTCTTCGCAGATCCGCATCGAACGGGAACAATCGCTGTTGGCCTTGCGTGGATTGGAAAGTCGCCGAGCGCAGTTGCAGAGGATGGTGGATCAAGAGCGCTTGCGATTACAGCGGTGGATGGCGCAGGTTGGGCGTTTGCAACAACAGCTACGAACCCGCAGCATGGCGCAATCGGCGATCCACGATGCTTTGTTAGACGCCTTAAAAAGTGTCGAGCAAGCGATCGAAGGCAGTCTTCCCTACCGTCGCAAAGAGCGATGGGAACAAGTGCAAAAGATCCGTGTGCGGATGAAAGCGGGTCGGATCGACGCAGAACAAGGCGTTGCAGCGCTCTGGCGGATCTTGGAAGATGAGTTGCGTTTAACAGCGTTGGTGGAACGTGCGGAGCTTCCGCTCGAACTGCACAAAGGAAAGCCGCCGCGCCTTGTAAAAGTCGTTCGAGTCGGAATGATCGCGATGTTTGTGTTAGAAGGAAAAGGACGGTACGGTCGGATGGTTCGAGATGCAAAGGGTGGATGGGTGTATCTATTGGCCCGCTCGCTCGAAGACAGGGTGCAGATCGCGTTGCTGTTTGAAAACCTTGAACGGCAGATCCGCGAAGGCTTGTATCGTTTGCCGCTGTTGGCTCCGAAAGGAGGGCAGCGATGGTAAGAATGAAGCAGTTGAACTTGTGTGAGGAGGCTTTGCCCCACACCCCACAAGAGAGCGCGGCTCGATGGACCCCGTGTTGGCGGAACGAACAGATGTTTTTCACACAGACGACCGCACCACTTGAAATGGCGGGAACATGGGGGGAGCTTGTCAAAAGCGTCGATTCGGGGGTCATAGACTTTTCCTTGAAACGCGGGGCTGCGAGGGCAGGCTTTTCTTTAAAACGCGGATGGTGCTTCGTTTTGTGCGTGTTGGGTTTATATCCGATGCGCGCTCATGCCGAAGAAAAGGGTATCTTGCCTTCTTTTGAACAAACCTATCGACAAGAAAAGCGAGAACTGGAACAGACTCTTGCAAGCATGAAAGAAACGTTACGCCAAGTCCAACAGGATGGAACTCAGCGTAGACTCCGATTGGAAGGGCAGATCCGCCAATTGGCAGGCGAGATGACGGGACTGCAAAAAAAAGCCGAAGAGACGGAAGATCAGCTGCAAGGACTCAAACAGCGTTGGTCTTCTGTGCGCGAATACAAGGAGCTTTTGAAGGGTACGTTGCAGATGGGAACCCGCACCCTACGCGAAGAGATCCCGAGTTTACGGCTTGAAGGAGAAACCCCGCAACAGATCCGCAAGTTGTTTACAGAGGGGGCGCAGTATCTACGGCAACGGGCTTCGGTGCATGAGACCTCTGGAGATTTTTTCGATCTAGAGGGGCATCAAGTCCGTGGTCGGATCGTGCATGTGGGCGAGATCGCCGCGTTGGGTGTCGGCGGCAGCAAAGCGGGGGTTTTGCGCCGATTGCCGGGGGGTGGCCTGCGGCTGATCCCCCCACAGGAAGGGCATATCGAAGCGGCCAAGTCTTTGGTGGCGGGGCGCTTGATGGAAAGAATTCCTGTCTATCTGTTCGATCCGTTGAGCAAAAGTGGAGACCCTGCTCCTGTTCGGACGGCCTTGGCGACTGTAGAGGCGGGCGGGCCGATCGCTTGGGTGATCTTGGTGTTGGGGATGTTTGGTGTGTTGTTGTTGTTGGAGCGTTTATGGACGCTTTCACGCGCAAGGGTGGGGCGAGAGGCCCGATGGGAAGAAGTCTTGGGGTGGGTGCGAGCAGGGCAAACAGAAAGAGCGCTGGAGTCCGTGCGTAGGATGGGGTTGGCTGGACCTGTTTTGGGCGTGTTGCTTGAGGAGCGTGGGCGATCACGGGATATCTTGGAACAGCGGGCGAGTGAGGCATTGTTGGAACAGATGCCGCTACTGGAGCGTTCGACGGCGTTGTTGGGTGTGTTAGTGACGGTGGCTCCGCTGCTCGGATTGTTGGGAACGGTGACAGGGATGATCTCGACCTTCGATGTGATTACCACGCATGGAACAGGAAATCCGCGATTGCTCTCTCAAGGGATCTCAGAAGCGCTCATCACAACGGAGCTTGGGCTGGCAGTCGCGATCCCGCTGTTGTTGGCCAAAAGCTTTTTTGTGCGGTGGGCGGATCGATTGTTGGAAACAACGCAGCGACGGTCGTTGGCCTTGCTTTACACGCTGAAAGGCATCGAAAGAGCGCATCCATCGCACGAACAAGAAGACAACATGCTCTCGGAGGCTCGGGCACAATGAACGGTTTTATCGTGGCACAAAGCATGGGCAAGTTGATGTGGCGCAAAGCATGGGCGTAATGGAGGGTGTAGCCGATGCTCGGAGGTTGGGAGAGCAATGCGATCTTGCGGATGATGTGGGCGGGTGGATGGATGATGTGGCCGCTGGCGTTTGTGGGAGTATGGGTGTTGTATCTACTACTCTTGCAAAGCATGGAGATGTGGCGAATCTGGCGATCGATGAACACATGGATCGCCGAAAAGCCTCGTTTGGGCGCTGAAGTGGAACATGAGATGGCGCTTGTGGACTGGCGGATGGCGCTTGTGCGTGTGCCTGTTTTGACGCAAACCCTGATCTCATCGGCCCCGTTGATGGGTTTGTTGGGTACGGTCAGCGGGATGATCACCACATTTGAGGCATTGGCAGATGGCGCATTGCACCAGCCTTCGGGCGGGATCGCAGGTGGGATCGCACAGGCATTGCTGACGACGCAGTTGGGCTTGAGCATCGCGTTGCCTGCTTTGTTGTGGCAGCAATTGTTGGGGCGTTGGGCCTCGCGTTTGGTGCATCGATTGGACGCGCTGCAAGACACGAAAACAACGGAATCTTCGCGGTGATGAATGATGCGGACGATGCGGATGGTTCGGACGATGCGGGTGATTCGAACGATACGGATAGTGCGGATAGTGCGGATAGTGCGAACGATTCGGATGGGCCTGAGAGCTTTGGATTGGGATGGTTGGAGGTGATGGGTGTTGCGATTGGGAGAGGTACGTCGATCTTCGGCATCGCAAGAGGGTATTGATATCGGGCCGTTGATCGATATCGTCTTTATCTTGTTGATCTTTTTTATGGTGAGTACAACCTTTTCGCGGAATCTCGAAGTGCCACTTGAGCGGCCAAGTGCAAAAAGTGCAAAAAGTGCGGATACACGGTCGATTCGGATCACGCTGACGCGAGAGGGAAATTTATTTTTAGAGGGAAGCCCCTTGCAGCCTTGGATGTTGCAAGATCGGGTGCGTCAACTGCTGCAATCGGGACCGAGCCGCCCAGTCTTGATCTCTACGGATAAACGGGCGGAATCGGGTTTGCTGATCGAATCTGTGGATCAATGCCGACTGGCGGGGGCAAAACACGTCGCCGTCGAAACCGAAAAAGCCCGATAGAGGAGAGCTTATGTTGCGTTGGAAGCACCACCTTGCGGCCTGTTTGATCGCGTGTGGATTGAATGGGATGTTGTTGTGGGTGATGACGTGGCTGCATCGGTTTTTGGACGCAACACCGCCGGTCATTACAAAGACCATCCCACCGGCCTTTGCAAAGGTGCGGCTGTCCCCTCCTCCAGAAGATCTCCCCACCACCCCTACTCTCGAAAGCAAGGGGGCGTCTGCTCCCGCCCCTTCTTTGTTGCCGGCGCTTGCGCTTCCTTCGGCGATTCCGCTCCCCAACGTCTCCTCGTTTTCGCAAGAGGAACACGACCCTCTTTTGCATCCGAGCGGACGGGCCGAAAATGCAACCGGTCGCGGAGCAGGTCGAAGCGGTCAAGGTGTCGGTGGCGCAAAAGGAACGTCGTTGATCTTGACGGAAGCGATGATTGATCGACCTGTTCGGATCTTGGTGCGCATCCCGCCCAATTATCCGCCATACGCAGAAGCCGGCAACATCGAAGGCGAGGTGCGGATGCGCTTGTTGGTAGGTTTGGCGGGAGAGGTAGAGCGCGTCGAGATCGTCGAAAGCCGTCCCACACGGGTCTTTGATGACGCAGCACGCATCGCTGCGCAACAATGGCGGTTTGAAGCTGCGCGCTTTCGTGGTACACCTGTTCGCGTCTGGGTGCGCCAACGTCTTGCTTTTCGCTTGCGTTGAGACGTGTTGCAAACCAA
>CAUJFU010000229.1 GCA_963169055.1 Myxococcota bacterium
ACCCAAAAGTCGAATGGTTGTATAGGGGTGTGTGGATGGCTCCCTTTGCATCCCGCTGATCTCCCGCATGAATGCACCGTGTTGATAGACCTGCTTCTTTTTTCATCAATGCGCCTTTTTCTTTCTATGGATTAGGTGTCACTTGTCGGACAGATTCGCGGGGCTTTGCCCCGCGCCTCGCGAGGAGTCGCTGCTCCCTTGGCCCCACATGGGCGAAAAGATCGCTGGCGTTTCAAACCAACGACAGTTTCGTTTGGATGCCTGCGAGCGCGTCTTTTTTTCAACCACGCGGTTCTGTGTTCGAGTACCGCGCATCCTATCCAAGACCTGACTCAACCGTCTGTCAAGCGATTTTTGAGGCTTGCAAGGGAGGAATTTAAGATGGACATGTTGCACGGCTTGTATCGCCACTACAAAGGCAAAGAGTACGAAGTGATCGGCGTCGCCAAGCACTCCGAAACAGAAGAAGAACTGGTGGTGTATCGTGCGTTGTATGGAGAGCGCGGTTTGTGGGTTCGGCCAAAGGCGATGTTCCTAGAATCGGTTCAACAAGGAAACCAGCGCGTGCCGCGTTTTGCGTACATCGGCCCGCAAACACAACAGCCACCACCGGCTGATTTGTTTCAAGGCTGCCAAACGCCCACAGATTGGAAGCCCAAGGATGGCGCGTACCCTGTGATGGGCGAGGCGTCGATCATGGCGACCAAAGCACACGGAACCTCGCAAACCCCCGTCCAATCCGAACTACGCTACGGCTGCGATCCAAAGCTTGCCGATCGGATCTGCAACTTTAATCGCCATTATGCCGAACATTCCGGCTATTTCTTATTAACGTCATGGCTTTCCGAGATCGATCGCACAGCACCGACGATCTACTACGATTCCAACTCTGGAAAACCTCTGTTCCAAGCTCCGATCGGTCGGAACTTTGAAGCCTTTTTACAAGAATCCAAAGCACACGGCTGGCCGAGCTTTCGGGATGAAGAAGTCAATTGGTCCTATGTCCGTGTTTTGCCCGATGGCGAGTGCGTTTCCGTCGATGGCACCCATCTCGGCCACAACATCCCCGACTACAAAGGCAACCGTTATTGCATCAATCTGGTCTCGATCGCAGGACATCCTCACAAGTAATACGAAATCTGTCCGTAAAATAAGTGAAAAAGTAGGGGCAGCCCCCCGTGGCTGCCCAACCACAAGGCACCCATAGCGGATCGCAACGACCCTTCGTGTACACTTCTCTCGGATCTCGTATCAGCCCGATAGTTCGGCCTGATCGATTGGTAAACACAACAGTCCTCCTTGGCACAAAACACCAAGCGGGCTATTGTCGCGGCTGCGTGTGCAAACCTCATGTGGAGGTCGAAGCAAACCGAGGAAAGGATACAGCATGCAGCGCTTTGTTTGGTTGCTTTTGCTATGTGGAGCGTTGGTCTTTGTTCAATGCGATGGCCGCTCTCCCTCCGAAAAAAACGAAATCCCAGAATCCACCCAAGAGGTCGCACAACAAGAAGCCCCCAACGACGGCTCTCCACAAGACACTCCGCGAGAAACCACCCCTTCCGAAGAGCGCCTAGCAGAGACGCCTCCGACAGAATCCCTCCCCACCGACACACCGCCCCAAGATTCACCTGCGACCGAGACCGCTCCCGAACACACCGAAGCTAGGCCCGAATCCACTCCCTCCGAAGGGAGCGCTGAACCGACGCCCGAGCTCTCTCCCGAACGGACAGCAGAAAACACGCCCGAGATCTCCCCCGACCAAAGCATCCTCACCCCGGGCGATCCCGGCCAAGGCGATATCGCCATCGAGATCCACAGTCAACGTGATCGCAAACCGATATCTCCCTACATCTACGGCACAAACCAACCCGACTGGCAAGGCAAGTCCCGCAATCTCACCCTGATGCGCCTCGGAGGAAATCGTTGGACCGCCTACAACTGGGAAAACAACGCATCCAACGCAGGTTCCGATTACTTTCATCAAAACGACGGATACCTCGGCGGTGGCGATACCCCGGGAGAAGCGGTGCGCAGCCATGTCCAAAAAGCCCACCAAGCGGGCGCTTCTGCGATCGTCACCATCCCCATCGTCGGCTATGTCTCCGCCGATAAAACACCGCAAGGCGATGTCCAAAACACCCCCAACTATCTCCAAAGCCGTTTCCATTCCTCCCTCCCACAAAAAGGCTCCGCTTTTTCCCTTCCCCCCAACAAAACAGACAACAAAGTCTATCAGGACGAATTTGTCCATTGGCTGAACAAGACTTTTCCGAATGCCACGACAGACCCCACACGCACGCTATTTTACTCCCTCGACAACGAGCCTGATCTGTGGTCACACACACACGCACGCATCCATCCAAACCCCGTATCTTACGCAGAGATCGTGCAAAAGGCTGTGGATTACGCCAAAGGCATCAAGGCTGTTGTCCCCACAGCGCTGGTCTTTGGGCCTGTCAACTATGGATGGCAGGGCTATGTCAATCTCCAAGATGCGCCTGATGCCCGTCAACACGGAGATTTTCTCGACTACTATCTCAAAGAGCTACAAAAAGCCCATCAGCAGGTAGGAAAGCGACTGCTTGATGTCCTCGATGTTCATTGGTATCCCGAAGCAAGCGGAACACAGCGCATCACCGAAGACGCCACAGACAGCGCCACCGTCAACGCACGCATCCAAGCCCCCCGCTCTTTGTGGGATCCCAACTACCAAGAACAAAGCTGGATCACCCAAGTTATCCAACAACCCATCCGCCTTCTTCCCCGTCTGATGGACAAGATCAACGCGGCTTATCCCGGAACCAAACTCGCCATCACCGAGTATTATTACGGTGGGGGCGCGCATATCTCAGGAGCACTCGCGCAAGCCGATGTCCTCGGCATCTTCGGAAAATACGGCCTGTTCGCGGCCACTCTCTGGGAACTCGGCCAAACCGATCACCGCTCCATCTACGCAGCCTTTGCCTCCTATCGCAACTTCGACGGAAACAACGGGCGTTTCGGCGATACCTCGATCTTTTCGCAAACGTCCAACACAACGGATTCTTCGGTGTATGCCAGTACCGACGCCAACAACCCCGATCGCATGGTCTTTGTGCTCCTCAACAAAACCACCCGCACACTCACCGCAAGCATCAAGATCTCCCATTCCTCGGCGTTTCAAAAAGCCCTTGTCTACAGGATCGAAGGCACCATGACCGCCCCCACCGCAAGCCCAACCCTCTCCCTTTCCACCACCAACGCCTTTCTCTTGTCTCTGCCCGCCCGAAGTATCCTCACCGTCCTGATGCAAAAATAACGGCGTTCAGGACTTTTGGATGATGACGGCGGGTGGGATAGAATGGCTGGGGTTTTGCCCCACACCCCACAAACTATCGGGACTTTTGGACAATGACGGTGGGTGGGATAGAATGGCTGGGGCTTTGCCCCACACCCCACAAGGGAGCGCGGCTCCCATGACCCCGTATTGGCGGGGCGAATCGTCGTTTTTCAAACCAATGGCGGCACCGCTTGAGGCAGCGCGAACACGGGGTTTTTTTGTCAGCAGCGTTGCTCCGAAAAGGGCTTAACGAGAAGAGGCGGTTGGATCAGGCGGAGTGGATGGAGTGGATGACCATCCTATGTACACAGCACCGACCACCAAAAGAGCCAAACTCGCGATCCAAACATACACTCCCGGCCCAAAAGAAACGGGGCCGTAATAGCTTGTGGCTGCTTCATTTTTTGGGATACGCTGGTTCACTATCGCAAATGTATGGAACGAGATCCCGACGCCCACCAAGCCCAAGACCGCCGCCAACAACCAGCGGCGGAAAAACAAAGACAGCATCGCAAACCCGTAAAAGACGTTTGCAAACCAACCGAACTGGCCCACAAAAGAACCCATCCATCCGAACCCCAAGAGCAACCCGCCAAAAAAGACTTCGGGCCGTTTCTCCGCGAATGTGAGCGCGGGAAGCGAACACGCCAAGTCAAACCACGCAAGGCTCGCCCAGACGACGGTTCGGTGGGGGGTACTTGGTTTGTTTGGGCTGGGGGAATGGCTTTGCATGGGTTGGGTTTGCACGGCAAGATTCCTTTCG
>CAUJFU010000230.1 GCA_963169055.1 Myxococcota bacterium
CACAACGCCTTGATGCGCTCCAAAAACGCCATGCACCGCCCCTTTACGCACGCACCTTCGATCTCGTCCAAATTCTCTATCTCGACCGTTTGTTTTTGGTCTCGCTGACAGCATGGCTTGTCACAACCTGTTTGCGATCTGCGCGTTCTCCCCATGCTACCGCAGCTTTCCTCACAATGATCTCTTGCGGTTTTGTCTGGACTTATCTGCGCCTCGCACGCCGTTTCCCCGCAACCACCGCAGCACCCGGCCTGATCACAGCAGCCCTACACATCACCGAACAACTTCGCGTTCCACTCACGATCTTCGGACACAACCACCTCTTCGAGCGACAACCCCTCACCAACGGACGCCTCTACATCAATCTCGGAACATGGAGCGCCGCACTTGCCCATCCATCCGAAGAAATCAACCACATCTCCCACAACAACTACCCCGCCGTCACCCCCCTTCCACAACACACAACAACACCCACCACCCCAGATCCAAAGACGCCACCCTCTGCACACAAAGCCCCAAAAGCCCCGACACACCGCCCTGCGACACTCCCTCAAATCCAACCCTTCGTGATCATCGCGCACACCGATCACACCACCTACGTCCACCTCGCCAACTGGACACTCCAAGCCACCCCCCTTGTGCTTGCCTCTGAGATCCTATTCTCAACCCCAAGTCTCATCACCGAGGCGGAAGAGACCAATCTATCGGCGATTCACCACGCTCCGTAAAGTATTGGTTGATCTTTGAAAAATGATGGCATCCAAAAAATCCATTGCTTGCCGAAAGCGGCGAAGGATGCGCTGCCGTCAACACCAGATGTTTCTTGCGATCCACCCGCCCCGCTTTTTCTCGGGCATATTTCCCCCACAAGACAAACACCACACCTCCTCGCCCTTCGTTGATCGTTTCGATCACGCGATCCGTAAAGGCCTCCCACCCTCGGCCCGCATGCGAATTCGCTTGACGCGCACGCACGCTCAACACCGCATTCAACAACAACACCCCTTGTTCGGCCCAATGCGTCAAGTTCCCGTGCGATGGGATCGGTAAGCCCAAGTCGTTATGGATCTCTTGAAAGATGTTGACCAAAGAAGGCGGGGGCGGTACCCCGTCAGGAACCGAAAAACACAAACCATGCGCTTGGCCCGGCCCATGATACGGGTCTTGCCCCAAGATCACCACACGCACCTTGTCATACGGCGTTCGCTCAAACGCATGGAACATCAACGATCCCGGTGGATAGATCGTGTGCGTCTTCTTTTCCTCTTGAAGAAAAGCCCGCAGATCCGCCATGTACGGCTGTTTGAATTCCTCTCCCAACACCGCCAACCACGAAGCTTCCATCTGAGGGCCTGTTCGTTTCTCTTCTCTCTCTGTCATCGATATCCTCTGCGTTGGGATGATACGGTTGATTTGTTTTTGTTTTTGTGGGGTTCCACCCCACGCCCCGCAAGGGATCTTCGACCCCTTGACCCCGCATCGGCGAAGCGAGCATCGTTTTTCACACTCACGGCTCTATCGCTTGAAATACCGAGAACACGGGAGTTTTATCAACATTCGTCGAGCTTTTCGCCAGCAAGCAACCGATCTGCTATCTGCTCCAGTTTGCGGTTGAATATCTGCCCTCGCGCCACGATCACATGATCCTCGAATTGGTATTCCGCCCAATCGATCGCCAAATACACATCGCGATCTTCGCTCAAATAACGACCAAAGTAATAATCTTGAAAGTCCAACAACAAATACATCGCTTCGAGTGGGCCTTCGATATCGCTACGCAACAGATCGATCTGACACTCGACGGGATAATACAGGCTTTCCTCAACATTTCGCAGGATCACTTGTGTATACACTTCGCCCAACGACCGATAACCGCTGACCTCGAAATATTCTCCCTCGTTCAGATGGGACTGATGGCGCTGTTGCATCAATTGCGCGATCTCTTCGGCTTCTGCTTTGGTGATCTCTTCTCGTTTCAAAACCGCTCTCCTTCTCGTGTTCGCAACCAGAACTCAACCGCCCACCCATAAAGCGCAATCCATCCGATCGCAACCCCACCCCCTCCGACCTATCCACGATCACTCCCTTGCTTTCGGCTTTTTTTACCAAAACTCTATCGTAAAGCGTGAGCGATGCCCCACAAAAAACAGAGCCATCGCACCACTTCCACAACAATAGAAGTGACGCGGCTGGCTAAAAAAACCCGTGTTTGCGCCGCTTGAAGCGACAGAGTCGTCCGTCTGGAAAACCATCGATCTTTTCGCCAACACGGGGTCAAGGGGCGACAGTCCCTTGCGGGGTGTGGGGTGGCACCCCACCAAAACCATCGAACTGCGTAAGTCCACAACAATTCGCCGCCGATTTGATCAGCGTTCACATACGCTTCACAAAGCCAAACTACTTGTGTTTGCGCAAGTCCGTGATGCAAACCATTTCGTGCGACTCGACCTGTGCGTGGCCGTCTTCACACAAAACACCGATACATCGGCCTCACGCACCCTACGAGAAAAGGCGTACCATCGCTCGCACAAACACCAAACAACTTGAGCCAGAGAAAGGATCATGCTACACAAAGAGCGCTTTCCCGCAAAAGTACGTCTGTTGCCTAGCGCTCGATACCATCGGACGCGGAATGTTTGCATGTTCGTCTCTCTTTGTTTGATGCTTCTCCCCTTCGTCGCCCCAAACCATACAACCCTCCAAAGCAGCCGAGGACAGGAGCCTTTCGCATGATCTATCACAAGCAAAACCGCAAACCACCCAGATGGCTTGTCGCCATCCTCTTGTGTTTTGGGTGCTTCCTACCGAGCGCTCCAACACAAGCCGCTGATCGAGAAGTTCAAGAAGGCGAAGTCATCCAGATCGCCAAACAAAAACGCCTGTTCTTTACCTTGCGCGTCAAACAAAAAGGTGAGTTTCGCATCGAAACTACGGGCGAAAACGACACCGTATGTCGCCTTTTTGACCGTTGGCGCGGCTTCTTTGCTTCCGACGACAACAGCGGCGAAAGCAAAAACTGTCGATTCGATACCCACCTCGCAGCGGGCGATTACCGCATCGAGATCCAAGCCAAACAAGGCACACTCCAACAAACCAAACTTCATTTCCTGCGCTACGAAGCCTCCGCCAGCGAAGTCCTCAAATCGGGCATCGAACAAACCACCGCACTCAAACGCCTTCACTTCAACACCTACCGCGTCGAAGTCCCAGAACGCCGCTATATCCAGATCCGCTCGATGGGACCAACCGTTTTCGCCTGCCGCCTCTTTGATGCCAACGGATGGGCCACCGGCCTCCAAGCCACCGCCCAAAACGCCAACGTCTACACCTCCCAAGGCTACCACCGCACTTGCAACCTTTCGGGCGTCCTCGAAGCAGGCATTTATCAATTCACCCTCTACGGTGATACCTCCCTCCCTCCCCCTCGCGGCCAAAGCACCCAAGAAGCCGATGCCTTCGTCTCTTTTGGCGAAACCTTCCTGCCTGTCGCCCAGTTTCAAACTCACACCACCCCCAGCCACGGCATCCGCGAATTTGTCTTCTCCCTCCCCGAAACCAACTCCGCGCCCTCCGTTCGCATCCTTTTTGTAGGACAAAGTGACCGCCGCTTCGCGCTTCGCCTTTACGCCTTTGATCCCCTCGGAAACCACCGACTCATCTCCTCCTGCTCCATGTATCGCTACCGTTTCCAACGCTCCTTCCATTGCCGCGAGAACACCGCGATCGAATCAGGCCGGCGCTATCTTCTTGTCGCCGCAGGCTCCGCACAGCAATCGATCGGCCTTGGCTATCACCTCTTCCCCGCACAAAAAAGCGCCGTTTCACTCGGAACCACCGTCGCGGCCACCACCTACGCCGGAATCACCGGGGCCTACGAATTCCAGACCCTGCGATCCAACGAGTACTTCATCGAAGCCAACAACCTCGGCCAAAGCTGCCTCCTGCAAGACACCGCCACCCACAAGATCCTACAAGCCCGCACACTTCCCCTCTCCGCAAATCTCCACAAACAACACGCCCTCCTCCAACAAGGCGGTCTTGCCGAGTGGTTCTTCCTCCCCTATCCCGGCACGATCCATCTCGAAACCCACGGAAGCCAAGATCCCATCTGCACGATCGTCGGCCACAAAGGCGACCGCATCGCTCAAAACGACGATAGCGGTGAAAAACGCAACTGCAAGATCGTCTCCAAACTCCCTGCCGGACTCTACAAGATCGAGATTCATCTCACCGGCAACAACACAGGAAGTATCGCTTGGTCACGCCGACTGATCCCTGATATCCTCCCCCCCAACACCCAGCCCCACCCCGATCACTCACGCATCCAACAAGGCCCTTGTCGCTTCCAAGTTGCCCTTGAATCGGGACGTTATGTCCTGCACACAGGCGATCCCGGCCATGTTCGCGCAGGTTCCGTGGCTTTTCATAAAGCCTCCGCACCCGCCTCGGCACGCCAAGCCATGACACAACCTTTCCAAACGCGACCTTTTTCTACCGAAGCCCCCGAACCCACCGCACTTTCCACCCTCGATCTCCAAACGCCCACCGCCTTTTCGCTCGCCCACAGCGAGCAACGCACCTTTCTTTGGAAAGTGACGCGTAGCGGGCTTTATCGCATCGAAACCCAAGGACTCGTACGCACCGACTGTACTCTACAAACTCCCGCCGAACCCAAGCTCTTCCAAGAAGCCCAAAACGGTCCCGGCTACAATTGCCTGATGATCCAGTACCTTCCCGTCGGCGAATATCGACTGCGCGTCGCCACACAAGGCGCAAGCCACGGCGATATCCGCTTGTTCGCCCAATCTCTTAGCGTAAAAGGCCATGCCGCACGCCTTACCCCAGAAAAGCGTGTGTACTCGTTGACACGCCCTTCTCATGGGCGTTATCACAGGCTTCGCGTCTACAAAACCGCCCAATACACCCTTCAAACCTTTAGCCACGACGAACTCTTGATCTGTCGCCTCGAAGCTACGGGCAATTGGCCGATCAGTTCGGGCAAACCCTGCCGTTGGACGGGAGAACTCGAAGCGGGCGACTATTCTCTGTGGATCTTCCCCACACGCCAAGATGCCCGCTACCGCGCCATGATCTACCAAAATGATCGCGTCCGCTTCTTTTGGCCTCTCCCCGATGAAGCCTACGGTGTACAAGCCGATACCTTCGATCCCTATTACACCGCTCCCAACGCCGATGCCCCTCGCACCCTCCAAAACGCCACCCCTTCGCCCACCTATCGACGCTATCGCCCCTTCCGACTCTTTCGCCGTTATGACAGCGAAACGCCTTCGACCGCTACGCCCTCCGCTCTGTCTTCACACCTGCGCGCCAACGTCCTCCAAGGCCAAAAAAGTATCTCGCTCCAAGCCGTTGAACTAAACCGTGGCCCCGAAAACAGCGTATCCGTTGTCTCGCTCCCTCTGTTCGGCCTTTATCACTCCAATATCTCGCCTATTGGGGCGGACGCCTTTGAGGTCAAACTCCCTGTCGAGATGACCGTCGAAGCCACGCTCAGCAAAGGCTTTACAGGCCGCCTCTTTGCTGGAAAGCAGTTCATCGCCGAGATCAAAAACGGAAAAGCCACCTTCCGCGCCCCCGCTGGAACCTACCGATTAGCCGTACAACACAACGAAAGCAAAACAGGAGAGCGCTACGAGATCGGACTACGCGTCACCGAAAGCGCCCCCGGCACATGGCTTTGGCGTGAAGTCCCCTCCACCCTCCAGATCCGCCTGCACGAACGCGCTCGCCTCGATCTCCAAACCGAAGGCGATCCCGACGTTTGGTGTACCCTTGCACGCGCTGACAACGGAAAGATCATCAGCAACAACGACAATATGTCCCGCGATCGCTGGGATTGCCGTCTATCCGAGCTTTTGCCTGCGGGCCTCTACACCCTCACTCTCAACGGCCTTGGAAAAGGCACATGGCTTTCTCTCAAGTCCCGTCCATCCGGCCAAGATCAACCCTTTGCACAAACCAAATCAACCACCGTCGCTCTCCAAGGCGAACCCATCCAAGGCTTGCTGTTCCAACTCCAAGAGATTACCGCCGTCGAGATCGACACACGCTCTCGAAAACAACTCGGGTGCGCGCTTGAAAACGTCCAAACCCAAGAAGTCCTCGGCACTTCGGGCGGACGTCGATGCAATTTGTTCCGCTTGCTTGGCCCCGGCCAATACCGTTGGCGCGTTCGCTCTCTCTACAGCCAAACACACAAAGCCTACGCACGCCTCAAAAGCCTCCCTGCCACCGTCATCACAGAAGGCAAGCCTCACACCTCTCGCGCAAGCCGCAAGGATCACGCATTCGTGCGCTTTGCGATCCCTCAAGACGGTATCTACAAACTCAACGTCACAGGGCATCCCAAAGCTTACTGTGGCCTCGCTCCCCTCGGCGGTGTGCTGCGATGGGTCTCTTGTACGGATGCTTTGAGCCTCCAAGCAGGCCATTATCTCGGATGGTTGGGTGTCAGCGCAAAAGGTCGCCACAACCTACAGATCCACCTGACCGAAGTTCCGTTCGTTCCCAACCAACGCTTCGCCATCCAAGTTCCTGCCGACCAAAACAAACGCTTCCAGATCTCCCTCGCCAAAGAGGGTTTCTACCAGATCGAGATCCGTGGCGAAGGCAACAATCGTTGGGGCTGTCAGATCGGTACACAACGCGGGATCTGGCCTCCACAGCGCAACGATCTCCGCTGTCATCTTCTTGCCTACCTCAAAGCAGGGCAACACTCTCTCGGCCTCTGGCGTCCCCGCGAAAGCGCCGCCGATACGGTCCGTCAAGGCACTCTTTTGATCCAACCCATCGACCTTTCCACACCCACCACGTCCGACACAGTCTTTTCAGGCGAGACGGGCACCCACACGCTCGCGGCTAAACAATCCACCCAGATCCGTATGCCCCGATGGCTTGGACTCCAAGGACACATCACCCTCCAAGGCTCGGGACTTGCGCTGTTGACATCTCCCTCAGACCAAGGAACACAACTGATCGCTTCTTGCCAAAGCATCGGCACCACACAAAGCTGTCTCTGGTCTTTCCCTCTTCCTCACTCCGCCACACTCACCCTCCAAGCGGGTGATTCTCCCCTTCAATACGCCTTCACCGCTCACGAGATCCACAGCACACCGATCTCCCTCTCACCCAATACTTCGCACGAATGGGCCGCTTCCTCCTCTCAGCCGATCTTGCGCGTCCCTGTTCACTTGCCGCTCGCTCACACCACCCTCCAAGCCCTTGGGCGCGGCCTCTCCTGTCAACTTCAACTTCCTCAAGGCCGATTCATGGACGGTTGCAAGCACACGCTCCATCACCTCCAAGGCTCCGCAACCTTCGTCGTCCACACCAGCCGCTTTGCAGGCCGTATCGCTCTCGTCCAACACCAGCAACACCATCAGGCCCGATGGAACGCACCTTACGCAACCACCACATCGTCATTCTCCGCCTTCCCCGCTCTTGGACGACACGCGACTTTCCAAGGAACACAAGCCTTTTTCCGTTACCAAGCCGACAACACGCACGTTCTCACTTTTCGCGCAAACGGAAACGCCCTTGTTTGCGCCATCGGCGAGATCGGCAAGCCCGCCTTCTTTAGTCACAGCGCCTCTCACGGCTGTACCCTTTCCCTGCCCCTCAACAAAGGGCACTACTGGATCGGCCTACGCACCCACCACCAAACCTCCGCATCTGTGCGCCTTCTCGCTTCCACACAGCCCCTTGTCTGGCAAGCCGAAGGACGCCACGGACCCTATCTGCTCTCCCAAAGTTCCGCCCTGTGGTTTGGTGTGCGTGTCCCCAAAGCCTCTAAGATCGGGCTTGGCTTGGTCGCTGCTCACGAAAAAACCCGCTGCGTCTTGTACAACCGCTCCATGCAGCCTATCGCCCGCGCTTGCATGATGTACGAGTCTCTGCCCGCAGGAGAATACTGGTTCAAAGCACACCTTTCTCCGAGTGCTTCGGCCTCATCGGCCTCTTTCGAGGTGCGTGGACTCAATCCACCCCCCAACGCGCCTCCCGCCGAATACCTCCGCCAATTAACGCAGCAAACCCCTTAAACCATCGGGGGTTGCGCGGTGGATATGTTTTCGATGGGTGTTTTTTGTGGGGCTTTGCCCCACACCCCACAAGGGAGCTTTGCTCCCTTGACCCCGTGTCGGCGGAACAAACAGACGTTTTTCAAACCAACGTCTACACCGCTTGAACCTCCCCGAACACGGGGATTTCTCAACCTATCCAAACACACCGTTTGACGACTGGCTTCACAAACACACAGGATTCGATAAATGCCTGTTTCTTTCACCCTCACGCCAAAGGACAACAGCATGCAAAGTCTACGATCTCTGCGACGCTGGCTAATGCTGCTTGGGATGACCGCAGCATGGTTTGGTGCGTCGATCTCCGCCCATGCCGAAACAAAAGCAACGCTTCTTCCCACCCAGTACCTCCGCGCCTTCGATCCGATCTCCGTGATCTTTTCCCACGACATCGGCCCCAAAAGCGGCGGCCCCGAAGCGCAAGGTGAGCGCTTCTTACAGATCATTCCGTCTTCTCCCGGTGTCTACCGTTGGCACGATGCGCGTACCCTCGTCTTTCGACCTGTCGAAGCATGGCAGCCCCTCAGCCGTGTCTATGCTTCCGTCGTTGCAAAGATCACAGCACGCGACGGAAAACACCATCAAACGGGCGGTAGCGTCTATTTGCGCACCTTGCTTCCACAGCCCAACCAGATCATTCCCGCTGATGGCAGCACCGAGATCGGGACCATCCAACGCCTCTATCTTTCCTTCGATCAGAAACTCCCCTTGCGCGCCCTCCAAGAGTCCCTCCAAATCAACCTCTCTCCCCTCCCCGGGGTCGATGGTTCCGGCCAAGAGCGCGTACTCCCCGCCAACCAATTCCAACTCAAAGAAGCCCCCAGCGACAAAGGCCAATGGGGCTACTGGATCTTGCTCAACAAACCTCTGCCCAAATCCACCAAGATCACCGTCGCCCTCCAACTTGCCCTGTCTTCCGCCAACAACGACACCCCGATCCCCGTATGGAGCGGCTCTTTCCGTACCCGCTCTCCTTTCTTCCTGCAAAAACTCCTCTGCGACAAACACCACGTCGACATCGCATGGGGACGCGCAAGCTACCCCCAAGAAAATGCCCTCGATTGCGGGGGCGGCGCAAGCTACCCCACCTTGGTCTTTTCTCGCAACCTCGGCGAAAACAACCCCGGACTCCTGCGCCGCATGGTTCGCCTGAGCCCCACCGTCCCCAACATCGACCCTGTCGTCGAAGGCAACCGCCTTGTCCTCAAAGGACAGTACAGCCGCAGCACCCTCTATCAGATCACACTCGCTGCCCAAGGACTCCCCCTCCAAGACGACGCTGGACAACCCCTCCAGCACAAAGGCCAACAACACGTCTACTTCTTCTTCGGCAAAAAAGCTCCATTCCTCCGATGGGAGCGTGGACAAGGACTTCTTGAACGCTTTGGGCCTCAGATGATGCCCCTCCACAGCCGCAACATCCCTCGCGTCGATATGCGCATCTACCCCATCCCTGCGGGCGATCGCCGCTTTTGGCCCTTCCCCCAAGGCGCTCTGTTGCTGGACGAAGATCAAAAACCCACCCCTGCGGGTGAAGGCCCCCAACCTGCCGCTGACTTTGCACGCGATCAGATGGCCGAACGCCTCCAAGCCTATATCCGACAGCTTGGCACTCCCCGCTTTTCTCAGATCGTCCCTCTGCTCGCTGATCCCGAAGGCGAAGGCCATCACTTTGGCCTCGATCTTTCCGCCTACTTTGCGCCTTCTCTTCCCCCACTCCAACACGCTCAGGCCGATCCGCATCTTTCCAATCACTTCCTCGTCGGCCTTCGCACCCTTGATGGCTCCAAACAACGCAGCTACGTGGCGGTCCAAGTGACGGACCTCTCTCTGACCGCCGTCGAAGAAGGCCAACAAGTCGTCTTTTCCGTCACCTCTCTCAAAACCGCCGCTCCTCTCGCAGGGGCCGAAGTCTCCCTCGAAGGCAGCGACCAAAAAACCGCAAAAGGCGCATGGAAATCCTTGTGGAAGGGCCACACAAACGCCCAAGGTCTCGTCTATTTCTCCATGAAAAAAGGCGGACTCGAAGGCTCTCCCCACCGCATCCGCGTGCGCTTCCACAACGACGAACTCTTGCTCGATCCCCACAGCCCACCGCCTGTCTTCGTGTCCAACCACTGGTATCCTTCGTCCCGCCGTTGGCTTTGGTGGCTCAATGAAAAACAATCCCAACCCACACCCGAGCGCTACCGCGCCCATCTCTTCACCGAACGCCCTGTCTACCGCCCCTCCGAACCCGTCCACCTCAAAGGCATCGTCCGCGCCCTTCAAAACGGACGACTGCGAAAAGCTGATCCACACAAAGCCTCTCTAAAACTCCGTATCTTCGGCCCCAAAGAGCGTCGTTGGGATCACAACATTACGCTCACCAAACACAGCAGCTTTTATCTCAAGTTCCACGACGAAAACCCCACCGTCGGCTCTTACACCGCCACTCTCTTTGAGATCGTCAACAACCAAGAGCGCAGCCTCGCAAGCCGCAGCTTCCGCCTCGAAGAGTACCGCATCCCTCAATTTGAGGTCAAAGTCATCGCTCCTGACAGAGTCCCCGCCGATGAAAAATTCAAAGTCTCGGCTATGGCGCGTTATTATGCCGGTGGGATGGTCGTCGAACAGCCCGTCAAATGGAACGTCGTCGAACACGATATCACCTACACACCCCAAGGACGCGATGGTTTCTTTTTCTCTTCTAACTTCCGCTTTGGTCATGACCAACAAGAAACCAGCCGCACCGTCATCACCCGCACCGACAAACTCAACGCACGCGGCATCGCAGAACTCGAACTCGATCCCACCCGCAGCCTCGAACTTCGCCCACGCCGCTTTGATATCGAAGCCACCGTCACAGGCACCGATGGACGGCAGATCACCAACACACAAAGCGTCCGTGTCCTTCCTTCTTTTAGCGTCGGCGTCAAGCTCGACAACCGCTTCCACCTGACCCCCGGCCCCCTTCAAGCCGAGTTGATCGCCGTTGGTATCCACGGAAAACTGATCCAAGGCGTCCCCCTCGAAGTCGAACTCCTCCGCCGTGAATGGCACTCCCAACTCGTCGAAACCGACTTCGTCCAAGGCGGCGTCAAATACCGCACCGATATCGTCGACAAAGTCGTCGCCACCTGCAAAGTCAACACCGCCGAACAATCGGTTCGTTGCCCCCTTCAAACCCAACGCAGCGGCGTCTACATCTTCCGCGTCAAGGCACGCGACAAGATGGGCCGCCTCCAAAGCGTCTCCGTCGATCTCTACGTTCGCGGAAAACAAAGCGTTGCTTGGGAACGCCCCGAAGCTTCGGTCTTTCAACTCACACTCGATGAAAAGCTGTACCACGTCGGAGGAAAAGCCCGCATCCTTGTACGCAGCCCCTTCCAAACCGCCCGTGCGCTCGTGATTATCGAAGACCCCGCCAAAACCCGCTACCAATGGCTCGATATCCGCGCTGGCCAAGGTATGATCGAGATCCCGATCCACAAACGCTTCGCCCCCAACCTCCCGATCCATGTGCTTTTGATGCGTGGCCGCGTCGCCAATCCCAAAAGCCGTGGCGTCGATCCCGGAAGGCCCCGCAGCGTCGCCTCTAGCATCCAGATCCCTGTCAGCCCACGCGAAAACCTCGTGATGGTCGCCCTCAAAATGCCCGAACGCGCTCGCCCCGGCCAAGAGGTCGAAGTCGAAGTCGCCCTGCGCTCCCCCAACAAAGATCTCCTCTCTGGCGAAGTCACCCTCTGGGCGGTCGATCGCGCTGTACTGTCTCTTGGACGCGAAGGAAAGCTCGATCCCATCGACGCTTTTGTCTCCAAACGCCGCTCACGTATCCGCCTGCGCGATACACGCAACCTTGTGATCGGACGCATCGCACGCCGTCCTGATTCCCCCGGGGGCGATCAAGAAGGTCTCCAAGGCGGACAAGGCATGAACATTCGGCGCAACTTCAAAAGCGTTGCCTATTACAATCCCGCCCTTCAGGTCGGACCTTCGGGCCGCGTCACAGTCCGATTCAAGCTCCCCGATGATCTCACCACCTTTGTGGTCCGCGCTGTCGCCGCAAGCGGAGACCAGCGCTTCGGTTTCACCCACCGCAACTTGCTCGTGAACCTCCCCGTCATGGTGCAGCGCACCCTCCCCCGCTTCGTTCGCCCGGGCGACCGCTTTGTCTCGGGTGGTATCGCCCGTGTATCCGAAGGCGACGGTGGACCTGCCACCGCGATCCTCACCACACGAGGACTCGATATCGTTGGCGCACGCAAACGTCCCTTTTCACTCGACAAACACAAAGCCGTCCCTGTCTTCTTTGAGATGGCAACCCCCACCCGCTTCCAAAAACAAGTGACTGTCCAACTCCACGTCAAACGCCACAAAGACAAAGAACAAGACGCTTTCTCGCTCCCTGTCCCTGTACAGCCCGATACACGCCGTGTCTTTGTCGTTCGTGAACAGATGATCTCCTCGCTCGATACGCCCTTTGCGCTGCTCCAACAATGGCCCGAAGCCATCCGCCAAGGCAGCGGAAAGATCGAGATCCTTGCCGCCACACGCAGCGAACTTGTCCGCACGCTCGCCGCGCTCGACAGCCTTCTCGAATTCCCCTACGGATGCACCGAACAGCGCGTATCCCGCGCTTATCCGCTCGTTCTGCTCGAACAAACCATGCGCCAGTTTGCGCTCTCACACACCAACTCGCAACGCACCCAAGCCGCCGTACGTTCCACCATCCGCCACCTCTCTAGCGTCCTCAGCGAAGACGGATTGTTCGGTTATTGGCCGGGTTCCAACGGAAATGTCTCCCTGACTGCTTATATCCTGCCCTTCTTGATCGAATCCCGACGCGCCGGAATCAACGTCCCCAACGACTTGATCGACAAGCCCATCGCAGCCCTCCGCCGCGCTCTTCGCTCCGATTATGCTTGGCGCGATGCCGCTTACCAACACGAATCCCGCAGCGAACTCCTTTACTCCCTCGCTCTCGCAGGACACCACGAACCCGAATACCTGCGACGGCTCCACGAAAGCCGAAACAACGTCGGCATCGACTTGTTCGCACGCACCCGCGTCCTCTTGGCGATGGCTCTTGACCGCACCCGACACAGCAGCCGCATCACCGAACTCAGCAACGAACTCTGGGCGCGCATGGATCTGCGTCAAGACAGCCAACAGCAATACGCTCTTTGGGGCATCTACTTCTTCCGAAAAAGCTGGTACGACTATTACCTCTCCAGCCAAACTCGCACACTTGCGGGGCTTCTCGAAGCCCTATCCTCCGCAAACGCCAAAGATCCCCGTCTTGACGCCCTCAAAGATGCGCTCCTCGATCAGCGGGTCGCTCAACGCCTCGGCTATGGCTGGCGCGATGACGGTACAGGCAATATGTCTTGGGGTAGCACACAAGAAAATGCCCGAGCCATCGTCGCTTTGCGTGCCTACCTCCAAAACCGACCCCAGCCCTCACAACAAGTCGTCCTCCAATCCACGCCCTCCCTCTTGGCCGCCAATTGGACAAACTCCGCGACCTTCGGAAAAGACAAAGATATCGCCTCCATTCAAACGGCCACCGATGCCCTCCCCCTCTTCCGCCTCCAAAGCCAAACCGCCCTTGCCAAGCCTGTTTGGGTCCGCGCTCGTATCTCTTACATCCCCCAAACCCAAGGAGCCCAACTCCCCGCCCTCAATCGCGGCCTCACCGTTCAACGCCAAACCCAAGTCTTCGCCGAGGGCGAAGATGAACGCACCTACGAGATCCTCCCCTCAGCCCGTAAAACCGTTCCCTTTGGCAGCATCCTTCAAGAGCAAGTTCGCGTCCTCACCGATCGCACACTCTACCACGTCGCCATCGAAGTCCCCCTCGCTGCCGGACTCGAAGTCATGAACCCCAACCTCCAAACCTCCGGCAAAGACGCCGCCAGCACCGAAGAAAACTCGATCAAACCCACGCACACCGAATACCTCGATGACCGCGTCCGTTTCTTCTTCGAGATCCTGCCTAGCGGCGATCACACCCTCTACTTCCGCGCTCGTGCCACCACCCAAGGCACCTTTACTTACCCGCCCGCCCGCGCTGAACTCATGTACCAACCCGCTTTCTTCGGTCGTAGCCCCGGATACACCCTCCTCATCTCCCCTCCCTCGAAATAACCCCCCCCGCAGCATCTTCTCTCCGTCAAAACTTCCCGTTGAGAATCACACAGCCATTCGTGTTTTGTGGGGTTCCACCCCACGCCCCGCAAGGGACTATCGCCCCTTGACCCCCGTGTTGGCGGAGAGATCGGACGTTTTTCGCACAGACGACTGCGCCGCGTGGGGTGGTGCGAACACGGCTTTTTGGGAAACAACACGACTGCTTGGCGAAGCACTCCATGTCGCCAAAAAAGTCAAGGCCCCACACACCACCCCTTCTGGTTTCCCCCACAAGACTGTGCTATCAGAGTTCCCCGTTCAACCCTACACTCGGAGGAAACTCAACCGATGGCCATCAAAAAGTCCGCACTCTACTCTTCTCTTTGGCGCTCTTGTGACGAGCTACGCGGCGGCATGGACGCCTCTCAGTACAAAGACTACATCCTCACCCTGCTCTTCATCAAATACGTCAGCGACAAGCACGCAGACGACCCCTACGCTCCTGTCACGATCCCGACAGGCGCGTCTTTTCAAGACATGGTAAAACTCAAGGGAACAAAGGACATCGGCGACCAGATCAACAAAAAAGTGATCGCACCGCTCGCAAAAGCAAACGAGCTCGCAGGAATGCCCGACTTCAACGACGACCACAAGCTCGGAACGGGCAAAGAGATGGCGGATCGCCTCACGAACTTGATCGCCATCTTTGAAGACAAAGAACTCGACTTCTCCAAAAATCGCGCAAGCGATGACGATCTGCTCGGTGATGCCTACGAATACCTGATGCGCCACTTCGCCACAGAAAGCGGCAAAAGCAAGGGCCAGTTTTACACACCCGCCGAAGTTAGCCGCTTGATCGCACAACTACTCGGTATCCGAGAGGCCCAAACCAGCGCCGCAACCAGCGTTTACGATCCCACTTGTGGATCAGGCTCCCTGCTCTTGAAAGTCGCTGATGAAGCCGGAACAGACGTCACACTCTACGGACAGGAAAAAGACGTTAGCACCGCAACCCTCGCACACATGAACATGATCCTACACAACAACCCCACCGCCACCATCAAACAAGGCAACACCCTTGCCAATCCGAAGTTCTTAAACGGCGATCACCTCAGGACCTTTGATTATGTGGTCTCCAATCCGCCCTTCTCGGACAAACGCTGGAGCACGGGTCTCGATCCCAAAACAGACCCATTCGAACGTTTTCACATGGATCTCCTGTGGGACGAACAACAAACGAACGATCCCAACAAGGAGCAGAAGCTCGTTCCGCCCGAAAAACAGGGCGATTATGCTTATCTCTTGCACATCTTGCGCTCTCTCAAACAAAACGGAAAAGGCGCGTGCATCCTGCCTCATGGCGTTTTGTTTCGTGGGAACGCCGAAGCTGAGATCCGTAAATCACTCATCCGACATGGTTATCTGCAAGCGATCATCGGTCTTCCCCCCAACCTCTTCTATGGAACAGGCATCCCCGCTTGTATCCTCCTGCTCGACAAGGCCGAAGCCTCCGTCCGCCAAGGCATCTTTCTGATCGATGCAAGCAACGGCTTCATCAAAGACGGCCCCAAAAACCGCTTGCGCGCTCGTGATATCCACAAGATTGTCGATGTCTTTCGCCGTCGAATAGACGTCCCACAATATGCCCGATTTGTCTCGTTTGACGAGATCGAGAAGAACGACTTCAACCTGAATCTACCGCGCTACATCGACAACCAAGCCGCCGAAGATCGCCAAGATATCAACGGACATCTTCAAGGCGGCATCCCTTCCGCAGATATCGACGCCCTCCGCGCTTATTGGGAGATCTGCCCCAACCTCAGGGCGACCTTGTTTTCACCTCGCCGCCCGAATTACCTCGATCTTTGCGTCGAAAAGAACGCCATCAAAAGCACCATCCACGAACATCCCGAATTTGCCGGTTTCGTCCAAAAGATCAAACAGCACTTCGGCGTGTGGCGCGCACAAACCGCCTCGACACTCGAACATCTCCCACCCAAATTCCACCCCAAACAACTGATCGCCTCCCTTTCAGAAAGCCTCTTACAACACTTCAAAGGCGAACCCTTAGTCGATGCTTACGCCATCTACCAACACCTCATGGATGCGTGGGAAGAGTCGATGCAAGACGACGCCTACATGATCGCAGCAGACGGATGGAAAGCCAAAACGTACCGCATCACCGAGATCATCAAAAAAGGAAAGAAGGAAGGCCAAGAAAAAGACAAGGGTTGGGCGTGTGACCTCATCCCAAAATCCCTTATGGTGGCGAGACATTACGCCAAAGAACAAGCCGCGATGGAAGCTCTCAACACCCAGTTGGAGACCGTTAGCGCCGAACTTGTCGAGATGGAAGAAGAACACAGCGGTGAAGAAGGGGCTTTCTCCGAACTGGATAGCATCAACAAGGCCAACGTCAACGCTCGCCTGAAGGAACTCAAAGACGACCCCGACGCCGAAGAAGAACGCAAGATTCTCAAGCAATGGCTTACAAAGTCCGAGCTACAAGCCGAACTCAAGAAGCAAATCAATAAAGCCGAGGCTCAACTTGATCAGGCAGTCTACGAACGTTATCCAAACCTCACAGAGCAAGAGGTGAAAGTGTTGGTGGTGCAAGACAAATGGCTCGCCGCCCTTGACAAGGCCATCCACAACGAACTGGATCGTGTAAGTCAACAACTCACCCAGCGCATCAAAGAACTCGCTGAACGCTACGAACACACTCTCCCCGAACTGACCGAACAGACCCACTCCCTCGAAGCCAAGGTACAAAAACACCTCGCAAGGATGGGCTTCGCTTGGTGAGAAGATCTCTTGGTGGTCGCCGCCTTCTTTTTGGCGCGGATGTTTGGGATGCAAAACGTTTTCGAGGAGGTACAAATGTCGATGCTTGAACCCAACCCCTTTGTTGAGTTTTTTGAACAG
>CAUJFU010000231.1 GCA_963169055.1 Myxococcota bacterium
CCGGGCGCTTTGGGCGGTCGGGAAGGCGACACAGAGGCATCGTTGGTTTAGGAAGCATGCTTGGAGGATGGGTTTGTTGGGTTTTTTTCCATGTCCACTTATGCGCGTCTGGTGGTTTCAATGCTCGTTCGCCCCGAAGGACGGACGCTACAGGGAGAGAACGATCGAGGACTCGTCGAGCAGTTTCAATGCTCGTCCTGAAGGCCGAACTGCCGTTGTTGGAACATCAGGATGTGTGCGGTTTCGAGCGTAGAGAGCCTTGTGGGGGGATGGGTGATTTGGAGACCGATCAGACGGGATGCCAAGTCCATCGTGGGTTCACAAGGCGATCTGTACGCGAATCGCGACACGGAAGTTGGATTATCCACAGATCCATCTTTTATGAAAGGGGGTATTTTTGCGGAGGAGAGATCAGCGGCCGGGATGGAACTCGGTGAGGCAAGTGAGGTGGCCGAGTTTTCCTTTGTAAACCGAGAGGATAGAGAGGCGAACGGAGGATGTTTTGACGCTGCGAAAAGTGACGACTTGTTTGGCGTCGGTGTCTTTGAGGGTGACGGTTTGTGTGGAGCCGTTAGAAAAGGTGAGGCGAGCTTGTTTGACGCGATTGTTGAGGATGTAGCGTTCGCCGGGTCGTCGGCAACCGTTGGTGATGGAGACGGCGTTGAGTTCTTGGGGTATGGGGAGAAGGAATTGGAGCCATTCGCCGATACCATCGTCGAGTCGGCCTTCACCCCATGCGGTGACGTCGCGGCTATCGCCGGCATTTTGGGGTTCGTATGTTTCGGCCCCTTGGGATTGGAAAGAAGAGGCGGTGTAGGTGACTTCGTCAAAGACGGGGACGACTTCGCCAAGAAAACCGAGGGAGTTTTCTTTTTCGGGGAGGGTGAGGCGTTGTGTGCGGCCTTGGGGATCGCGGTATTCTTGGAGGATTTCGATGCGCAAGAAGGAAGTTTCGACAGGATTGGGGAAGCGAAAAAAGGTGTAGGGTCGGCCATTTTGGAGAGCGATCTCGTAGCGAGCGGACTCTGCGGTGGTGATGCGAAGATAGGAGGGAGCGACGAGGCGGGGGGCGCTTTGTTCGCCGCCCGGGAAGTATTCATCGGCGACGTGTTTGAGTTGGGAGGGGATTTGTGCGGAGATGGCGACGCCGAGGAGTCTGCGGCTTTTGATGAATTGGAGGCGAATCCATTCGCCGATGCCACGGGGGCTTTTGTTGGCGACCCAGATGGTATCGCGGAAGCCATCGGCGAGGTTTTGGGGTCGAGAGCGCATGGCGAGGCGAGCTTTTTCGGCATCGTTGCCTTTGGGTGCGACGCGATCCCAAGTGCTGCTGGTGGTGATACTCAAGATGCCACGGGCTTGGTTGAGGGGTTGGTAGGTTCCGTTGTGGAACTTGTACATGGTGCGCCCGAGGAGGCCGTTGAAGTTGGGGGTTTCGTAATAGTGATCGACGATCATTTCGAGCCAGGCGTCGGCATCCATATTTTGGAAGCGGAATTGAGCCCATTGACGGCCAGCGGCATCGGATTCTTCGCCTTCTTTGGAAGTGGTGAGGGTGAGGATGGTGTTTAATTTTTTGTTAATCGGGTCGTAGGTATAGAAGGATTGTTCTTGTTTGCGCATGGTGCCGAGCTTGAGGTTGTTTTCGCATTGGAGGGCGATCAAGCTACCGTCGGAGTTGAGGGGTCGCAGTTCGATGTTGTCGGCTTGGAGGCGTCCGATGACTTCGAGTTTGGGTCCGGTGGGAGCGGCGGGTGCGTCGTCTTCTTTGGGTGCGTCGGGCTTGGGTTCGGTTTTGGCGGCGGGTGGGGAAGGGATCTCAGCGGCGACGATGATCTCAAGGGGTTTGTGGGCGATGCGTTTGGGTTTGACTTTGGGGCATGGGCAGAGCGGGATGTCGGTTTCGCCCGTTTGTTTGTACCAGCGATCGAAGAAAGATTGTCGTTTGCGGGGTGGTGCGGTGGCGATCTTTTTGGTGCGCCAAGCGTTGAGTTTGTAGGTATTGTTGTTGTCGACGTTGACGAACACGATATCGTTGAGGTTCCAGCGTTTCCAACGTCCGAGTTTGCTGCCGAGGGTGCGGACCATCTGAAAGCTGAGATCGGTTTCTTTGATGGGGGGTTTGGTTTGGAGTTGATACCAGATATGAAGGTTTTTGCGTTTTTTGCCTTCGATCTTGATCTGGTAGAGGTAGTCATCGTGTTTGGAGAGGGCTTCGGTGACTTGTTTGATCATGGCGAGGGTTTTGGCGTCGCCTTGGGGGGTGGGTTTGGGGCAGAGGCAACCTTTGCGTTTGGGGGCCTCTTTTTTGGCGGTGGGATTGGGGTTATAGACGATGACCCATTCTTTTTGCTTGTCGCCATTGAGATCGATCTGGATGCTGCGATATTGGGGGAGTTGATCGGGGGTGATGGTTTGTCCCGGGAAAATTTGTGCGAGGATGGCTGCAGGGACGGGGGTTTGGGCAGAAGAAGAATCGGCATCTTGGGCGATCACTGCGTGGCTTCCGCCAAACAAGAGGACGAGGCCAAGGGAGCATAACCATAGGAACTTGTGTCGCAGGTGTTTCAAGGTTGCCTCCGCGTTTGCGTGGTGAGTGGATGCAGCAAGGCGACGGGGTGAACCCGTGCGGCGTGTTGCGTTTGGACCTAGGCTTGAACCGCACCGCCAAACGCATCGCAGGTGAAACCCGCAGCGCCGCGTTTGGGTAGTGTGCGCTGATTTGGCTTGGGTGCGCTGGTTGGATGGAAGTGATGCGATATCTTGGGCCAAAGCGTCAAGCGCCTGTGTTGATCTGTCTGGTACGACCGCACGATCGAGCAGCACGCGAAGTCGTCTTTGTGATCAAGGTGTTTTGGGTTCGGAGAGGCGCTTTTTCCAATTGTAGAGAAGTTGAAGGGCTTCCATGGGAGAAAAGCCGTTGAGGTCGAGATCATCGAGTTCGTCTTCGAGGAAGGAGCGAGTGGTTTCTTCGACGATGACAGGGGCAAAGAGGGACATTTGGTTGCGGGTTTGTTGCATTTGGCGGAGGTTGCCGAGGTGTTCGGTGTTGGGGAGTTTTCCTTCTTCGAGAGAGGCGAGGATACGGATAGAACGGCGCACAACGCTTGCGGGCATTCCAGCGAGGCGAGCGACTTGGATGCCATAGGAGTGGTTGGTTCCGCCTTCGACGAGGCGGTGCAAGAAGGCGATATCTTTGCCTTGTTCTTGGACAGCGATGCTCATGTTGCGGAGTTGTGGGAGGCTGTGTTCGAGTTCGGTGAGTTCGTGGTAATGGGTGGCGAACAAGGTGCGGCATTGGGTGCGGTTGTGGAGGTGTTCTGCGACCGCCCACGCGATCGATATCCCATCAAAGGTACTGGTGCCCCGACCGATCTCGTCGAGGATGACGAGGCTTTTGGAGGTGGCGTTGTGAAGGATGTTGGCGGTTTCGGTCATTTCGACCATAAAGGTAGACTGGCCGCTTGCGAGATTGTCGGAGGCACCGACGCGAGTAAAGATGCGATCACAGATGCCCAAGGATGCGGACTTGGCGGGGACAAAACAGCCGATTTGGGCCATGAGGGCGATCAATGCGGCTTGGCGCATGATCGTGGATTTTCCCGACATATTGGGTCCAGTCAACAAGATAAACTGCCCTTTTTCGGGGTGCATGGACAAGTCATTGGGGACAAAACCACCTGTGGGCAGCATCTGTTCGACGACGGGATGTCGGCCTGCTTCGATCTGGATCTCGGAGGTGTTGGAGAGGGTGGGGCGTGTGTAATCGTTGCGGACGGAGACTTCAGCGAAGGTGGAGAGCGCATCAAGCGTGGCGAGCTGATCGGCGAGTTTGCCGATGGCTGCGCTGTGCTCGGAGACACGGGTGCGCAGAGCAAAGAAAAGTTCTTGTTCGAGTTCCCATGCGCGTTCTTCGGCCCCCAAGATGCTCAACTGGTAATCGTCAAGTTCTTCGGTGGTAAAGCGCTCTTCGTTGACGAGGGTTTGTTTGCGGCGGAAGTAATCGGGGACAAGGTGCCGGTTGGCTTTGGTGACGGAGAAGGAGTATCCGAGGTTTTTGTGAAATTTGAGACCGAGCGAGCGGATGCCTGTTTTTTGGCGTTCGGCCTCCATGATCTGATCGAGCCCTTTTTTGCCGTCACGGGCGAGAGTGCGCTGTTTGTCGAGATCAGGATCGAAGCCTTCGCGAACAAAGCCGGGATCTTTGATCAAAGCGGGAGCATCGTCGTTGAGGACTTGTCGGATATCGGCAGCGACGTGAGCGAGCGGATCCATCTTGAGGAAAGGGGTGAGGACGTCGTTTGACTGGTCGTGAAGAGGCTGGAGGATCTTGAGGATCTGTGGGACGGCCTCGATCGAAGTTTTCAAGGAAACAAGGTCTTTGGGCGAAGCGATCCCCGAAGACACCTTTCCGTTGAGGCGTTCCATATCGGCGATATATTTGAGCGAGGCGCGGAGATCTTCGCGGGCCATGCCTTGATGCACGAAACACTCGACCACATCGAGGCGTCGATTGATCCGATCTTCGTGGATCAACGGGTAAAGTAGCCATTGCTTGAGTTTTCGACCGCCCATCCCTGTGACCGAGCGATCCAACAACCCAAACAAAGCATTGCGCCGTGTGCGCTCACGCATGCTCTCCAAGATCTCGAGGTTGGAAAGTGTCGATTGATCGAGGATCATGTAATCTTGGATTTGGTAAGGCACCAGCTTGGCGATGTGGGGTGGGTCACTTTTTTGGGTTTCTTGGACATAACCGAGCAGGGCAGAAGCACAGCGCACACCCGCATCCATTTCGATGATTCCGAAACCTTCGAGGCTTGCGATTTGAAAGTGGCGGCACAACCGCTGTTCTCCTTCGCGCAACGCAAACTCCCGTCCTTCGCGCCACGTCACACGCAACTTGTCGAGGCGTGCCACAAATTCATCCGCGATCGGAGTCTCTTTTTGATCTTCGCTCATCAAGATCTCGCGAGGTTGGATGCGTTGAAGCTCCATCAACAGATCTTCTGCGGGCAACTCCGTTGCACGAAACTCCCCTGTTGTCAGATCCAAACAACCCAATCCGCTGCTCTTTCGGGCAAAAAACACCGATGCGATGTAAAGGTTGGCGCGAGAGTCTAGATCATCCGAATCTAGCACCATCCCGGGTGTGACGATCCGCGTCACTTCGCGCCGAACCAGCCCCTTGGCTTGCTTTGCATCTTCCACCTGATCACAGATCACCACCGTATGGCCGTTTTCAACGAGCCGATTGATGTAGCTTCGGTGTGCGTGGTGTGGGATCCCCGCCATCGGGATATCCTCGTCCCCCGCCTTGTTGCGGCTGGTTAACGCGATCCCCAAAACATCCGAACAAGTCTCTGCATCCTCGTAAAACATCTCGAAGAAGTCGCCCATTCGAAAAAAGATGATCGCTTCGGGGTATTGGACTTTGACTTCCATGTATTGGCGCATCATGGGTGTCAACTTTTCCATGTCGACTTGGAGCGGCGTTTGAGACGACAAGGTGGCTTCCTCCTTCGATTTGGGGGGCGGAGTCTCTCGCTTGGTTTGTTGTTGCGCGACACCTCCATGCCTATACACAAGACCTGTCTTCTGTACAACAACACAATGTCACCCCGCGAACACGTCTTTCTTTTTCACCGGGTGACGCATGGCGGATGAAGAAAGGGTTGACCGTTGGGCGCGTCTGGCCCAAAATACCCACGTTTTGCAGCGATCTCTTGGATCGATGTGGTGCTTTTGTTTGCGGGCTTCTTGGCTTGCGGCTTGTCTTGGGCTATAGTCTGTTCTTCTTGTTGTACTGCGCTTTGCTCTTTTGTTTGCCGAGCGCCCTTCTTTGGTTGAAGGGGATGCCTTCTCCCTCGGCAAACACCGTCTGAAATCAGGTAGCGTTCGTCCTTCGGGGCGGACGAGCAGTGAAACAAACCCAACGCATGTAGACTCGGAGGCTTTTCGATGGATGCCTTTCTTCTCACCGTGATGATCGCCGGTGGATTGGTTCTCGCTGTCGCGCTGCTCGCAATCGTCGTCTCTCTCGTTGAATCCAGCGGACGCCGCAAGCGGTTGCGTCAACTTCAAGAACTCCGTGAGGGGCCTTCTGCGTTGCGCTTGCCTAAACCTCCCTCCGCACCACCTCCACGCGCCTTTACCCCCCAACTTCCCGCGTTGGAGATCCCGTTCGATTCCCCCGCACCTCCCTCTCCCCGCGCCGCTCCAGCCAAACCGACCGAAGAGATCTCTTCGTTTCGTCCTGTTTCTTCGGCTTTTGACGATCTGCCCCTCTCTTCCGTTGAAGCAGAACCCCCCGCCAAGCCCGCTGCCTTCACTCCCACAACCCGCTCCTATTCGCCCAAACAAACCCTGAGCTTCTTTCCCGATGACAATGACAACTCCCTCTCTGCTTTAACGTCCCCCGGCCAACGCGCTACCCCCATCGAAAGAGCCGTTGAACCCACACTCGACGAACCCCGCCATGATTTTGGACTCTCCGCTTCCGCGCCCATCCCCGCCACTCCAAAGGCCCTCGCAAGCGAAAGCAAGAGCATCCTTTATCTCGATCCAGACTTTGAACTCGCCGAAGTCAAGCGCGTCTTGCGCATCTGGCAGATGACCCCCTCCGCCTCCGAAAACTTGCCCCCCAACCAGATGGGCCGCTGGTTGTGCGAAGACGGAACCCTTGTCGAACTGCTCGTCGGCGAAAAAGGCTACCCCTACCTCGATATCCGTGGCCCGATGGCCAATGACCTCGCTCGTTATCTCCCCCAAGATCTCCCCATCCGACCCGATCTCGCCAGTCTCGCCGAGATGAGCTAACCCACAAAATATCCAACAACTTCTCGGGATGCCTTTGGGACAATGTACGGGCGGATATCGCCTTATCGGGATGCCTTTGGGGCAATGTACGGGCGGATATCGCCTTATCGGGACGCCTTTTGGGC
>CAUJFU010000232.1 GCA_963169055.1 Myxococcota bacterium
ACAGGTTCGGTCAAGCTCAATGTGGACGGTACGACAATGGCTTGGACCTCCAGCGCCAACGGCGTTTATAAAGCAACCGTCAACCCAAGCGGCAAGCCCTACGATAGCCTCCCGATGGAAGTGGTCGCCGAAAACAACAACAACCTCACAAGCAGCGCGATCTTGTGGGTGAGCCATGATCCCGCGCCCGGCCCCAAGACTCTCGGCCAAGAATGCAACAACGCCGATGCTCAACAACGCTGTATCGCCGGTCATTCGTGCTTGTTGATCAGCTTTGTCAATCCCAAGTCCGTTTGCTACAAGAACTGCGTCGTCGGCGGTCCGTTGACGGTTTGCCCGATCGTCCCGGGAAAAAGTACGCAGTGCGAACCCGCCCAAACAGGCACAACACGCGGCGCTTGTTTGAATGCGGATCGCCCCACAGGTACGCTGTTTTCCAAATGCGGTGGAGCCATCGCCTGCAACCAAGGGATGGTCTGCACAGGAGCAGGCACAGGAGATAGCTTCTGTCTCCAATCTTGCCCGGCTTCGGATTACAACAAGCCCTGCGCAACGCAAGGATACCAATGTTTGCGCACCACCTCATCGAATTCCTGCACCACCGATGCACAATGTCCAACAGGACTCAAGTGCGTCAGCGGAAAGTGCGAAACAGGCGTTTGTGTCGAGCGTTGCCAAGGCACTTGCACCACCGATAAAGACTGCGTTGCTGGACAAACCTGCACCAACGGAACTTGTAGCACACCTTACTGCATCAGCTACGGTGCTTGCCGCAGCATCAGCGGGGTTGGATCGATCTGCATCTGATCTCCTCACACCTCGGCGCGATGCGTCGGCCCTTTTCACTCATATCGGCGCGATGCGTCGGCCCTTTCCACTCATATCGGCGCGATGCGTCGGCCCTTTCCACGCAAATGCTCACCATGTCTCGCTGTGCGGGGAGGGACAAGAAAGCAGAGGCTTTGATGTTCCGAATGTTTCGGCTTTTTCGTGAGTTTGAGCGGTCTCGCCCACAACGTCCCCACAAAGGCTTTTTTTGTTTGGTGCGATGTCTTTGGAGCAAGGGCCTTTGGATGATGGGCCTTGGTTTGGCGGTGCTTTGGGGGGGCTGTACGACTGCGGGTCAAAACGGCGAGCCTCCAACGATCGCTACAGGTTGCCATCCATACCAACAAGGGTTGTGCTTGTTGCCCTATCCATCGTCTTTTTACCTTCAACAAGAGGAAAAGACAGGAGAGGCGCAACTTCGTTATCCTGAGGTCTTGCCGTTTCAACGCAGCAAAGGAAAACCCGTGCAAGGGGCGTTGTTTTCCAAACATCGGGGTTTTAGCCCGATGACGCCGATCTTGGCGGAGTTTTCGGGCCGCGTCGATCCCCGCTCCTTGATCGGGAGCCAAGAAGCGGAACGCAGCCTAAAGCCCGATTCACCCGTGCAATTGATCGAGATGGAAACAGGAGCGCGTGTTGCGATCTTTGCCGAAGTCGATCAAGGGGTAAAAAAGCAAGAGGACGCGCAAGCTGTGATCGTCCGTGTGATGGTGCGTTTAAAGCCTGCAACGCGCTACGCTGTCGTGTTTTTGCGCAGCGTCAAGACCACCAACGGGGCCGAGATCGCTTCTCCTGCGGGCTTTCGTTGGGCGCGTGAGGTCGATGCGGCCAAAGCAAAGCTTGCGCCTGCGCCGTGGCCGCGTGTCAAAGAACTCCATGATCAGACCATGCAAAGCGTCTCCAAAGCAGGTGTGGATGTTGCTCAAGTAGCCTTGGCATGGAGCTTTCAGACGGCTCCCGATCAGCCCTTGTTGGAAGAGATGCTAGGGATGCGTGAGACGTTGTTTGCTGCACTCCCAAGCTCCGGTCCTTCGTACAAGATCGAGCAGACCACAGAACCCGACACCGCCAAAGACCGCTATCTGTTTCGCTTGCTGCAAGGGACGATGCAGGTCCCTTCGTTTTTGACGAGTGACAAAGACGGAGAGGGCGAGATCAAGCGCGATGCGAGCGGAAAGCCGATGATCCGCGAACAGGCGGCGTTTCCGTTGCAGATCCATATCCCGCGTTGCGTGTTAGAACAACAAGGCCCTGTGCCGATCATGGTGTTCGGGCATGGATTGTTCGGAGGAGCGCGCAGCGAGATGACCAAGGAGTTTCCGCGAAAGCTGGCGCAGCGTTTGTGCATGGTGCAGATCGGGACGGATTGGATCGGGATGGCGCTTGCAGACCTCGGAACGACGGCCATGAATATCCTTGATGACATGGGAACGATGAAGACTTTGGTCGGTCGTCTCCAACAAGCACAGATGAATTTTTTGGCGCTGATCCGCCTAGCGAAGGCAGGTTTGGTCAACGAGCCGCAGCTTCAACGCGACGGCAAGCCGATGATCGATCCGACGCGCCTGTATTATGCGGGTTTTTCCAACGGCGCGATCCAAGGCGGAACCTTGATGGCCTTGACACCGGACATTCAACGAGCAGCTTTGCACGTAGGCGGCGGAGGATGGACGCTGTTGATGTCGCGTTCGGCAGTCTTTGATGTGTTTGTGCAAGTCCTCTCCGAAAGCATCGCCTCGCCGATCGAACGACAGCTTTATCTTGCCATGCTTCAACCTTTTTTTGATCAGATCGACCCCATCACCTTTGCTCCTTATCTCAAAAATGAACCCCAAAAGCTCGGTGTCCCCGCCAAAACCATCATGTATCACGAGGCCATCGGTGATGCCCTTGTGAACAATCTAACCACACGATTGCTGATGCGTACGATGCAGATCCCCTCGTTGGTGTCGGCGTTTGAGCCTGTGTATGGCCTTCCTCAAGAAACTGGGCCGTTGGCTGGATGGGGGTATCTCCAATTTGGGCCGCGCCCTTCGCCTTTTCCGCCCGATGCCAACATCCCTGCCCCCGTGAATTCGGTGCATTTTGATATCCGTGATCGCGAAAACGTGATCCAGACCCTTGTCGACTTTCTCAAAGAAGGCGGTCAGATCGTCTCGCCTTGCGAGGGGCCTTGCGATCCCAACTGACCGCAAAAAAAGAAATAGACGAGCCGCAGTCGCCCCCAAAAAACTGTGTTCGTGCCGTTTCAAGCGACAGTGCTGTTTGTGTAAAAACCAGTGATCTTTTCGCCGATACGGGGTCAAGAGGGCTTCGCCCTCTCGTGGGGCGTAGGGTGAAACCCCACAAAAACCAACCGTGTAAGTTCGAGGGAAATCAAGCGTGCTGTTGCTTTGTCTTGACAGCGCGGGCAAATCCGTGAAGAAATCCTCGCGTTCAGAAAAGTCGGAGAAGGCAACACTGCGCAAAGGCCAAGATAACAAGCGATCGGAGGTGCGGCGATGGATGTTTTAGAGACGCGTGTAGACACAAGCAGCGACCAGTTCAAGCGCAACGCAGAAGCGATGGGAAAAAAAGTAGCGCGGATGCGCAAAGAGCTTCAAACAGCGATCGCAGATCGCTCGCCGAAGGCTTATGAGCGACACGTCTCCCAAGGAAAACTCCCTGTGCGAGAGCGTTTGGCGTTGCTGCTAGATCGAGACAGCCCATTTTTGGAGATCGGTGCGCTGGCGGCTTGGAAGATGTACGATGAGCGCGTGTACAGCGCAGGAATCATCGGTGGGATCGGCGTTGTCGAAGGGCGGGAAGTGATGATCAATGCCAACGATGCGATGATCAAAGGCGGCACGATCTATCCGATGGGCGTCAAAAAAAGCCTGCGCCTGCAAGAGATTGCGATGCAAAACCGCCTTCCTTGCATCAACCTGATCGACTCGGGGGGAGCGTTCCTTCCGCTGCAATCCGAAGTTTTCCCAGACGCGCAACACGGTGGGCGGATCTTTTACAACCAAGCATGGATGTCCAAGATGGGCATTCCCCAAGTGACCGCTGTGATGGGCCTTTGCACGGCGGGTGGTGCGTATATCCCTGCGATGTCCGACTATGTGGTGCATGTGAGAAATACAGGGGCCGTTTTTTTGGGGGGGCCGCCGTTGGTGCGCGCTGCAACGGGCGAGATCGTCAGCGCCGAAGAGTTGGGGGGAGCCGACACGCATTGCGCGATATCGGGCGTTTCGGACTTTCCAGCGGATGATGATGCGGATGCGATCCGCCTCGTTCGGCAGATCGTCAGCCGCTTACCACCCACCAAAAAATGCGCATTGCCGATGCGCGCCCCCAAACCCCCGCTCTACGATCCCAAGGAGCTTTACGGCGTTATCCCCGAACGCCTCAGTGTTCCCTACGACTGCCGCGAAGTGATCGCACGCGTTGTCGATGGCAGCGAGTTTTTGGAATTCAAGCCGATGTACGGTTCGACCTTGGTGTGCGGTTGGGCCTACCTTCACGGTTATCCTGTGGGGATCTTGGCGAATAACGGAGTGTTGTTCCCCGAAAGTGCGCGCAAAGGAACACAGTTCATTCAGCTTTGCAACCGCGACAAGATCCCCTTGATCTTTTTGCAAAACATCAGCGGCTTCATTATCGGCAGCAAATACGAAAAAGAAGGCATCACCAAAGAAGGCCACAAGATGGTGGCTGCGGTGTCCTTGGCCGAAGTTCCGAAGATTACGATGGTGGTGGGTGGTTCGTTTGGTGCGGGCAATTATGCGATGTGTGGTCGGGCCTATAGTCCGCGATTTTTGTGGATGTGGCCGAACGCGCAGATCTCAGTAATGGGGGGCGAACAAGCAGCGGACGTGATGATCTCGGTGAAACAAGATCAGCTAATCCGCGACGGCGAGCCGCCTCTTCCACCCGAACAAGTCGAGGGGTTGCGCCAATTCACCATCGAAACCAGCGAGGAAGAGAGCAACGCGTATTTTAGTACGGCGCGGATGTGGGACGATGGTTTGGTGGATCCTGCCCGTTCTCGTGAGGTCTTGGCGCTTTCGCTTGCGGCTGCGCTCAATGCAGATATCCCGGATTATTCGGGATTTGGTGTGTTTCGTATGTGAGCTTCGCGTTTTGGAGATGTTCTCGGACAAGAAGCCAGCGCAAGACGAGTCGAGGAAGCGCGAGAAGAGGAGCAACAAGCGGATGTTTCGCAAGATCTTGGTAGCCAATCGAGGAGAGATCGCGGTGCGTGTGATGCGCACTTGCAAAGTGATGGGGATCGCGACGGTGGCGGTGTATTCGGCGGCAGACAAAGCAGCCTTGCACGTCTTGGAAGCGGACGAGGCCGTATTCATCGGCGAGTCGGAGCCGCAAGCAAGTTATCTGCGGATCGATCGGATCATCGAAGCGGCGCGCAAGACAGGAGCCGAAGCGATCCATCCCGGGTATGGGTTTTTGTCGGAGCGAGCGCCTTTTGCAAAGGCATGCGAAGATGCAGGGATTGTGTTCATCGGCCCATCATCCGGGGTGATCGAGCAGCTCGGAGACAAGTTGGTGGCGCGTGCGTTGATGCAGTCGCGTGGCGTCCCCGTGACTCCGGGGGTTTTGTTGGAAGGGACAGATCCCGAAGAGGCCAAAAAAGCCGTTGCCGCAGTGGGATATCCTGTGTTGATCAAGGCGGCAGCGGGCGGCGGTGGAAAAGGGATGCGGATCGTCGAGCGTCCAGAAGACTTTGATACTGCGTGCAAACAAGCGGCAAGCGAAGCGATGGCGGCCTTTGGCGATAGTCGGGTGTATGTCGAAAAGTACATCGCACAACCCCGCCATATCGAGTTCCAGATCCTCGCAGACAAATACGGCCATGCGATCCATCTTTTGGAACGAGAATGCTCGATACAGCGGCGTTATCAGAAGATCATCGAGGAGACGCCTTCGCCGATCTTGGATCAGGCGTTGCGTGCGCGGATGGGCGAGGCGGCGGTCCAAGTGGTGCGTGCAACAGGCTACGTCAACGCGGGAACGGTCGAGTTTTTGTTGGATGGTCAAACCCGCGATTTTTATTTCTTGGAAGTGAATACGCGCTTGCAAGTCGAGCATCCCGTCACAGAAGCCGTCACAGGGCTGGATCTGGTGCGTTTGCAGATCGAGATCGCAGCAGGCCAACCGTTGACGCTCCAACAACAAGATATCCGCGCCCAAGGCCATGCTTTTGAGTGTCGGATCTACGCCGAAGATCCAGCCCACGGTTTTGCACCCAGTCCGGGAAAGATCCGCCAGATCCATCTACCCCAAGGGCCGGGAATTCGCCACGACATCGGCGTCTATGCTGAGGTCGAAGTGCCTGTGTACTACGATCCAATTCTTGCAAAGCTGATCGTGCATGGACCCACCCGAGAAGCTGCACGCGAACGGATGATCGAGGCTTTGCGACAGTATGCCGTCTTGGGGATTCAAACGCCTGTGGCTTATCTGATCGATGTGATGCAACACGAAGCCTTTGGGCGTGGAGAACTCAGCACGCACTTTTTGAAGGATCACTTTTCCAACTGGCAGCCTTCACAAGACCACGTGGATCTCGCTTGTATCGCGTATGTGTTGGATGAGATGTTTCCTGTCGCAAACAACGCGGCGAGTGCGCGCTCGGGCGGCGAGGGCGTGCCGCCTTCACCTTGGCAGACGCTTGGATCTTGGCGAATGAACGAATAATCGGGCTTTTGCAAAGAACATCGGAGTGAATGGTCGGTTTGCTGGGGCGCTGCCCCAAACCCCGCAAGGGAGCGCGGCTCCCTTGACCCCGAGAGGGGCGAAGAGATCGATCGTTTTTTTACACAGACGACTCTGTCGCTTGAAGAGACGCGAACACGGCTTTTTTGGCGACAAGTCACCCCGAAGAGCGGTCGTCTTGGAAATTGAGTCGAGCAGCGTATCGTACGCAGGCGCAGGTTGGACGGTGGAAAGGAATAGGGATGCAGTACAAAGTGAAGGTGGGCGAAGAGACGCACGAAGTGTTGGTCAAAAAGCGCGAAGATGGCGGGTTTGTGATGCAGGTGGGGGATCGCAGTTATCAGGTAGAAGCCACGCGCCTCCCTGATCGGCGTCTGTCTGCATTGGTCGATGGAAAGCGCCATCAATTCGGCGTGATCAGCGATCCTTCGGAAAAGACGGTGTTCTTTCGTGGGCAACAATACACCCTCCAAGATGCTTCACGCCGTCGAGGGCGAGGGGCGGGAGGAGATCAAGCCCATGTCACGCCGCCGATGCCCGGGGTGATCGTGCGGATCTTGGTCAAAGAAGGCCAACAGGTCAAAAAGAACCAAGAGCTGTTGGTGATGAGCGCGATGAAGATGGAAACCACCTTGTATGCGCCGCGTGAAGCCATCGTGCAAAAGATCTTGGTCAAAGAAGGCGAGCAAGTGAACGCGGGTCAGCATCTGGTGGACTTTGCAGACGCCCCAAAACAAGAAGAGTCCGAGGGAAAAGCGGCGTGACAGAGCTTTCCTATGAACAAGAAGAATCCGAGGAAAAAGCGGTATGACAGAGCTTTTGTGTGAACGGCGTGCGGATGGTGTGGCGTGGTTGACAATCAACCGAGAAGAACGGCGCAATGCGCTCAGTGATTCTTTGATCGCAGAGATGCTTTCGGTGTTTGTGTCGCTAGAACAAGATCCAACGGTGCGCGTGGTTTGTTTGACAGGCGCAGGAAAGAAGGCGTTTTCGTCAGGAGCAGATCTAGGGTCTGGCTTTTCGGGAGGGGACGATCCCACCGCAGGAACCAAAGCGTATGCCAAACTGCTCCAAGTGATGCAATCTTTTTCAAAACCCACGGTGGCGCGGGTGAATGGCCTTGCGTTGGGTGGTGGCATGGGTCTGATGTTGGCGTGTGATATCGTGATCGCCCAAGAGGACGCCAAGATCGGCACGCCCGAAGTGCGTGTGGGATTGTTTCCGATGATGATCTCACCGTTGATCTTGCAGCACATGCCGCGCAAAGCCGCGATGCGGATGATCTTGTGTGGAGAACGCATTAGCGCCCAAGAAGCTCTTGCGTACCATCTCGTCAACCAAGTCGTTCCTGCCGAGGCTTTGGATCAAGCCGTGGAGGGCGTACTCAAGGCTTTGTTGGGTGGCGGGCCGTTGGCTCAACAAGAAGGCAAGTGCGCCATGCGTGCGGTTGCAGGGCGCCCTTTTGAAGAAGCTGTTGAAGAATTGGCCGCTGCCCTGTATAAGTTGATCCAAACGGAAGATGCGATGGAGGGGATCGCGGCCTTTCTGGAAAAGCGTGAACCGTCTTGGAAAGGGCGGTGACACGGCTCTTTTGTGTCTTTTGTTGACAAACCACTTACGGCCTGCGTGCAAAAACATGACGGAAAACAAACGCCCCTCGACGCCTCAGATCGCGCACTACGAAAAGCTTGCAGGGTTGCTTTCTGCGTACACGATGGAGTTTCATCGAAAGGGCGCCGAACTTGGGTTGTTGTGGTTCAAAGACCATCGCCACCAGAAAAGCATCGAGGTGGGTGAGAAAGCGCATGATCCAGATCGGATCTTGCGTTGGGTCTACGACAAAGAGCGCCCCTTGGTCGAGGGCTTTTTGCGCGATCTGCCGATCGGAACGCGCAGTTGTTTGGACTTTCGTGCGTATCTGCGCGATCGCACCCTGTGTTGGATGCGCTTGTTTACACAAACCGAACCCCATCCCACCGATGCAGACGCCACCTTGATTTATGGCGTGTTGCAAGATATCACCCTCGAACAAGAAAAACTCGAACAACTGCGCAGAGAGCAACAGCTCTTTCGCCTTGTGACGGAACATGCAAGCGATATGGTGGCGCTGCACTACGTGGATGGGCGGTTTCGTTATGTGAGCCCTTCGTGTGAGCGATTGTTGGGGTTTGCTCCCTCCGAATTGATCGGCGTCAACCTGTATGATGTGCTGTTTCATCCTGAAGATCGGGTCATGATCCAACGCTCGCACGAACAAGTGCTTCAAGGCCAAAAAGTGACGCTGATGTCGCGGTCGCGTTTGCGAGAGGGCGGATACAAGTGGTTTGAGACCACGCTCTCACCGATCTTGGATCAAGAGGACCATGTGGTCGGGCTTCAATCCATCTCGCGCAACGTCACCAAGCGCAAAGAAGCCGAAGAAAAACTTCAATACAGTCTTGAGCGCCTTGAACATCTCGCCCAACATGACGCATTGACGGGCCTCCCGAATCGATTGCTCTTTCAAGACCGCCTGCGCCAAGCTATTCTCCAAGCCGGACAGACCGGCCAGATGGTCGCGGTGCTTTGCTTTGATCTCGATCGCTTCCAGCGGATCAACGATACCTTTAGTCACTCCGCTGGCGATCAATTGTTGCTCTCCGTTGCCGAGCGGCTCAAAGAAACGATCCGTCAAGACGAAAGCATCTCGCGTCTGGGCGGAGATGAATTCGCCGTCATGATACCCTCGCTCAAAGAACCCCAAGCTGCGGTGCGTAGCGCGCAGATGTTGTTGCGCAGCCTTGAAGAACCCTTTGAAAAAGACGGCCACGAGCTTTTCTTGACCGCAAGCATCGGCATCAGTTTTTATCCGATCGACGGCGAAGACTTTCAGACGCTACTCAAAAACGCCTACAGCGCGATGTACGAAGCCAAAGAACAAGGCAAAAACACCTTCCACTTGTACACACCCGCGCTCAACGTGGCTGCGTTTGAACGACTCGCTCTCGAAAACAGCCTGCGTCGGGCGATCGAGCGCGGGCAGTTCGAGTTGTATTATCAGCCTCAAGTCAAGGTCGTGAACGAGATCCCTGTGAACTTTCTGGTGCAGCAAACTCTGCATGCCACACCGGCTTCCACCAATTACCGCATCGCAGGGATGGAAGCGTTGTTGCGCTGGAAACACCCCGATCTCGGGCTGGTCTCGCCTGCGCGTTTTATCCCCATCGCCGAAGATATGGGCTTGATCGTTGCGATCGGAGAGTGGGTGCTCCAAGAAGCCTGTCGGCAATGTAAGGTCTGGCAAGCCCAAGGATTCCCCCGCCTGATGGTCTCTGTCAACATCTCGCCGTGGCATTTTTTGCGCGCCAACTTCGTCGAAGTGGTGTCGCGTACCCTCGAACAGACGGGCTTTGATCCATCGCTGCTCGAATTAGAGATCACAGAGAATATCTTCCTCCAAGACGAAGAAGCGACCCGTCAAAAAATGCGGGCTTTGCACGCGATGGGCGTTCATATCGCCATCGACGACTTTGGTACTGGATACTCAAGCTTGCTTTACCTCAAGCGTTTCCCCGTACAGATCCTCAAAGTGGACCAATCCTTTATTAAGGATCTCACCGATAAGCCCGAAGACTCCGCCATCACCAAAGGCATCGTTGCTCTGGCCCATAGTCTCGGATTGACGGTGGTCGCAGAAGGCGTCCATAACCGCAGCCAACTCAACTACCTCCGCTCCATCCAATGCGATCGCTTGCAAGGCTACCTCTTTAGTCCCCCCCTTCCTGCCCATGAATTTGCCGTCTTAATGAAAAACCAACCCTTGATCCCCAAAGACTTTGTCGGCTAATACGACATCCGAGAGAAGTGTACACGAAGGGGAGGTGCGATCCGCTGTAGATGCCCTGTGGTTGGGCAGTCATACGAAATCCGCCCGTTGCGTTCTCGTAAAGATGTAGGGGCAGCCCCCTGTGGCTGCCCAAGAATCGGGCGTCTACGCAATATCTTACGATCACACATCGCTCGGATATCGTATCACACCTTGCTGCCCCCACATTTTGCGGTCACGCCGTGGGTGGATTTCGTCTAAGCAGAAACGCCCTCTGTCGATCTCTGGTCGTGTTTAAGAGCGTTCGCGGACCTTGATGTGGCCGCGTTTGTCGAAGAAGTAGCCGTCGGGTAGTTTTTCTTCGAGTTCTTTGCGCAGATCGCCCACGTACCATTTGCATTGAATCGAAAGGTCGAGGATTCGGGCGCGGATGCGTGCGCTGGTGTCTTCGTGGGCGAGTTGTTGTACCAGCCGTTCGCGGATCTGGTTACGGAGTTCTTCGCTATGTTGCAGAGATTTTTCGAGGATATCGATGCAGCGAAAGATCACGTCGTCGTTCACGTCGTCAAGAAAAGCAAACAAGATGGAGGGATCTTCGATCGCGTCGTAGTTATCGAGGTGATTGATTAGTTGGAGTTTTCGTTCTGTACTCCAATTGTCGCTCGGATCGGCCTGTGCGAGCTGCCGCATGATCTCGGCTTCTGTTTCTTCGGGGCCTTCGATACTTTCGAGAGCGATCAAGGCCATCGATACTTGGTTTTGCTCTTTTAGATAACGGCGCAGGGGTTCTCCGACGATCTCCGATCCAAGGGACTCGAGCAAAGCGATGACTTTGTACTTTTCGTTTTCGTCGACGATGCTTTCAGGATGATCATAAGTAAAACGCTGTAGTAGCCCATAGATGGAGGCAGGGGTTGCTTTTTGGGCAAGCGCGTGAAAGGACTCGTCGCGGAGTTCTTTTTGGGCGTATTTGTTGAGGATGCGATTCACATGCTTTTTGACAAAGCTTTCTTCGGAACCGCCGAAAAGATTGCTCAAGAAACCCATCGTATCGTCTCCTTGGTCAAAGGCCAGTTCAAAGGCCCCTTTCTTATGGGGCCATTGCCGCAAATGTCAAGGAGCGCAGGCATTGGAGAAGCAAGGTTGTGCGGTGCGTGTCGGGGCGAAGAGGTTGGGGGTTAGCGGGGGCGGTAGGTTCCATCATCGCTAAAGTTTTCCGAGCAGGTCATCTCCATCATGTGCCGGATGTTGGCGACTTTGACGCGAGCACGTTCGACGTTTCGGGCGTTGCAGACTTCGACGCCAAGGCGCAGGCGCATGGTCCACATCAAGTTGTCGAGGCGTGTGGCTTGGCGGTGGTTTTCGCGGTAGCGGTAGTTGAAACCGCCGATGCTGTTGGCCAGCGAAAGCGCCAAAGTCGGAACACCAAAGCCCAAAACCAACCACCCACCGATGTTTTCGGAATCTGTGCCAAAGGCTTTGATTGCGCCGAGGACGCCGGCAGTGATGGTCAAAAGGCCCGCGCCGATCGTGCCTGCGAGCAGACCAACATAGACGTTTCCGTTGTAGCTGCCGTCTTGTTGGTACTTTTGGAGTTTGCGATGACAGGCTTGGGTCATTCCGCGCAACATCTCGATCTCTTTGGCGATCTCTTCGTTGGTGCAAAAGCCGCCAAGGATGCGTTCTCCGTCAGGGACTTCTTTGAGGGTTTCTTGGAATTTTTCTTTAACAAGGGCATCTTTGCCTGTGGGCTTTTGTTCGGCGATGTAGCGGGCAACGGGTTCTTTGTGGATGTACATGATGCCTTTGACATTCACAGAACATCCCGCAAGCATGGGGGCTAAGGCGGAAAAGGTCAGCAGCGCAAAAGGACGGAAGTATCGGGAGGACGGGGCAAACAAAAGGGAAAGAGAGGCGCGGATGTTAGAAAAAACGGCATAAAGTGACATGGTTCTTTACTCCTCAAACAAAAGAAAACAAGCATTCTCAGAGGACTGACGCAGTTGGGTTGGCCTCGTCGTGTGGCAAGGATGACGGAGAACGCATGACCTGTCAAAGAAATTCCCTTGGGGTTTTTGGACTTGGGTGGGAGGATGCAAAAAGGTGGTTTGAACCCAAACGCTCGCAGATTCGGAGCGTTTGACGAGGTCTCAGACTTGGGTGGGGAGATGCAAAAAGGTGGTTTGAAGGTCAAAGCGGGCTTTCAGGTGATCGGCGAGAGCGCGAACGCCCCAGACTTCGGTCGCGTAGTGCCCCCCACAAAGCAGATAGGTGGGGAGTTCGTGGGCCATGACCGCTGCAACATGGTTGGTTTCACCAGTGAGCAGTAGATCGATTCCATCTTGGGCGGCTTGATGGATATCCATCGCAGCGTCGCCTGTGACGATCGCGATCTCGCGGATGGAGGGCTTGCCTTGGCCGAAAAGCTTAGCAAATCCATCGAAGGGGCGGAGTGTTTGTGCCACGCGGTCGACAAACGTTGTCGTTTTGATGGCGCGAGGCAAACGCCCACGGATACCGATGGTCTGTCCTTTGTAATCACCCCAAGGTTCGAGATCTCGGAGTTGGAGAGCGCGTGCAAGGACTGCGTTGTTGCCGACTTCAAGATGAGCATCAAGAGGGAGGTGGGCCGCATACAGCCCGAGATCGTTCTGGATCAGCGTTCTGATGCGTTGATAGTGTGTTCCACAAAGGAGTTCGCTGCGCCCCCAAAACAGGCCATGATGGCAGATCAACAGTTGCGCTCCGCAAGCTGCGGCTTGTTGGAACGTTTGTTGGCGAGCATCGACAGCCACGGCGATATGTCGGACCTCTTCGGCTCCTTCGACTTGGAGTCCGTTTTGCGCGATATCGCGGAAGTTTTTGATCTGTAGGAAGCCGTCGAGGTATCCGCACAGTGCGGGCAGTTTGATCATCCGAAAGACTCCTTGTTGGACTTGCGTGTAGGGAGGTCGTGAGCGAAGCCTCCAGCACGCGCCTTTTCTGTGACGTGAGGGTCGGTGCGCTGGGTTGCGGCTTGCCAGAGACAGCGGTGTATTGCATCATAGCGCATTTTGGAGAGGATGTTGCGCACGGTGCGCTGGTTGTCAACGGTGTGGCCTTGGTTTCAAGAGACCGCAGAAGCGAGCGTTGGTTGTCTGCGATGTACGACCTTGTCTCAAGAGGCCGTAGAAGCGAGAGATTGGATGAGTCTGCGAGAAAAATATCCGCAAGAGTTGATGTTTTCAGCGATCTTGTTTCTTTTGCCCGAAGTTTCGGAAGAAGAGATGGTTTTGATACAGGAGCAATTTTTGCGGTCGCGTGCCTTTTGGCAGCCGTATCTGGCGCGTTTGCATCTATGGGCGCGCCCGTTTGGGGTGAGCAAGACAGAAGCACCTGACGGCGAGCCTGCGTTGATCTTGATCACCGAATTGTGCGAGACCGAGGATGTATTGGCGCGGGTTGGGCATGAGATCGCGGAAGCCTTGAGATGTCCGGCTTATACGGTGACGCATGTGGGATTAAACGCGGCGGAACGCCAAGAGATCAAAGCAAACGAGCGCCCGTGGGATTGAGGGATGAGAGACTTGTGTGGACTGAAACAGCGGCGATGGATCGGTTCGGTGGTGTGGGGGCGGTGGAGGGGAGGGGGATCAGGTGCTTGATCGGTTCGGTGGTGTGGG
>CAUJFU010000233.1 GCA_963169055.1 Myxococcota bacterium
GCGATTATGTACGCGCTCGGTGGTGTTCTGATGGGGATTGGCTACATCGTACCGATCATTACGGTGGTGTTGCATGTGTTGAATCGTCGTCGTGGAGTGCGGGTGATGCACCGTCGCCGTCATTTCCGCGATGAAGGGATGATGATCGATGCTCAGTCCCGCTCGATGATTCGTGGTTTCCCCACTGTCGGCAGCGCCCCCTTGATGAGCTTCTCGTTCTAATCCCCCCCGAACCTCGCTACTATCCCCCGAAACTCTTTGCTCTCTCGTCTCCCTCGAAACTCTTTCCCCCATACTCTCTGTTTCCCTCGCGTCCCGCCCATGATGTTTTGTCTTGCTTCGCGTTTCTGCAAAAACGGTGGAATGCGGCCCTTGCGCTTTCAAAAACAGTCCGATGTGGCTCTTGCTCTTTGCGAAAGTCCTTGTAGGATGGGTGCGTTTGGGGTGCCGTGAAGCAAAGAAAAAGGCGAAAGGGAGAGTCATGGAGTGGGAGCGGCTGCGCGTGCTGTTGTCGGGAGAGTTGGGGGAGTCGGTGGAGCGATTGTACGCGGAGGATTGCGCACGCCGTGGGGCTCGGCGGTTGGATGACTTTGTGACAGAGCTTTGGCGGACGGGACGGATCTCGGAGTCGTTGTTTCGTGATATCCACGGCAACGAACGGATCGAGGTTTTTTTGGAGGGAGGGGCCGACGAAGATCCTTATGTGGCGGATCAGATGTTGGTGGAGTTTACGCGGCTGCCTGTCCATGATCATCTCGAAGATACAGATGAAAGGCCGGAAGGGACGCGGCGTGTGGTGATGGAGATCGACCGAGAAGAAACGGATCTCGACACCAAGCAACGCGCCTCTTGGGAAGAGGAAGGGAATTCTCCTGATGAAGAAACGCTGGATACGCGTGGTCTCAAAGGTTCGCCGTATGGTGGTCGTTTTCATGCGGATCATTTGATCGCTGCGGTAGAGGCGGAGATCCGAACCGAAGAAGAGATCGCGGCGATCTCTTTGTCGCAACAAGAGAAAGCGGGGGCGGCATCAAAACCCCGAACACAAGGACGTTCTCGCGATACATGGGAACATTCAGCGGATCCTTCGATGGTGGGGCGTTATCGTGTGTTGGGGGCGATCGGTCGGGGCGGGGTGGGGGTGGTTTCTTTGGCGCGTGATGAAAGCCTGCATCGCAAAGTGGCGCTCAAGCAACTCCACGATGTGAGCGAGTCCAAAGATGTGATCCGCCACCGCTTTTTGCGTGAGGCCCAAGTGACCGCGCAGCTTGATCATCCCAACATCGTTCCGCTGTACAGCCTCGAATACACCAAAGAAGGGCAGCCAGCCTACGCGATGAAGCTGGTGCAAGGACGGACACTACAACAACTGTTGCGCGAAGTTGTTCAGCACTACGAGGAAAAAAAGCCCTTACCACGGGAGCTTTCGCTGGAGACGCGGATCGAGCATTTTATCAAGGTGTGCGATGCGGTCGCATACGCCCATAGCAAGGGCGTGATCCATCGCGATCTCAAGCCCGCGAATGTGATGATCGGTCGATACAACCAAGTGTATGTGATGGATTGGGGACTTGCGCGACTGATGCAACAAGAGGAACGAGAACACTCGATCATTACGCCCAAAGATACGAGCGAACCGAGCATTGAAGAGACGTTGGCGGGTCAGATCTTGGGGACACCGCCGTATATGTCGCCCGAACAAGCGGCAGGTTTGCACCCGATGTTGGACGGGCGAAGCGATCTGTATGCGTTGGGCCTGATCTTGTTTGAACTGATCACCTTGCGCCCTGCGATCACGGGCTATGTGGCGGCAGAGATCTTGGCGAAAGCGATGCGAGGCCAGATCGCACCGATGGAACACCTACGCGCCGAACCCATCCCATCGTCTCTTCAGTCGATCGTCGAAAAGGCCACACATCTGGATCGCGAAGATCGCTACGCTTCGGTGGAAGCATTGGCCGAAGATCTGCGGTGCTATCTGCGCGGTGAAGCATTGTTGGCGCGCCCCGATAATCCGCTGCAACAGATCGGACGGTATCTGCTCAAACATCGGCAGATGACGTTGATCGTGTTGTTGAGCTTTTCGTTGCTCACGACGGGCCTGATCATCTTGGGGCAAGTCCAACGTTACCAAGCCCTCGAATATGCGCGCCAACGAGAAGGGCAGATCAGCCACCTTTTGACGGCAACAGCCCTCCAAGCCAACGTCATCGAAAACCGCCTATTGTCCGTGGATGCCGCACTGCGCTTGCGGTTCGCACGGACACAGATCACCCCAACACAGCTTCGTTTGCCCAAAGCGATGGGAGTTCGAGAAAGCTATCTTCTCGAACCAAACGGGCGGATCATCTTGTGGTTTTCCGAGCCATCCACAACACAACCCCCCGCACCACCGACGGCTTATTTTTCGCAGCCTAGCGTTTTGCAAGCGATGGGGACGGGTAGTTCGGGGATGTTTGAAGAGGTCAACGCTTCGCGCAAACAACTGTACGCTTTTTATCGGCTAGATGGGGTGGGCTGGTACTTTGTCGCCAAAGCCGATGTGCTGTAATCGGGCATCAAGCGAACGATGGGCTGTACCCATATGTGGCCTCCTTGTGCTCTTGCACACAAACAAATTAGGTATGTGGATCGGACAACAGTGTTTTTGCGGATTGTGGGGGAGGAGCGATGCGATGGAGCCAGACGATGCCCGTCACAAAGAGGATCAGACCGAGAGGGAGCCACCAAAGAGCGGGTTGTTGATCGAGGGAGCGTGCGAGGGCGGTTTTGGCGAAGAAAAGGCCGATGGCTAGGCTGAGAGCGTTGTGAAGTGTGTGCGCGATGACGGAAGCATACAGCGAACCTGTACGCCAGCAGAGCCAGCCAAAGACAAGGCCGAGAAGAAAGGTCGGCAAGAGCCGATACAAGCTGAGGTGAAAGGCTGCGAAAAGAAACGCAGAAAGGGCGATGGAGATTTGTGGGGAGAGGCGTTTGCGGAAAGAAGAGAGTGCAAAGCCCCGAAATACCGCCTCTTCGCAGATCCCGGGAGAGAGGGCCAAGATCAAGAAAAAGACGGGTGTGCTGATACCAAAGCTTTTGAGAGAGAAGGATTCGTTCATCTTGCGGGCAAATTCGAGCCAATCGGGGAAGAGCCACATCGAAGTGTAATAGGTGAGGATCAAAACCAGCGGCAGCCCACCCAAGACGATCAACAGGATCGGCGGGAGCTGTTGGAGAGGCAGCGGTTGGAGGCGAAAGGTGGCTTTGAGATCGAGGTGTCGCGTGCGCGCCCAAAGAACAGCGGGCAACAAAAAGATACCCCACAACGTAATCGCTGTACCGAAGGCGATGTTTCGCTGCTGGAGGCTCAAGCCGACATAAAAGAACAACGTGAACTGGAGGCTGAGCAAGAAAAAGGTGTCGCTGATGCTTGGGAGGGGTTGGGGGTGTGCGCTGTTTTGCGAAAACAGGCCACGCCAAGAGATATCGCCTTCGCGAAAGAGAACTTGCTCGTTTTGAAAGATCATCGCAGAAAGGCGCAAAAAGGCGACCGTGACAACAAGCATCGAAAAGACGGTGAGTAGGGCATAATCCAAGCTAAGATCGCCTTTGATGGTGCCTTTGATGGCGTAGGCAACGTTGACAAAAGGGATCATAGCGCTGGTGAGCGAAGGTTTGGCCCCGGGCAAGGTGGCAAGGAAGGCGGGCATAAAGCAAAGCATATAGGCGGGCGTGGTGTAGTTTTGGCCTTCTTTGAAGGAGCGAGCAAAGCTTGCCATCGAGAGCATGACCGCTGAAGACAGCGCAGCGATCAGCGCTAAAAAGCCGATCAATGCGAGATAATGTTGGAGGTTGAGCGTCATGTCGATCGCAAGTTTACGGTTGCTTGTAAGCATCCGCAGACCTTGGCTGAAGGTGAGCCAAAGCGAAAACATATTGAGTAGGCCCGTTGTAAGGGAGATACAGAAGATCGTGATATATTTCCCTGTGACGATCTCAAGCGAGGTGATGGGGGCGGTTAAGAGCGTTTCGAGAGTGCCGCGTTCTTTTTCTCCAGCGGTGAGATCGACGGCAGGGTAAAGCGCCCCAACGATGGTCATAATGATCAGCAACAAAGGAAGCATGGTGCCAAGCAAGTCGCGCCCACGGGCTTGAGCGCTGGCGGTGTCTTGAGTTTGGATGGTAAAGACTTGCACAAAAGCAGGTGCGATGCGGTAGTCTTGGAGGCGCTTTTGAAGGGCTTCGTGGTGAAATTCGCGGAGGATATCTTGGAGCCGCTGAGATGCAGTGCGAGAAGCATCCCATGTGGACAGGTAGATCACGCGGATCGTGTAAGGCGGAGGTGCGGTAAGACGCATCGACGGTAAGGATGCGGAGGGACTCTTTGGTGGGGCGGCCTGCTGCGTTGAGGCGGATTGTGTCGAGGGGATGGAGGGAGAGGTGGTGTCGAGGATAGCGTGGAGTTGTTTTTGGGCGAGGCGTTCTTTCCAAGAAGCGTAGGGGGGGATATGTTCAAGCTCGTTGTTTCGCAAGAGTTTTTGCATCAGGGGCGCAGGAAGAGCAGCGCCCACCAAACCGACGCGCAGTCGGGAGGCTTGGAGCTTTTGGACGTGAGCGGATTGTGCTTGGCTGGTGATGATGCCGATGACAGGGTAAAGGACGAGCGGCAAGAGAACCATGATTAGGATGGTGCGTCGATCACGCAGCATCTCAAGCATCTCTTTTTTCCAAAGCGTGTGTACGATCGGCCATCTCATCGTGCGTTCTCCGTGGTGTGGTTCATGTGTGCGGAGGCATGGGGGGCAGCGAGTGGGTCGGCTTGTTGGATGATCTTGAGGAAGGCTTGGGCGAGGCTGTGGGTTTGGGTGGTTTGGAAGAGTTGTGCAAGAGAGCCTTCTTGGGCGAGCTTTCCGCCAAAGAGGACACCGATGCGATCACAGAGCAACTCCGTTTCGGTCAGGATGTGAGTGCTAAGGATTACGCTACGTCCGTCTTTTCGGGCCTTTTGGATGGTCTGAAGGATAAAGTCTGCGCTGATGATATCGAGTCCTGCGGTGGGTTCGTCAAGGATTAACAGCGTGGGTTGGTGCAACAAAGCGCGAGCGAGATTGACCCGTTGTTTCTGGCCGGTGGAGAGGGTCGCGGCTTGTTGTTTGGCGAAGCTGTGCAAGGCGAGAGCTTCGACCAGCTCGTCGATGCGGCGTTGGGCTTCGTGTTCGGGGATCTCGTGGAGCTTGGCGAAAAAGTGTAAAAGCTCGATGGGTGTAAGGCGTTGGTAAAGCCCTGTGCTGCCTGTGACAAAACCGATCTTTTTTCGCGCTTCGAGGGGGGCTGCATCGCGATCAACGCCAGAAAGTTGGAGGCTGCCTTCGTCGGGTTCGATCAATCCAGCGATCATACGTAAGGTGGTGGTTTTTCCTGCACCGTTGGGTCCGAGAAGTCCGTACACTTCGCCGTGACGCAGCGTAATCGAAAGGTTCCGAACGGCCCAGTGTGCGCCAAAACATTTGCCCAGATCGCGGATGCGAAAGCACCAAGGGGCCGCATCTTGGCGGATGTTTTCGGAGACGGGGGCGAGGAGAGACGTGTCTGGATCGGTTGTAGGTTCGTTGGTCTTGGATGGATCGGGCGTGGGTTCGTTGGTCTTGGATGGCTCGGTCGATGGGGAGATCGTGGGTTCCATGCGATCCTCTCCGTTGGGTAGGGGAATATAGCGCAAACGAGCGGGTAGACTATACGAGCAGGGGGCTTGTGGCAACGCCCCGCACGAATATGAAAATTCAAGCGTTAATTTGTCGTGGCAGTCTTTCGCATGGGGTGCTAAAGTGTGTAGCCGCGATGTCAGATCGAATAGCAACCGAAACAAAAACACCCACCCCACCGCAGCAGAATCCCCGTCGTACCGAGATAGCGAGAGAGCGTCTGTGGTAGAGGGACAAAGATGGAGGGCGAGATGAGCACAAAACACGTTTCCTTGGGGCCGCGAAGCCCACAAGCGCAGATCCCGAACACGCCTTCACAACGCAACACAACACCCACGAGCGAGAGGCCAACAGAGACCACCGAACGATCGGCTGTTGCGCAAACAACGACAACAAGCCCGACCGTACAAGAGTCATCGATGTTGCGCGGTTCGTCAGAAACAAGTTCGCGAGCAACGGCCGATGGTTTTGTTCAAAGCGAACGAGCGTCGATCTTACCCGAAGGTGGTGGGCTTTCGCCTCGTTCCCCTTCGTATGCTTCTAACGCCAACGCGACGGCGCTTTCGGCGTCTTTGCGCGATCAGATCAGCACGTCGCATGCGTTGGGGACAGGGCGCGGAGGAGGAGCGATGGGGGTGCGTACGGATGGGATGGTGCGATCGAGCGAAGGACCGATTGATGTAGCACGTTGGCAGCGTAGCCCTGAGCAAGTGTTGGGTCATCTGACGCAACGTCCGAGCCAAGCGGGGGGCGCTGCGGACGCAAACGCGCCAGATCGTTGTGGAGCGGCCAATCTTTTGGGGGTTTCGGTGATGTCGGGGCCAACAGCCACCAGAACGATGTTGACGCGGGCCGCAGAGAATCCGGGAACAAGTCTGATCGAGAGTGAGCGTTCCCGATTGAGAGAGATCGCTGGCCATATCGATCCAGCGAATCCTTCGGCGAGTCGGATTACTTACCAAGAACTCAACGAAGCACAAGGCTTGCTGTATCGGGCGGGGAACACACGCGCAGACGCACGAGGCGAGCTGAACGATATCATCGGCACTTTCGACGCAGCGAGAAGAACAGGAGATCGAGAGACTATGCTGCGTTACGATCAGGCGATTGGCTCCGGGCCTATATCACAAGCTTCTTGGCGTCGGTTGCGTGAGTGGGATGGGCATAGCGAATTGCCTGCGGGGGATCAGGTATTGTTGAGACGCTTGATGGAAACGCACCGTGGGCCGGGGGATTATACCTTGATGTCTGCGCCTGATCCCCAAAATCCGTCGCGTCAAGAATACTTCTTTCGCAACCAAGCGGGAGCAGGGGAGGGGGAAGGGACAAGAGACGGCTCGCGTTTTGATGATGGCGAATTGTTGCAGCTTGCGCGGCGCAGCATGGGGAGCGCTACAAGCGCCCAAGCCGCACAACGCCCTGATCCACAGCACCGAGATCAAACGCAGGCCGATCTTGGAGCGTTGATGGGTGGCGGCGCACAAGGACTCCAGTCGGGTCAGGCCGCAACTTTTCGAGTGAGAGCCACCGAACATTCAACGTCTTCGGATCATTATGTGACGGTGGGGCGCACAGCCAACGGCCAATACTACCTCTACAACCCCGATCCCGGTCTTGGTGATGCGACCCTGATCACAGGAAGCCGCGCACAAGTCCAACGCGCCGCCGACGAGTATGACCCGCGAATGCTTCGGGATGGGGACAGAGATCGACCCAACCTTGTGATCACACGCCCTCCCCAAGAATAGGCTTTGGGTGGGGCGGATGGCGTTGGCACGTTCTCGAATGGACCGAGTGTGCAAAGCTCACACATCGCTGGGATATCGGATTATTCGAAATCCGCTCATTGCGTACACGGAAAATGTAGGGGCAGCCCCCCGTGGCTGCCCAAGGACACATCGTCTGTAAAGCCCATCCAGCGGGGGAGTTCTGGCATGGGCAGATTTGGTATCACGCCACGGGCATCGGGTGAAGAAAAGAGACTGAACTGTCATACCGATACGAAAAAGGCCGTTGTTCAGGCGCGGGCGGTTCCCGAACCGCCCCTACCACGGCTTGATTCTTCACGCTTTCCCTTTTCCACTGCCTCATACCCAATCCGCAGGTTGCCTGCTCGTACACAGCGATCAAAATCCCCGTGAATCGGGCAAGGGCGTATGCCATACGCCCCTACCTTTCATCACACCCTACACGGAGGTCGTATCCTCCGTCTTTTTATGCATATTTGCGTGTGCTTTCTCTACGATTCTTTCGTTCCATCCGTCTTCGAGGCAAGGCCATGTTTGCGTAGGGGCGGTTCGCGAACCGCCCGTGTATCGGGACATCGAGCAGCGAACGGACATGGGGGCCGACAAAAG
>CAUJFU010000234.1 GCA_963169055.1 Myxococcota bacterium
TCATTACGAAGACTTCTTCAAGCAATATCCGCTGGATGGCCGCGCTGCGATGGTGATGTGGCAACTCGCACAGATCGAAGTGGCCCAAAAACACTGGCAGCCCGCGATCGATGCCTACACGCGCTTGCACAGCAAATACCCTTACGATCATTACGGTTATCGCGCTGGATTTGAGATCGGCAAGCTCTACGAGACCCAGCTCAAAGACTACGAAAAAGCGATCAAAGCCTACGAAAAGGTCCAAGGCTGGCCCTTCCGAAACCAAGCCCAAGCCTCGATCCAACGCCTCAAGCGCAAAGAACTCACCCTCCACACTCCCCGCATCTTCAACACTCACGAAGAAGGCCATCTGTTCGCCGAAGTGCGCAACCTCAAAAAACTCAGCGTCAAGATGTACAAAGTCGACGCTGAAACCTACTTCCGAAAGATGCACCGCTTTGGTGGGATGGATGCTTTGGATATCGAACTGATCCGCCCCGACAAAGAATGGGAGATCACGCTCAAGGGCCGCCGTTACGAACAAGTCAAGCAAAAGATCGCGCTGCCCGAAAAAGCCCCGATGATCGCCCTGTTGCACGTCTCGGGAGGTGGTCTCCAAGCCACCAGCATCGCCATCCGCAGCGACCTCCAGATCCTCTCGAAGATGAACCGCGAAACCGTTTTTGTGTTTGCCATCGATCAGCGCCAACGCAAGCCGCTTGCAGGCGTACAACTGTTGATCAGCAACGGAAGCAAGATCCTTTACGAAGCCAAAACAGGCCCTGATGGTTCGTATCGTCTGCGCGATCGCAAACTGCGCAAACACAGCGACCTCCACGTCCTCGCACTTCATCAAGGCTCCGTCGCCGCAAGCCACAGCCTCTTGACGAGCCTCCCCTTTCATCCCGGCCTGACTTATGCGGGATTGATCTACACCGATCGATCGGTGTATCTGCCGGGTGAGCGCGTCCAACTCAAAGCGATCTTGCGCGAAGTCAAACACAACCAATACACCGTCCCCACCCGACCTTACACCCTGACCATCGCCAACCCCGACCGCCAAGAGATCTTCCGCCAGATCCTCCGCCCCAACGCTCTCGGAACCCTCCACACCCACTTCCAAAGCGACGCCAACGCTCCGCTAGGAAATTACACCGTCACGCTGCACCGCAAACGCGGCCCCACCTTCACGGGTTCGTTCGATATCCGCCATTACACACTCCCACGCTACCTGCTCTCGATCAATGCCAAACGCAAGGTCTATGTGCGTGGAGAGACGATCCAAGGCCATATCGTAGCCCGTTATGGTTTTGGCGCGCCTGCCGCCAACCAACACATCTTCTACACCTTCGCCGATCGGACTTACAAGGGAAAGACCGACGCCAAAGGCCAACTGGCTTTTACACTCCTCACCCGCGAACTCGATATCGACCGCGCCTTTTCAATGCGTGCCGAGATCCAAGGCGAACAAGCTCAGGCCAGCACGAACTTTTGGCTCCAAGGCACGCTGTTTTCGCTCTCGCTCAAGACGCTGCGCAAGATCTATGCAGCGGGTGAACGCTTCCACATCTCCATCACAGCCAAAGATCGGGCCGATCAGCCCTACGCTGCAAACATCCGCCTGTCTTGGGTTCAGCTCGCCTCTGCAGGTGAAAAGCCACTCGGACAAGCCGTTGTATCGGTCGGAAAAGACGGCAAAGGCAGCCATTCGCTGACTGTCGCGCAGGGAGGCAATATCCTTGTGCGCGCCCAAACCAACGATGCGCAAGGCCATCCGATCAGCGCCGAACATCAACTCTACATCAGCGGCCAAGAAGACAAACAAGTCTTGCGCTTGTTGAGCGATCGCGACCGCTACTTTGTGGGCGAGACGATCCAAGTCCGTCTGCTCAGTCGCCGCACAGGGCCCGCCCTGTTGACATGGGAATCCAACGGCATCTTCAAGCACGAATTCCTGCCTGTGCTCGAAAAAGGCGAAAGATTGTTCAAATTTGAAGCCGAAGATGCGCTCGGAGCGAACTTTGCGTTCCATGTGACACAACTTGAGGGGATCAAGATGCACACCGCTCACACGGTGTTTGCTCTCCAACGCTTCCTCAAAGTCCACATCACCCCCCGTCAAAAAGAGTATGCCCCCGGCCAGATCGCCGAAGTCGAGATCCGCACCACCGATCAATCAGGAAAGCCCGTAGCAGCAGAGCTTTCGGTTGCAGCCGTCGATGAGTTATTGCTGTCCTTTTCTCCCGACACGACGCCTCGCCTTGAGGATATCTTTTACAAAGCCCAGCACCGCCTCGGGATGATTACCCAAGCCTCTTCGACGTTTACGTTCCGCGCATTGAGCAAACTGATCCCACAAACCTTGTTGTTGATGCAGCCGAACCTCGACCCCACCGCAGGCGATGGTTCGCGCCCCGAAGGCTCCGCCGCTGCCACAGGAAGCGGCTACTACCAACGCGGAGGCTCCTACGGGCAAAACGCATACGGTGGATTGCGCAGCCGTCGCTACCGTCGCTATCGCCGCTACCCCAGCTACCAACAGCGCTTTGCTCCCCGTCAAAGCGCCTACAACAAACAGATCGCCAACGGCAACGAGATCCAACGCCCCCAAACCTTTGAACTGAACAGCATCAACGTCGAAGGCCGAGCCAACCGCCCCGATGCAGTCGTGTTGGGAAGCAAAGACGGGCAGATGCAGACCGATCAAATGCGCCAACGCTTTGCATCGACTGCGTATTGGCAAGCAGCGCTGCATACCGATCAAACGGGCCGATTGGTGATCAAGATGCCGCTTCCCGAAAACACAACGACTTGGCGGATTATCGCACGAGGCATCGCAAAGCCCCTGTTGGTAGGCCAAGGCGAAGGCCGCTTGACCGTCCGAAAAGAGGTCTTTGGTGACCTCAAGCTGCCGCTCACCCTTACCGAAGGCGACCGCTTCCAACCCCGCGCCGTCCTGCACAACCAAAGCCAACAAGATGTACACGTCCGCGCCACGCTCGCACTTCAATCCCTCGGACAGATCCGCACCGTCACGATCAAGATGCCCGCAGGAACCAGCAACGAAGTGTTCTTTGGTGAAGTCTCCACCGATGGCGCTGGCGACAAAGAGCTTCAAGCCACGCTCACAGTGATCGGCGTCCTCGGCGATCAACCTTTTGAACTGCCCAAGGCCGTCTCCCCGCACAAGCGCTGGAGAGATGCTTCGGCCCAAATGCTGCGCATCATCCCCCAAGGTGTCGAAGTGACCACAGGTGCAGCAGGGATCTTGAGCGAACGCACCACCCACGCGCTCCAACTCCCCGCCGATGGGGATCTGCGTCATATCCGTTTCCAAATCCGCTTTGGAACGCATACCCCCGCTTGGCTGTTGCACGCCGCAGAAAAGCAGCCTTCCGCTGCGGGCGTACCCGGTCTGTTGCTGTTGCGGGCTGTCAGCCTCGCCGCTGCACTGCGCTATCTCGACGCTCAACAACAAGGCAACGCTCCGCAAAGCTTACGTCTTCGCGCACAACTCGAACAGCTTTTCCGCGCCTTGCTGCCTCGTCAATACAGCAACGGTGGATGGGGCTTTACAGACAACACCGCCTCTCCCTTTTACAGCGCCCTTGCTTACATCACGCTCCAAGAAGCTGTGCAGAAAAAATGGGTGCAGTTCGACCTGTCCGATCCGCTGCGAAAAGTCTTGCAGTACCTCCAAAACGACGCATTGCCCGGAACCAACGACGACTTCAACAAGCTTGCGATCCTGTATGCGATGGCACACGGAAACACCGACGCAAGCACGTTGTTCACTTACATCAACCAGTTCTTGCGCCGCCGCAGCAGCTTGTCTTTGCGCAACTTGGCCTCCTTGAGCCTGTTGCTCGCCAAGCTCGAACGCTTCGATCTTTGCGCACAACTGATCGCACCGATCGCAGCGAAGATGCGTGCTGCACAAAAGCCGCTTGCCCCTCGACACTCTTCGCTGTATCCGCTCCGTCCGATCTACGGGGTCGCGCTATATGACGTGGCGCTTGCCATCGAAGCGCTTTCGCTGATCGCTCCGACCCACGCAGCCCTCGAAGAAGGTGTCCGTTGGTTGCTCGGCCAACGACGCGGTCGCGGCTGGGCCTCGATGTATGCGACCACCCAAGCCATCCGCGCTTTGTTCGCTTATTACCAACACTTCCCCGCCCAGACCAAGCCGACCCGCGTCGCGATCCACCTCAACGGCAAGCTCTGGAAAGAAGTCACCCTCTCCCAAGATGTCCCCGCCCAAACCCTTAAGACATTCCATCTCCCCAACCAAGGCCCACTCCACGTCTCCTTGGTTCCCGAAGGCAACGCCAAACTGCATTATGCAGCGCTCCTTTCGGGCTTTACCACCAAGCCCGACGCCTCACTGTACAAAGGTGCTTACCAGATCAATCGCTACGTCACCGCCGCTCCCTTGCAGATCGATGGCCGCACCATCACTGGCGGATTCGGGGTCTTGGCCCACGGAACCTTTAAGTCTTGGCGACAGACCATCCAAGAACTGCCTTGGGCACAGACCGCCAACGTCCAGATCAAAATCTATCGACTTTCGGGACAAAACGAAGAGATCATCCTCGAAGAAGCCTTGCCGGGTGGGGCGTATGTGTCTCCTACTTCGATCAAGCTAAGCGACGGGCATTACAGCATCGAACGCGGCAAGATCCGTTTCTTCCTCTACCCAAGCAGCGGCAGACATCACTCGATCCGCTACCAACTTAGCGGCATCCATCCCGGGCAATTCCACCAAGGACACACCAGCGTCCGCAGCTTCGCCATCCCCCAACGCTTGAGCCTTGGCCGTCCGTCGAAACTCACGATCCTTTCGCAAGGACAGCAACCTAGCACCCAGCGGCGTCTCACGCCCGACGAAGATTACACCATCGGGATGCTGCACTTTTCTGCGGGACGCCTCGAAGCCGCCGAAAAGCACCTGCGCCCGCTGCTTGAACGCTACACGCTTAACGCTTATCCGCTCAAGCACACCGCACGCGCCTTGCTTTCGATCGCCCTCAAACGTGGCCCCAACCACGCCTTGATCAAAAGCTTCGAGATCCTCAAAGACCGTTTCCCCGATACCGAACTGTCCTTCGCAGAGATCCTCCAAGTCGGCCACACCTACGCCGAACAAGGCGAATACGAACGCGCTTTCATGGTCTTCCAAGCCACCCTCGCCGCCCTCTTCCTCCAAGAGATCAAGGTCGCCAAGACCCTCGAAGAAGAAGGCGAGTTTGCGGCAGCTTCGAGCTTTATCGAATCGCTGTGGCGGCGTTATCCCGATCTGCGCGTGGTCCAAGAAACCTTTTACGCACTCGCACAATCGGTCTATCAGTTCGCTGAAAAGTGCAAGTCCAAACCGCTCCCCGTCCAACGGCATTGGCTGCAACAAGCCGAACGACTGTTCGCACGATTTGTCTGGATGTATCCGACCCATCCATCGGCGGATATCGCAGCTTACTCACGCGCAAACATCCTGATGGAACAAGAACAGCGCCCCGCCGCCATCCGCTACCTCAAGCATATCACCCAGCGCTATCCCCAAAGTACACGCCTCGCAGGGATGCACTACCTCCAAGCCTACGCGCATTATCTCGAACTCCAGTACACTCCCGCTCTCCAACTCCTCCAGCGCGTCAGCCAAGAACACTATCCCGACGGCAAAGGCGGTACCCAAAAAAGCGTCGACCGTTTCCTCGCTCGCTACTTGATCGCCCAGATCCATCACGCACAACAACAATACAAACAAGCCCTTGTTTGGTACCGAAAGATCCAAACCCAATTCCCCGATGCCGACGCCCAATCTCGCTATCTCTCCCAGATCCAACTCCGTCTCCCCGAAGTGACGACCCTCACCCCCAACAAGCCGCCCCGCCTCCAGATCAAACACCAAAACATCCAACAAGCCACCCTTCTTGCCTATTATGTGGATCTGATGAAGCTCTACTTGCTCAAAAAAGACCTCAGCACCGTGACACGCATCAACCTCGCAGGCATCCGACCCACGTTCCAAAAACAGATCCAACTCGGCACGAACGAAGAATTCGCCCTGCGCACCACCACCATCGATCTCCCCCTGACTCGCCTCGGCGCTTATCTGCTCGTCCTCAAATCCAAAGACCGCGAAGTCTCCGGCATCGTTCTTCGTAGCTCCCTGCATCTCGATGTCCAACAAGACGCCAGCGACGGGCGTGTGACACTCCACCTCCAAAAAGACACCTCCCTCGCCCCTGTCCCCAAAGCCCTCACTCGCGTCGTGGGTAGCACAGATGGGCAGATCCGCAGCGGTCGCACCGATCTGCGCGGTATCTACACCGTCGAAGGGGTGCGTGGACTCGCCACCATCATCGCGCAACATGGCGATGAATACGCCTTCTTCCGTGGAAAACAATTCCTCGGACAACCCACTACCTCCCAAACCTCCTCCCCCTACGCTCCCTCCGCTTCTCCCGCAAAAGGCAAGTTCGATGCGCTCGAAAATATCCGTGGTGGAAACATCATGCTCCAGAAAAAAGGGCGCATCCAACTCGATCGACTCTACCAACAAGAACAGCGCGGTGTTCAACTCAAGTTCTAATACGGTATCCGAAATCCCCGCAAAACCCCAACGAGTCAACGCCCCGTCTCTTGCATATAGGCGTCCAAGACCCGATCTGTGACCGATCCAAAGAGCGTGACCATCGGCGCGTCAGGAGCGCGCATCCGAAGGCGCAAGCGCTTGGTGAACCAGTAGGTATCGGAGATCGCTTCTTGGATCTCGTCCCAAGGGATCAAAAGAGGCGGATGGTTGATCCGAAACAAGAAAAAGACGTGAAGAAATAGCCCTTGTTCTCCCCAACCGATCACCAAGACGCCGTTGTATCGGGAGAATCCGCCGATGATGCCGCTTTGAAAAGAGCGGACGTGACCGTGGAAACTGCCGCGCAAAGCATAACGCCGCGCAAGCCGAGACCAGCCAAGCAAGGTGATCAGCCAAACGGTGAACACCCAAACCAAGGGGAACAGAAGGATGGGGACGAACAGCAAGAGATTTTCCATCGCGAACCTCGCTTTATTTTGCGATAGGTGAGAGAGAAACCCAGCGAGCTTGTGACAACACGGTCGTTCCGAGAAAAGTGAGCGGGCGCAACCGAGAAAGTAGCACGCAAAGAATAACTGTGCTTGACACGAACAGAAAGTGCGTTGTACAGAAACTGAATAGCGGCGCGTTGGGTGCTGTTGCATTCACCCCGCCATCGAACGCAGAGATGTGGAGAGGTGCAGCGAAACGCTGCTCACCAAGGAGGAGGGAAAACCCTTGGTGAAAACAACGGGGAGCCCACGGAAAAGGGGTCTAACGAGCGATACGTTAGACCCCTTTTCCCTTTTTGAGCGGGTAGAAGCCTCCACGTGGTGCATCGTTTGCGCTCAGCGCGTGGTGCATCGTTTGCGCTCAGGCGGATAGAGAAGTGGAGTCCGATGAGACGGAAGTTTCCGAACGAAAAGGATGGCGGATCACCCATTCTTTGGAGGGGATCGAGGAGAGTGCGGTGCGCAACAAGCGCTGCAAGATCGGGCCTTTTGCACGAAGATAAAAAGCCATCACTTCGGGTTCTGCACCGATACAGCTTTTGATCTCCGTTGCGGTGCGGCCTAGATCGATCCCACGACAGCCCCATGCAAAGGCGATCTCCACAAAGTCATAAAGCAGGTTTTGATAGAGGCAGTGAGGGTTGTTGGCTTCGTAATCCATCCCGACCCAGTTGGCCTCAAAGATCTCTCCGCAACGATACCCTGCCAAAAAGCCCACAGGACGGCCTTCGACTTCGTATAGTTGCACGATCAGATCCTCGCCAAGAGCGGCTTTGAGACGAAGCAGCATCGCAGCATTCGGGCGCACCATACAAAATTCGGCACGCGAGAGGACTTGTTCAAAAAGTCCCTGTATCACGGCTTGATTGTCACGCAGCGCGGCCAAGGAAAGTTCTCGCCGTTGAAGCGCTGCTCCTTTTTTGCGTGCAGCACGCAAGCGTTGACGGTACTTTGAGGCCATCGCCTCTTGATAATCCGCAAAAGAACGCCAAGCAGGGTCGAAGGAGAAGGCCATCACTGGTTCAGCGTGACCTGCGATCATGCCGATATCTTCGAGGGTATGAGCATAAGGGCGCATGGTGGAGGGAAGATCTTTGATACCCGACCACAAGACAGGGCGTCCGTCACGTGCGCATTCTTGGGCGATGATTTCTTGTACTTGTGCGATCTCCCGCAGTAAGTGTTCAGTCCCCCACCCCGCATCCGCATGAGAACCGAAATCGCCGCTGCTTAGGGCATTTCCACAAAGCAACAACCGAATGATCGGCGCACCATCGCCTTGTCGACGTTCCATACCCACCATGCCCCCCAAAGAGCTTTGCAGCCAAGCAGGGATCTGCGATGTGACCGCATCCATCGGGATCTCAAGCAACTGAAATGCTGCAACGGCACGCATCTCGCCCTCTTCTTCCCACCAGACATAACGCCATCCCACCAAACCATCAGGAGGAGCTTGTTCGAGAGCTTCCAAAAAAGCCGTTCGCAGGGGCATCTTGCGTAGAGGAACGAGGCGATCCCAAGCCTCATTCGGCACTTCGTGGATACGCGAAACGAGATGCACACCCCGATCACGAAGCGTTGCGCGAGCATCGCGGCGAAAACGCGACAGCGGACAAAAACACGACCGTTGCTTGTTGGAAGAGGCCTCTTGAAAAGGCAGGAGGTTCGGCTCTTTTCGGCCAAAAGAGCGCCAAAGGCGTTGCGCTCCACCCAGCAACGAGACACCCAACAACAGATGCCCGCCCAAACAAAACCCCATCGCAACGGAGGGACACCCAAACATCGACGAGAGCATCACCACCCCCATCCCCAACAAAGCGACGCCCACAAAGCGCAAAGATATCTGGGAAAACAAGCCTGTTTGCTGCGTACCTTGCATCGCAATGCCACTCCTTTTCGGACAACAAAGACCACCCACAAAAGCAACGAAACACGGAGAGGATGCGCATCCCCTCAACAAAACGCAAACATCGAACTCTGCATCACTTACAAGCGGGAGGGGGAGGCCAGAAATTCTTCAACCAGCGAACAAGACGCTCCATTCGAGCATCGTAGAGAAACTCTCGCGATGTGCTGCGCTTGTTGTCCGAACATTCGTGGAAGGTGAGCATCAAAAAAGATCCTTTTTTTGCGGGATACGAAGAATATCCAGCGTATCTTTTTTTTGGGATCACAAGGGTATACATGCTTTTGCGGATCAAGAGCCGCTGAGGATCGGCGTCGATCGATTCTTGAAAAGCAACGAATTCGACCACGCCAAAGAGAAGAGACACAACACAAAGAAAAGACAGAACGAATGGAGTATTTTTGGGATACGACGGGGACTTCATCGGAGTCCACGCCGCCCAAAGAAAAACAGCGGACAGACACGCGGCAAAAAGCAACGTCGCAGGCCAAAGAACCCAAACATCCGAAAATACGAGAGAAAACCGAAGTGGGGATTCGCGATAAACAGGCGGCAACCTGCCCTCGAAATAAAAAACAAAGTAGCACAAAAAAGGAACCCAAAAGACCAACGACACGGGTTGTTTGAGCACGCGAAGCAAACCATGAAAGAAGCCAACGAGGGCTTCGATAGGGGGCTCCTTGTTCGATTCGGCGAAGTGCGCACGACAAGCAAAGACCCAAAGACCCAAAGGATAAAGCAGGAACGGAAGACGTGTTCGCTCCATAAAGCAACCGAGAACAAAAAACAGGTACAACAAGCCGCCGGGAAACGACAGAATAGAGAACAAGACCCCCGGCTCTTCGATCCAGCGCAGGCCGCGCAAAAAGAGCAGACCTCCCGCCAAGCCTATCCCGCCCCCAAAAAAAAGCAGGCCGTCAAGTGCAGTTCCGCGCTGTGCAAAGAAGAACGCCAGAATCCCTAGAACGATGGGGAAAAATAGCCACCAGACTCGCGGGTACTCAAAACTCACCCACACGAAAAAAACAAACCCCGGCAGCGCGATCAACGCCCCCAAACCGACGAGCCACGGGTTGTTTGGAACAAAAAGAGAAACCATCGCCGTTGGGAGTGCAATCGTCCAGCAGATCCCAAGCAACAGAGCCCTCCACACCCCATCGCCGTACAACAAGCCCTCCGGAACCACGAGATCAGACGGTTTCTGAGCCATCGACATTTCCCCTCACCGCACCACTAGCGCGCTTTTTTAGGATGGGATTGTTAAGGAACCCTCCGTACCACAGGCACTACCGATTTTGTCGAAGGAGAGGCAGGCCGAGAAGAAGCCAGATTCGTTCGGATTGCAGGCATCGAAGAGGATGACCTCTCACGAGCCGCTGGCAACGGGCGGATCGCTGGCAGCGGACGGATCACTGGCAACGGACGGATCGCTGGCAGCGAAGTAGGCACAACAGCCCGAACAACGGGCGCAACAGGCGGACGTGGTTGAGGAAGCGCAGGAGCAGAAGGCTCGACACGACGGGCAGGTTCGACACGACGGGCAGGTTCGACACGACGTATTGGGAGAGGATGAGTGTGGGGGAGAGGTCGCGGTTGGGTCGGAGCAGCGAGCGATGGAGTGCGAAGAGGCGGGATGCGACGAGCGACTTGTTCGCGTTGGAGGCGGAGAGCAGCGACGCTTTTTTTTGCGATGGGATCGAGGTTTCCGCGTTGGGTGAACGCAGCGATCGAGTCAGGGAAGATCCCGACGAGCAAGATCAACGCGGCAAGCGAGATGGAAAGGCGCTGTTCGTAGGGATAGGGGGTAGGTTCGGCGTTGGTGGCAGCGTTTGGAAGAGGGGGGAGCATATACATGGTATAGATCACACGAGTGTAGTAATACACCGAGACGAGAGAGGTGAGCACACCAAGAACAGCAAGGACAATAGCTCCCGACTTGATGGCGGCAGAGAAGACAAACCATTTGCCCAAAAAGCCCGCAGTGGGGGGGATACCGGCCAAAGACAGCAAGAACAAAGACAACACAGCCGAAGAGACAGGGTAGCGCGAAGCAAGACCAGCAAAATCATCGATGGATAGGGCGGATGAATGGCGGCGTTCAAAGATCAGCAACACCGTAAAGGCCCCAAGCGTCGTGAGCATATAAACAAAGAGATAAAAACGCAGCGAAGACATCGCCAACGTCAGTTCATCGCGAGCGACAAGAGCCATCAACATATAACCCGCGTGAGCGATGCTTGAGTAGGCGAGAAGGCGCTTGAGATCGCGTTGTGCGATGGCTGCGATATTCCCCCAAATCATCGTAGCAGCCGAAAGGATCAGCAACACCATCGCGAGCCAATTTTTCCCTCCGAGGTCAAGCGACACGACAAATACGCGAGCAAAGACCGCAAATGCGGCTGCTTTCACAGCGATGGCCATCATCATCGTGATCGGGGTGGGGGCACCATCGTAGGCATCGGGAGCCCACATGTGGAAAGGAACGGCAGCGACCTTGAAGGCAAAGCCCGCCAACAAGAAAGTCGCACCGAGCATAAAATAGCCCGATTGCGCCCGCGCAGTTCCAAAGACGGTGTCCGCAGCCAGTTGCCCGATCAGATCGAAGTGCATCGTCCCCGTTGCGCCGTAGAGAAAAGCGATCCCGAATAAAAAGATGGCAGATCCCGTTGCGCCGATCAGAAAATACTTGATTGCCGCTTCGATCGAGCGTTTTTCAGGCGCAAGGAAACCCACAAGAACGTAGGTGGTGAGCGACATCGTTTCGAGCGCAAGGTACATCATCAACAAGTCCCTTGCAGCGACCAGCGCCATCATCCCCACCGTTGCAAACAAGACCAAGGCAAAGAACTCACCCACAGGACGCCGGTGAATCGTCAGGAAGCGGATCGACAACAAACAAGTCGCGGCAGCGATCACCAAAAACAACATATGAAAGAAGCTGGTGAAGGCATCGACTTCAACGTACGAGATCGCTTGTTTGGCAGCATACGCAGGATCGATCTCTGGAAAGCGATGAAACCCGACCGCCCAGAGCAAAAAAGCCGCGACGCCCAAGCCCACAAAGGCGGTGAAGATCTGGATATCTCGCTCCACGCGGAACGAAACAAACAAGATCAACAGGATCGCGGTGACAATCAAAGCCAAAGCAGGAGCGAGCGCTCCAAAAGAAGCCAGCGTGATTTTCGGCGTAATGGCCGCCCAGATCGCGGTATCGAACATATCTAAGGCACTCCAAAGGCAAGGGGGGGATGGAGCCGATCGGCGTTGCTTATCGGTCTGCCTTCGCGGTCTTTTGGGATGGCATCGAAGCATCAAGAACGCGACGCACTCCGACAGGATGGACAGGATGCACGATACGCTTGGGTATAGCGTCAACACCAACGAGATTGGAGGAAACGCCCACCGCACCGAGCGTTGGGCTGTTCATCGTTGTGCGATGAGGTGCAGCGCCCCCCCCGATGGGTCGGGGCAAAACGCCTGTCACAGCGCGAAAAGGCGCAGCATCCGCAACGGCGGCACGAGGTGTCGCATCCGCAACGGCGGTGCGAGGTGTCGCATCCGCAACGGCGGTGCGAGGTGTCGCGCCCGCAACGATGGCGCGAGGTGTCGCGCCCACAACTACGGTGCGAGGTGTCGCGCCCACAACTACGGTGCGAGGTGTCGCGCCCACAACGACGCGATGTTGGACACGCTGCATATGTTGTAAGAAGGCTTGCACCGACGCATCGGTCTTTTGCATGATGGTGCGCGGAGCCACGCCGATCCAGATCATCAAGACCGTCACAGCGAGCATCACGCCGATCTCTCGTTTGTTGAGATCGGCGATCTCTTGGTTTTCAGGGCGTTCGAGCGGGCCAAACATCACGCGGCGGAACATCCAAAGCATGTAAACAGCACCCAAGATGATTCCCACCCCCGCAACGATGGCGTAAGTCTTCGCGTAGATCTTGTTAACCGAAAAAGTCCCGATCAAGATCAAAAACTCGCCCACAAACCCATTGAGTCCGGGAAGACCAATCGAAGACAGCGTAGCGATCATAAAAAAGATCGTAAAGATCGGAACGACCGAGGCAATTCCGCCATAATCAGCGATCATGCGGGTGTGGCGGCGTTCGTATAACATCCCCACGAGCAAAAACAGCGCCCCTGTACTCAGGCCGTGGTTGACCATCTGGAGCAGGCTGCCCTGTAGCCCGGGAGTGTTGAGCGAAAGCAAGCCCAACATCACAAAACCAAGGTGGCTCACCGAAGAGTAGGCGACCAGTTTTTTGATATCGGGCTGAACCATCGCCACAAGCGCCCCATACAGGATACCGATCACCGACAAGACCATCAAAGGCTGCGTAAACTGCATTAATGCTTGCGGAAACAACGGCATCGCAAAACGCAACAGTCCGTACGTCCCCATCTTGAGCAAGACCCCTGCAAGGATCACCGAACCAGCGGTGGGCGCTTCAACGTGCGCATCAGGTAGCCACGTATGGAACGGAAACAGCGGGACTTTGATCAAAAAGGCCAAGCCAAAGCAGAGAAACAACCAGAACTGTTCGGTTTGTGTAAAGGAGGCCGTTTCGTAAAGTTTGAGCAGGTCATAAGTTCCGTGTTGGATGCCGATATACAAGATCGCCACCAACATCAAAAGGCTCCCAAACATCGTATACAGCAGAAGTTTGACGGCTGCGTAGATCCGACGTTTGCCTCCCCAGATCCCGATCAAAAAATACATTGGGATCAACATCAGTTCCCAAAAGACGTAAAACAAAAACAAATCAAGCGCCAGAAAAGCCCCAAGCATCCCCGTTTGCAACACCAAGAGCGCAAAGCAAAATCCCTTTACGCGCTCTTGGATCGAGGACCACGAACAAAGCAAGGTCAAAGGGCCAAGAAAGGCCGTCAGCATGACAAGCAAAAGGCTCAAGCCATCGACGCCAAGGTAGTATTGGACTCCCAAAGAGGCGATCCAGTCGACTTGGACGAGGAAAAGCATCCCACTTTGTACGTTTGGGAACTTGGCAGGGGGGAGATAACCAAACCACAAAAACAACGAGAGAACGAAGTTGGCGCTCAAAAACAGCAGCGTGAGGACACGCAGCGCTTGCTTTTGTTCTTCGCGCATCCACAACACGATCAAAGCCCCAAGCAGCGGCAAGAACGTGATCGTCGTCAGCAAAAGTCCCTTCATTGAAAACATCTCCACATCGAAGGTACGTTGGGGTGCTCAGAAAGAGAGGCCAGCAAGCCGCAGCCACAACAACAACCCAACAAGGCCCATCGCCATGCTGTACAGATAGACCTTGACATTTCCGCTCTGCAACCAGCCAAGGATCTGCGCAAACAGCCGTGTCACCGCCCCAAACAACCGCACCATGCCATCGACCACAAGCTGATCAAAAGGCCAAAGCCCGCTGCGTGAAAGATGAACCAAGGGGCGGATCACCACAGCGTCATAGATCTCATCGACGTAGTATTTGTTCGACAACAGCCGATAGACCGAGGAAAAGAAACCACCAGCTTCGGTTTGGGCCTCTTCTTCGCGGCTGAGAGTGTCTTCGGCTCGGCGGCCACTGTAGAAAAACAAGGCCACCGCCACGCCCAACAGCATCCCACCCAACGCAAAGCCCATTCCCGCCCATTCTGCGGCAGTTCCATGACCGAGCAACGTGTGCGGATGATAGGACGGATTCAAAAAGACCCGACTGTTTGGCGAAAGCAACCAAGCCTCGCGAAAGACAGGCTCCAGCCAATGATGGAGATGGTTGTGGCCGCCCAAGACGTGCGGGATACCGATCCACCCGCCCACAACCGACAAGGCCGCCAAGATCACCAAAGGCATCTCCATCACCCAAGGCGCTTTGTGCGGCTTTCCGTGCGGCATGTGGTGAAGCTCTTCTTGTGTCGCACGCAAGGAGCCAAAAAAGGTCAGCCAAGTCAGGCGCATCATATAAAAGGCCGTCAGCACCGCAGCCAACGTCCCCAACACCCAGATTGCGGGATGTTGGGTTGCAAGCGCCATCCACAAGATCTCGTCCTTGCTAAAAAAGCCCGCAAGTCCGGGAAATCCAATGATCGCCAAGGTTCCGATCAAAAAGGTGGCCCCTGTGACGGGCATATACTTAAACAAACCGCCCATCTTTCGGATATCTTGTTCGTGGTGCATACCATAGATCACCGCACCCGCGCCCAAAAACAACAGCGCCTTGAAAAAAGCGTGAGTCATCAGATGGAAGACGCCCGCAGAAAAGGCTCCCACCCCAACGCCCATAAACATAAACCCAAGCTGGCTGACAGTTGAGTACGCCAACACCTTTTTGATATCGTTTTGAAAAAGCCCGATGGTTGCGGCAAAAAATGCCGTCAAAGCCCCCACCCATGCGATCATCGTCAAGGCTGTAGGCGCTTGGATGTAAAGGAAGTTCAGCCGAGCCACCATATACACCCCTGCCGTCACCATCGTTGCAGCGTGGATCAAGGCAGAAACAGGCGTAGGGCCGGCCATCGCGTCAGGCAACCACACGTACAAGGGGATCTGTGCGCTTTTGCCCATCGCTCCGATAAAAAAGCAGATGCCCGCCCATTCGAGATACGATAATCGCCACAAGATGGGGCGTTTCAGTTGTTCGATCAGGCCCGCGTTTCGAAAAGACTCTTGCAGCCCGACATAATCGAACGTTGAAAAAGCTGCAAAGACCAAGAAGATTCCGACCAAAAACCCCAGATCACCGATGCGGTTGACGACAAAGGCTTTCATCCCCGCCTTGGCTTTTTCGGTGTCCGTAAACCAAAAACCGATCAACAAGTAGGAAGCCAAGCCCACGCCTTCCCATCCCACAAAAAGCACCAACAAGTTGTCGCCCAACACCAGCAACAACATCGCAAACATAAAGAGATTGAGGTACGCAAAATAACGCGCAACATCCTCGTCTTCTTCCATGTAGCCGTTGGAATAGATGTGGATCAGCGAACCCACCCCTGTCACCACCAAGACCATCACCGCAGACAACGAATCAAGGTAAAAAGCAAACCGCACCTGCACATCACCCGATGCGATCCACGTATACACCACCTCGTGCAGAGCAGAACCGATCTTGGCGGTCTTGGCGAGATAAAGCTGCCACACGAGACTTAAACTTACAGCAAACGAAAGCAACGGCATCAGCGAAGCGATCGCTCCTACCGTGACACGCGAAAAACGCCGCCCCGCCGCCAAGGACAAGCCATTGATCAAGAAACCCAAAAGCGGAAACAGCGGGATCAGAAACAACGGGATAGTTGGTTTCATCAAAAAGCTCTCCAGCACGCGTCAGCCTTGGAGTTCGCCAAGGGTGTCGACGTTGATATTCCCTTGGGAAGTGCGAGACAGCGCAACGATCAAGGCGATCCCTACGGCAGCTTCGACCGCTGCCACGGAGATAATCACCAAGACCGCAACATGGCCCGCCATCGCAGCAGGCATCGAATCGGCGTGCGCACGCGCAAAAGTGACGAGGATGAGATTGGCCCCGTTGAGCATCAGCTCGACCGCCATCAAGAGGAACAAAGCATTGCGACGCAGCAACACTCCGATCAATCCGATGGAAAATAAACCGAGACCAAGCAGCAAAAAGATATCGAGCGAATACATTGTTGTCTTCCTTCTCTAGGGCCTTTTCCTGCTTGTCAAAGCCCCAAGAGGATAAATGTGGCGGATTGGAAAAAGCCAAGACCGAAAGAAAAAACCCTATGGACTAGACAGAGGAAGAAGACGCCCCACGCGAAGAACCGACGGTCGCGTTGGTGTTCGGATCGGCCTGCTGACCGCGCAGCAACACCATGACGCCCATGATCGCCATCAAGAGCAAGACGGAGATCAGCTCAAAGATCAAGGCATTGTGCGTAATAAAATAAGCGCCCACCGTGCGAACCGAACCAAAGTTCTCTTGCGCGGTGGGCTGGGTACGTATTTCGGCAGACGCCAAAAACGGCAGATGGGCGTGCGGTTTGGCCCCTTCGAGGGCTGGGCGCAAGACTTTGGGTGACGGTTGGCCGACAGGAGTGTTTGAAGGCGAAGCAATGGGTGCAGGACGCAACGGCTCACCGAGCAAACCACCGAGTCCACCCGCCCCAAGCAACAGCACCAACAATCCAACACTCAAGGCGATCTGCCGACCTGCGGGCAAAAAGCCTTGAAACCCCCCGCGTCCAAAGCCCATCATCATCAAAACGAAAACGATCAAGACCACCACCGCGCCCGCATAAACGAGGATCTGGATCACCGCCAAAAAGTGCGCGTTCAAGATCGCATACTCGACGGCGACTCCAAGCAGCGTAAGCAACAAGAAAAAAGCAGCGTAGATCGCGTTGCGCGACAACACCACCATCAAGGCAGAAGCCAACGTCATCGCAGCGATCACCGTCGCAAAGAGATTTTGTATATCCATCCAACCACTCCTTCGTACCGATCAACCAACGCGCATATCTCGGATGATACGATGGTTTTGATCGGGTTCGGCTTGCCAAACGCCCATCCATTCGGGAGATTTATGCGTTTAGATCAAACCTGCTTTGCGCTTGGCTTCCAACTCACGGTCCCCCAGATAGGCTCCCGCACGTGGCTTCATCTCCAACAGCCGATCGAGCGTAAAGATAAAATCTTCTCGCCGCGTCCCCATCAGATCACCCACTTCCGAATCCATGCGGATAGCGTCTTTTGGGCAGGCTTCCACACAAAAGCCACACATCACGCAACGCAACTCGTCGATCACAAAACTGATCGGGCGCTTTTCGATCGCATCATCGGGCGATGGTTCAGCGATGATCTCGATCGCAACGGCAGGACACGCCGTCGCGCACATATAACACGCGACGCACTTGGGCGTACCATCGGGCCGTTTCACCAACCGATGAAGCAAGCGCACCCGTTGAGGATAGGGGCGCGGCTCTTCGGGGTATTCCCACGTCTGGATCGTGCGATTGCGCAACGCCGCTCCCCAAAGATTCCGCGCCAGATGGCCGAAAGTCACCAACAACCCTTTGGCGATCTCCCAAAAATACACCTTTTCGCGTAACGAATACGCTGGTCGTGGAACAACGATCATCAAAAACTCCCTCTCAACGAAGCCAACCAAGCCACAGCCGCGCAAAAGCGAACGTCAAAAAGATATTCGCCACACCGAGCGGAAGCATATACTTCCACCCCAACTGCATCACTTGATCATAGCGGAAACGTGGGAGCGTCCAACGCACCCAGATAAAAAAGAAAGAAAAGAAAAAGGTCTTGGCACAAAAAGCCGTTATCTGAAGCAACAGCACCACCACCACGGGAAACCACGGATACTTGGCGATATCCAAGCCCGGGATCACCCCCAACCCCAACCACAACATGCCCACACCGCCAAGCAACGTCAGCGGCAAAAACACCTTGGGTTCGTGATCACGGCGATCTCCCCACGCAAAGAACGGGCGGCGGATCGCATCGATCAACGAGACGCTGATCAACAAAAGCACCGCACCACCCGAGATCATCATCCCTGAAAAGATCAACGCGCTATTTTGCTTGATCATCGCAGTAGACAAGAACGGAACTTGCCAGCCACCAAAGAACAAGGTCGAGATCACCGCCGCACCCACGACCATATTGACGTATTCGCTCATAAAAAACAGCGCGAACTTAAAGCTCGAGTATTCGAGGTGAAACCCCGCCACAAGCTCTGATTCACCTTCGGGCAGGTCGAAGGGCATACGGTTGGTTTCAGCAAACATCGCCGTCAAGAACAACAAAAAGCCGATCGGCGACAGCACCACGCCCCACGTCAAAGGGTTGGCTCCTTGTGCGCGCACCATCTCGGCAAGATCCGTGGTTCCATAAGCGATCAAGATCCCGATCACCGACAAACCAAGGGCGACTTCGTAGCTGATCATCTGCGAAGAAGCGCGCACCGCCCCGAGGAAAGAGAACTTGTTGCCCGACGACCAACCCGCAAGGATGATCCCGTAGACGCTGAGGCTGGAGATCGCAAAGATATACAAGATCCCCGCGTTGAGGGGGGCGATCTGAAGATGGAGCGCCTTGCCCCAGATCGCGATCGGTTCGCCAAAAGGGATCACCGCCATCGTCATGATCGCGATGGTCATCACCAAAAAAGGCGCAAAGCGAAAGAAGGTTTTGTCGGCAGCTTTGGGTTCGAGATCCTCTTTGACCAAAAGCTTGATCACATCCGCGACGTTATGGATCATCCCAAAAAGGCGGATACCCAAGATGTTTGCGCGGTTTGGGCCTCGGCGATCTTGGATGTAGGCCGAGACTTTGCGCTCCATAAAGATCATCGTCGGTAGCATCAAGGCGACCACAAAGCCAAACATAAACAAAAAAGGAACCAAAAATTGGATCAACGGCCAGAGCGCATCGAGATTCATGCTTGCGCCTCCTTGCTCTGCTCAGTGGAGGGCGCACAAAGCCCGAGTTCTCCGAGTCCGTCAAACGTCATCTTTGCAAACAGCGGATGTTCGGTCGCCATCGCCCGAAAGACCTCCGCAGCCGAAGCGAAAAGCTTGCCTCCGAAGGCTTGGCTCCAGCGGCTCGCAAGCTGCCAAAGCGGCACAACGCCCTCAGGAGCTGCAACCACAGGACGAAACCGCTGCACTCGCCCCTGAAAGTTGGTAAACGACCCCTCGTACTCTGCCCACATCGCCATCGGCAAGACCACATCTGCGGCCTTTGCGGTTGGACAGTCGTGGGTTCCGACGTAGATCACTCCCGCAAGCTGCGGATACAACGAGCGATCAGGCAAAGCGTCTTCTTGGATCACCAACGCCAACGTCGCATTTTTGAGCCGCACAGCAAAGTCTTCGGTCCCCGAAAATGCCGAAGCACCCGTGCGGTTGGGTGTACGATCCGCTTTCCGCAACAGTGCGTCATCGTCCCAACCTGCGGGGCTTTCGCGCAACGACGCAGCCACAGGTGCTTGCATCATCTTGAGCAACATCGCCAGCGCAAAGGCATCTTCGTTGCTGACAAACGCAGAGCCTTGTGTTGCGGTGTGTTTGGCGTGTTTCTCTAGCAACTGAAGCGCTTCGGAAAAGGCCACCGAAGGCGTGACCGCCAATCGCTTTCCATCTTTGCGCAACATCGGTGCATTCAGACGATCTTCGCTTCGGATCGCTTTGTACAACAAGCGGCCATCATCGCACATCCACGACTGGTTGACCGCGTTGTTATTGCGCGGGCGCATACGTTGGGCCTCTCCGCGATAATGATCGACAACGATATTGCATCCACGCGCACAGCCCGGGCAGATCGACTGTTCGTGTTTGAGATACCACACGCGCACTTTGAAGCGAAAATCGTTTTGGGTGAGCGCTCCCACAGGGCAGATATCCGCAAGGTTCGTTGAGTAGGGGTTGTTGACTTCTTTGACGGCTCGGATCTCGGCGTGATCGCCGCGTTGCATAATCCCCATCTCGTGGGTCTTGGTGATCTCATCGGTAAAACGGACACAACGCGAACAAAGAATGCAGCGTTCCGCATCCAAAGTCAGCGTGGGGCCGATCTTTTGGACCTTGGCTTTGTGGACTTTGGGCAGCGTGAACTTGGTGTTGTAGAGGCCGTAATCTTGGTAATTGTTTTGAAGGCCGCATTCACCGGCCTGATCGCACACAGGGCAATCCAACGGGTGATTGATCAGCGTAAACTCCAAGACTTCGCGGACGGCCTCTTGGACTTTGGGAGAGTCTGTGCGGATCACTTGCCCCGACTGGACGGGCGTAGAGCAAGAGGGTTGAAGTTTGCGTTGCCCTTCGACATCGACAAGACACATCCGACAGACGGCGGGGCGCGAAAGATGGGGATGATAACAATAATGAGGGATCTCGACACCAGCTTGAGCGGCAGCCTCGATAATCAAAGTGCCTTTGGGGGCCACCACCTCTTTGCCGTTGATCGTGATCTTGACCGTTTCTTGTGCCATACAGATCACCTTGCTTGTTTGGGGGTCACGGCCTTTTGAAAGGCTTCGGGGAAAGTACGCAAAAAGCCTTCCATCGGCCATGCTGCGGCATCTGCAAGCGCACAGATCGTTCGTCCCTTCATGCCTGCGCTGATGTGCGAAAGCATCTGGAGATCTTGTGCAGCACCTTTTCCTGCATAAATCCGCTTCATCGTCTTGTACAACCAACCCGTACCTTCGCGGCAGGGCGTACATTGTCCACAGGACTCATCTGCATAAAAGCGCGCAATCACCGTCATCGCCTCGATCACACTAAAGTCATCGGGCAGCACGATGATTCCTGCCGTACCAAGGGCGCTTCCGAGCTTGTCGAGAGATTCGTAGCTGATCTTGGCTTGTTCGCATTGGGCGGGCGTCAACGGTGGTGTGGACGATCCACCCGGGATCACCGCCCCAAGTGTCTTGCCTTCGATCATCCCACCCGCTAACTCGTTGATGAACGTCATCAACGGCATACCCATCTCGATCTCGTAAACACCGGGCCGTTTGACAGGCCCCGAGATCCCCACCAGCTTTGTGCCTGTACTGTCGGGAGTTCCGAGTTTTGCGTACTCCGCACCGCCGTTCAATACGATCCACGGCATCACCGCGAGCGTTTCGACGTTGTTGATCACAGTCGGGCATTGGAAAAGCCCTTCGGTCGCAGGAAATGGGGGCTTGTTGCGCGGTTGGCCTTTTTTGCCTTCGAGCGACTCCAACATCCCCGTCTCTTCGCCACAGATGTAAGCCCCTGCACCGCGATGCAAGATCAACTCGAGATCAAACGCTGTTCCACAGATGCCTTTGCCAAGATAACCGTGGTCGTAGGCTTCTTGGATGGCGCGTTCGAGCATCTTGGCTTCTTCGGTGAACTCGCCTCGGATATAGATAAAGGCCGTATGCGACTGGACAGCCCATGCACAAATGGCGATCCCTTCGATCAAACTGTGCGGATCTTTGTGGATGATCTCGCGATCTTTAAAGGTGCCGGGTTCGGATTCATCGGCGTTACAGACCACATACTTGGGCTTGTCGGTCTTTTTGGGAATAAACGACCACTTCATCCCCGCAGGAAAGCCCGCACCACCGCGCCCACGCAACTTGGATTGCTTGGCTTCTTCGATGACTGCATCGGGCTCCATCCCCAAAGCCTTCTTGATCGCCGTATATCCGCCATTTTTGAGATAGCCGTCCAACATCTTATGATTCGGGTCGTGCCAATACTTGGTAAGGAGCTTCTTTTCCATTACGGCAACTCTTCCAAGATCTTGTCGATCTTCTCGATGGTAAGGTTAAGATGGTATTTGTCGTTGATCTGCATCATCGGCGCTTCACCACACGCGCCCAAACATTCGACCCGCGTTAACGTAAAGCGCCTATCTTCGGTCGTTTCGCCAAGAGGTGCCTTGGATTTCACTCCGAGCCGATGTTCGAGATGTTGGATCAACTTCTCCGCGCCCATCAGCGTGCAGGAGAGGTTGTGACAAGCCATGATGTGATACTTTCCGATGGGTTCACGATAAAACATGGTGTAAAACGTGACCACTTCGGACACCGCAGCACGCGGGATATCCAGCTCCTTTGCCACCAGTTCTTCGACTTCATCGGACAGATAGCCAAAGTCTTCTTGCACAAGATGCAACACAGGCAACAAGGTGGCCTGTCGTTGAGGATAACGCTCCAACAAGGCTTTGATCTTCGTTTTCGTTTCAGGTTTGAGTTGCATCGTGTTACCTCTCTAGCTCGCCAGCGATGATGTTGTAGGAGCTAAACACGATCACTGCATCGGCCAGCAACGACCCTTTCGCGATATCGGTATAGGTCTGCATCACCGAAAAACAGGGCGGGTGAACATGGCAACGATGCGGCTTTCCGCCGCCGTCACTCACAAGATAAAAGCCCAGTTCACCGTTCGCCCCTTCGGTGTAAAGATAAGCTTCGCCCGCAGGGATACGTTCGCCGCGATAGATGATATTAAAGTGCCGAATCATCGACTCCATTTTGGAGTAGGTGTCTTCGAGCGGTGGCAGGGTCATGTCTTGAACGTCGGCCATCACGGGCTGCCCGTTGGTCTTCGCGAGGCCCTTGAGACCTTGCTCCAAGATCCGCAGACACTGTTTCATCTCATACACCCGCACCATCAAGCGATCAAAGGTGTCACCCGCCGATCCCACAACCACATCAAAGTCGACTTGATCATAAAAATTGTACGGATACTGCTTGCGTACATCGTAGCTGTACCCCGTCGCACGAGCGATCGGACCCGAAAGGCCGAAAGCGATCGCTTGTTCAGCAGTCATCCGACCGACGTTCACGGTGCGATCCAAAAAAACGCGGTTTTTGGTAATCAAGCGCTCCACATCGCCCAAGTACTTTTCGACCACCCCACGGATATTGCGTACATCATCCTCAAATCCTTCGTAGATATCGAGCGCATAACCACCGATGCGATCACAAGTACTCGTCAAGCGACTCCCCACAAAACGGTCCAGCACCCGATAACCCGCCTCGCGGATCTTAAAGAAGTACCAAAAGTTGGTCAGCGCCCCCATATCGACCAAGGCCGGCCCAAGCAGCGTACAGTGATCCATAATCCGACCGATCTCAGCCATGATCATCCGCAACCATTTGGTTCGTTCGGGAACTTCGATGCCTGCGAGCTTTTCCACCGCCATCGCGTACGTTTGCGTGTTGATCGGCGCAGAAACATAGTTCAACCGATCTGCGTAAGGCATCACCAAGCCCCATGTGTGGGCCTCGGCCTCTTTCTCCATGCAGCGGTGCAGATAGCCGATCTCAACTTGGCCATCCACCAGCATCTCGCCGTCTAGCTCGGCCACAAGGCGCATAATCCCGTGTGTCACAGGGTGCGAGGGGCCGATATTCACCACCAAGGTTTCGGTTCCGTCGTCTTTGGTATGCGACTTGACACCGAACCATTCGATCGGAGCCGACTCATCGAGATGTTGGCGCTTTTCTTTCGGGTAGTCTTTGCGCAACGGGTGGCCTTCGAACTTCCAATGCGTCAAGATCCGCTTGAGGAAAGGATGCCCCTCGAACTGGATGCCGAACATATCGTAGGTTTCGCGCTCATACCAATTGGCCGTCTTATAATGCCCGACCAACGACGGGATCTTGGGTTCAGCTGCCGAGACAGGCACGCGCAAACGCAAGCGTTTCCAAGTGTCGGTGGACATCAGATGGTAGATCGCTTCAAGACGTTCGGGGCGTTCGGGGTAATCGTTGCCACAGATGTCAACAAGCTTGTCCATCCGACCGAGACGGGGAGAGATCTTTTCTTGTAGAAACGTCACGATCGGAATCAAGCCTTCCGCGTCGATGATCGCGGTATCATCGCCTCGATGGCTATGGGTTTCCCTGATGTATTGGGGAAATTGGCGTTGCAACTCTTCAAGCACAGCCCGACTCATGCGCTCACCTCACTGTCCTCGGAAGAACCTTTTGCGGCAGAAGTCCCTTCTCGCTCGCGCCGCTTGCGTTCGGCTTCTTGCTTGGCGACCACGACAGGCAACGACACTTTCGACTCAGCGGCTGGGATGCCCAACAGCGTCCCTCCCGCTTCACCGCGATCTCGGCGAAAGCCTTCTTTTTGCACTTTGTTTTGCAGTTCGATCACAGCATTCAAGATCGCCTCAGGACGGGGCGGACAGCCCGGGACATACACGTCAACAGGAATGATCCCATCGATACCTTGAAGGGTATGATAATTCTGATAAAACCCACCCGACGAAGCACACACACCTACCGCGATCACCCACTTGGGTTCGGGCATCTGATCGTAGATGCGCTTGAGGATTGGCGCTTGTTTGCACGTAATCGTCCCAAGCACCAACAACACGTCGGCTTGGCGGGGCGAAAAGCGCACCAGTTCCGCGCCAAAACGCGCCAAGTCGTAATCCCCTGCTGTCACCGCCATAAACTCAATGGCACAACACGCTGTGCCAAAAGGATACGGCCACATCGAGTATTTTCGCCCCCAACTCACCAACTGCTCCAAAGAAGTCGCAAGAAAGTTGGTCTCTTTATTTTGGCTCCAAAGCGTATCCATCGACGCACTCCGCTACGGAATCATCCGTGAATTTTGTATCGATCTTGATCCGTCTGTCTTTGCTCTAGCGGCTCAATCTTCGGGGTGTTGGTGGGTTTTTGTAGCGGTCGTTTCGATGCGCGTACCCCATTCAAGCACGCGCTGCTTGACAACATACACCCACCCCACCAGCAAGATCACCGTAAACAGCAGCCCCTCGACGAGCCAAAAGATCACGCCGACTCCCGCTTGATCTTGCACAGCCCAAGGGTAGAAAAACACCACTTCTAGATCAAACAGCAAAAACAGGATCACCACCAGATAAAACTTGATCGAAAACTTCCCAAGAAAGCTGCCCTCGACAGGCAAGCCACATTCAAAGTTGCTTTCCTTTACAGGCTCGGGCTTATGCGGCCCCACAAAACGCGAAAGCAACAAAAAAGCCCCCGAAAAGATCGCAGCGATCACCCCCAACAACAAGATATTTCCGTAAGCGTTCATCAAGATCCTCCACGCCGAAGCCCGTTCCTGTTTTCGATTTGTGTAAAAGCGTGACGCCACTCCATGCGATCTGTCAAAGATTATGGGAAGGTGTTATACACCCCTCCCGCTTCGATGCAACGATCCACATACCTGATCGAAACATGAAACGTCTTGTTGCACGAAAATTTTGCGACACGCTCGCAAACGGCTACACTCGGCCTTTGCGCGTGGTACAGGTTCAGGATGTTCTTGTACAGTCCCGCACCCCACAAAACCGTTCGGCGTCTCTTCTACTCCACCGAACCTACGAAGGAATCACCTCGGATGCCCTTGCGCACACGACCTCTTCGACACACCCACACAAACGCACAACCTCCCTCCAAAACACAACCTCCCCCCCGCACATCCGCACGATATCCCCTCCCACTCGTTGCTTTCTTACGAAGCCCCATCCAGACCGTTGCATCGGCGTTATGCGTGCTGCTCCTTGTTGGGGGGACTCTTGCGATAGCCAATCCTCCCGAGACGTTGACCGAAAAAGGCCCTTTTCACCCCTGCCAACAGCCACCCAACGGAATGCTCTGCATCCCGGGAGGTGCTTACATCCAAGGCAGCAATCGCAACGCCCATCACAACGATGCTCGATTGCGTGCAGAATCCCCACGCCACCGCGTGATCCTTCAAACCTTTTACGTCGACAAAACCGAGGTCACCAACCAAGATTACCTCAAGTGCATGAAAGCAGGTTGGTGCCAACCGCCCTCCTACTGGGCGAATCCGCGAGGCACGATGTGGCCGCGTTTTCGCACTCCCACACGCCCCTTTGTGCGCGCAACGTGGGATATGGCCGTTGAATACTGCCGCTATGTCGGAAAGCGCCTATTGACCGAAGCCGAGTGGGAAGCCGCAGCACGCGGCCCTAAGGGCGAAACCTATCCTTGGGGAAACCAGCCGCCGAGCTGCAAATGGGCCAACTACCGCGTCGAACCGTCTCACACCTCTTATCCCCCTTCCCGCAAGATGCGCTTTTGCCCACGGCCCGATGCAAAAGACCAAACACTACTTCCGATCGGACAAGATCAAACATGGCCTGTCGGGATCACTCCACCTTTTCGCGGGATCTACGATATGGCCGGCAACGGCTACGAATGGGTTCAAGACTTCTATGATCCCGATGCTTACGCTTGTGCCTCCTCCGATCCCGCCCAATGCACCCGTATCGCCCCCAAAGGCCCTTGCGATGGCAAAGGCAGCGTCTGTACCGAGATGCGCGATCACCTCTGGATCTGGCAAAAAGAACGCACCCAACAAGGCCAGAACACCGCAACATCCCGATGGATGCGCATCAAACGAAAACTCCCGCGCAGCCGACGCTTCGTCTTTCGCAAGCGCATCCTGAAAGGCGGATCTTGGTGGTGGTTTGCCGATCACCTACGCGGCGCATGGCGACGACCTGATGGCCCTTACACAGGAAATCACCGCCTCAGCATCCGTTGTGGTAGTTCCACCCACTCCCCTCAAATCCTCCCTGCCCGTGATGTCCAACTCAAACACCAACGCCCACGCCGCTAATCCTCCAACCAATCGGCTTCTTCGAGCGACTTTCCCGCCAACAAGCGTTGCGGATTGGTCACCAACAAACGCTCGGCATCTTGTTCCCCCACCAATTTCACCAGCTTGATCAGCATCTTGTGCAGATAATCCGTGTTCTCTGGAGCTTTATGAAGATCCGTTGCCGCGACGTGGAACCACCCTTCCTTCAACATCTGCACCGCCAAGCGTTGAACATACACCCCCGTCTCGCCCACAATCGACGGTAGATCCAACTGCATCCACCACCCCGCCCGAATCCATTCCCGCGCCATCTCTGGACGCGCCTGTAACGCTTCGTATCGCTCTGGATGCGCAAGTACCGGCTTGATCCCCTTCATCTGCAACTGAAACGCTAGCTCCTTCATCACCCGCAACGTATCGCGGATCGAAAACTCGATCAAAAGATACGCGCCTTCCCCACCCACCGGCACATAAGCACCTGTATCAATCCATTCCATCAGACCGTCTTGATAGTAGATCTCGCACCCCGGCAAGATCCGCAATGGCAAGCTGTGCGTATCTGCCTGCTCTTGGGCTGCCTGCACCAAAGCTCGGATCACAGGCGCGGAACTCTCCGTAAACAGCGGATGATGCAAATGCGACGACACCGACACCGTCGAGTATCCCGCAGCCACAAAACTCCGCATCATCTCCAAGCTCTCTGCCCAATCCCCCGCACCATCGTCAATCCCGGGCAAAACATGATTATGGATATCGATCATCCCTGTCGGGAGTTTCACTTCGCGCGAAAACCAACTCATCACTCTCCCATCCCTTTACTCGAAAATAGACCATTAAACGCTGCGCAAATCACCCATTCATCGGCATCTTCATCTATTCGCAACCAATGGATCGTTGCGCAAATCGCCCATCCATCGACATCTTCATCTATTCGCAACCAATGGATCGTTGCGCAAACACCGCCTATCCATCGGCATCTTCATCTCTTAGGTCTGCGATATCGCGCCGTTGGATCTTCATCCGCTGCTTTAGCGCCTTCAACTCGCCCTCGATATCTGCCTCGCGAAACTTGGACTCCATCACCTCCATGTCAAGAGCCTGCGCCTTTTCGCCCCCTTGCCACAATGCCCCCGCCTCTGAAGAATTTTTCGCGCCCACCTTCTCTCGCGTTGCTTGCCCTCCGTCCATGCTCCCTTGTATCGGTGCGTTTCCTGCACCGGTCGCCCCTTCGTCCATTACCGTCCTCGATCTTTCCCGACTATCCGCTGGTTTCACACGCTCAAGCATCGACATCTTTTCTCGACGCAACCGACGCAATGCCTCTTCGATAGGCTCTCTCTCCCGCAAGTATCGCTCTTTCTGCTCGTTCGCTTCGTCATACAAACGCTGCTCTCCCATCCCTTGCGCCCGTTCGGCTCGCTCTCCCCATCGTTCAGCCTGCTCCCAGAGCTGATCAAAACGCTCCACTAGCCGCTTTTCCCGCAAGATCAACTCAGCCAAAGCATCCCGCAATCTCTCCATTGCCCTACCACTCGAATCTTCCGCTACCTTCTCTTCTCCGCCGATCTCTTCGTACCACCCCTCCCCACCGACCTCTTGCAAGCCCCCATCCGTCAGCAATCGCCTCGGATCAGTGATCGCTTCGGCCCCCACAGGCAAAGACCGCCGCAGCGAAGCAAGCTCTCCCGATAATAGCGCACGATCTCGATCTTCGATCTTCTCCCGATTCACCGCTGTTTCCACCAACAGCGATACCCAATCCTCATTCGCTCGCGTTGAAAATACACCGCTGATCGTCCGCCGCATCTCGTCCAAATGATTCCCCGCTGATATCTCCGCGATCTGGGCCGCAAGCGCCCCCTCTTGCGCCCACAACCCCATCCCCCCCGCACAAAGATACCCCCCGTTGTTCCGCTCTTCCCGTGTACGCGCTTCCCACAACAACAAAGGTACACCCGCACCCAATGCCCCATACAGCCGACCCAATGAAGCCGCCGTCGCACACAGATCCACCACCGACCACAACTTCTCCCAAGGCACATTCCCGCCCAACATCCTCGCTCGCAACCCCGTACGCTTCGCCGCTTCACGCAAACGCCGCTGCCCCTCTTCTCCTTCCCCACCATACACCAACCAACGAAACGACGGCACCAACGACATCTGAAAACATACACCCTCCCAATCCGATGCACCCGAAAAATCCACCAAACCCCACGCCTCTGATGCCTCCAACCCCAACGCTTCACATGCCTCTTCGCGCCCTATCCTCCGCCCTCCACAACCCAACGGAACCCCCATCACCCGCACCTTCTCTCGCGTAATCCCACCTCCCACCAGCCCATCCTCCACTCCCCCATGCACCACCACATAACGCCCCACCCCCGGCTGCAACCACGACCGATGCAACACCAGATCCCCCAACGCCCCCACCACCAACCCCCTCC
>CAUJFU010000235.1 GCA_963169055.1 Myxococcota bacterium
GCACGCCCCGCTGTTGGGTCTCCTGCAACAACACACCCAGATCACAACCTTGCACATACTCCATCAAAAGATACGGCGCTGCGGGATCTTCGCAACCCGCCACATACGACGCCAGATGCGGGTGTTGCAAACGCTGCATCATCCGAATCTCATCACAAAACATCGCAATGATCTCATCGTCCGCATCAAACGGAAAACGCAAGGTCTTTAAAGCATAGCGCACACTCGGATCGTCTTGCGAACCCACCAACCACACCGAGGCCACTCCGCCTTCGGCCAGCGAGCGCAACGCGACCCAAAACCGCTCTTGCAAGACCCTCCGCTGCACAACACTCAATCCCCTCATCCCTTCGGCTCCATCGACAATACAAACACCAACGCATCCTCGATCGGCTTGTCGTAATACTTTTTCCGCAGCCCCACCTGTTCAAAGCCAAATGACCGATACAAGGCGATCGCTGCAATATTCGAGATCCGCACTTCCAAAAAGATCTCCAACACCCGCGCTTCTCGCGCAATCCGTATCGCATCCTCCAGCATCTTCCGACCGATCCCCATGCGCTGATACGCCGGCAACACCGCCACATTCAACAGATGCAGCTCGCTCGGCAACAACCACGACAAACAATACCCCACAGGGATCTCTTCTCCACCAAGAGGATCGCGCAACACCGCCAAGCGAAAACGCGACCAAGGATGCGTAAACTCCGGCTCCAAGGCTTTTAATGACCACGGGTGCGGCTGCGCCATCCGCTCGATTCGGCAAATCGCCGAGATATCGGCCTGTGTCGCTTGACGCAACGACAAGACTTGTCCTTCTATCTCTAAGATCGCGCTCATCAAATCTCTTATCACCTGTCCCACGCCACCGCCGCCTTCACCCTCCCCCACCTGCGCGCTTTATTCGCGTGGTAGCTGGATCAACGTCAGGTTGAGATGGCTTGTGCCTACGCGGTAACGCTCCATAAACTGACGGATATTTCTGTGCCGAAAGCCTTTATAGCCATCGCTGGCTTTCTCCGCAAGCAAACGCTTGTACGACAAACCGTGTTGAATGTTGTAATGAAAGTAACTTTTGCTCTTCGAGCCCCAACGCGGATGCGACACCGTGCGGATGATCAGGCTCAATCGATCCATCGGCATGATCTCAAAACTCTCCCGATAATGCGGGCTGTAAGGCCAGTACTCCTCTGCGTTGGAAAAGTAAGCCATCCGCACCACGATCCCCATCTCTTTGGCGGCCTTCGCCACACCGCGCAAACTGCTCTCTTTCAACAAGTCCCCCGGCAGCGCACGAAAACGACCGAGCAGATGAAGCTTGCGAATATGTTGGTAGTGACGCGGCGTGATCAACCAATGCTCTTTGTTCGCAAAGGTTTTGGCTTTCGCAAACTTTTCGCTAAAGTACCGAAGGAATTTTCCGCGATAACGCCCATAAGCCCGCAAGATCATCTTGCGATCAGGATCTTCTTTGTAGGTTTCTTCGAGCAAAGCTTGGCTGGCCTTGGCGCGTTTGGGATCGTAGTACTTGACGAATTCTTGGCCTGTCTCCGCCTTCAACAAAAAGGCGCGGTGCATCTTGTGAACCCAAGGGATCACCGCATCATAATCCATCAGCCACACATACTCTGAGCGCGCCCACGCAATAAAGTTATAGTTTTGATCGGCCCCGATCCCGACATACCCTCCCCCCAAGTTCTGAATATAGGGGTGCCACAAATACGGATGGCTTTCATTCGAGGTGACGTAGTGGTTGGGGTCGCGACAATCGCTGCCTGAGCGCCCTGCGCGGGGACAGAGTTTTTTGTTGGCGAGAACATCTTCGGGACTCTTCCAAAACAGTTTGTTGTGCTGTTCGGAAAGCGGTGTGGAGGGAGTCGAGATCGCGGGGCGAGGCTTGAGGTGCAGATAAGTCCCCGTCTCTTGCGCCAAAGTCGATGTACTAGAGGCACAGCGGATACCCGCCATCATGCTCGGAAGATTGGGGTCTGCTGCTTTGCGTGCGTACGCGGGAAGCTCGTTGGGGCCGCGCATAAACGACCCACCCCGCAAGATCTTTTGCTTTGATGCAGGACAATCATCACGCCCACCACACGGGCCTTTGGGATCGTTGCCTTGGCAAGCCTCACCACAAGCTCCCTCACAAGCCCCGTAACACGGGGTGTACCAGTCCTGCACCCACTCTGCAACGTTCCCCGACAAATGAAACACGCCAAAACCTTGTGCTTCGCGCCCCTTGGTTCCGACAGGATGGCGTGGGCCACAGCGCGAAGTGTGGGCTCGCCGACACATCGGAGCTTCTTTGCCCCAAGGATAGTCCGTACCGTTGGGGCCGCGTGCTGCACGTTCCCATTCCGCTTCGGTCGCAAGGCGCTTTCCGACAAAGCGGCAGTACCGCACCGCATCGTACCAAGTGACATGTGTCACAGGATTCTTTTTTTGCAAAAAGGACGGACTGATCGGGATACCAAACGGGCGAAAACAACCGCCCGCTTTGACGCAACGATCATACGCTTCGTTGGTCACTTCGTGTTTGTCCAGATAAAAGGTCTCGACGGTCACTTGGGCCGCTGGTTTGGCGTTCTGCTCGCTATCATGGCCCCGCGTAAAGCTACCCCCCACGATGCACACCATCCCTTCGGGAGCTTCTTTGCAAGGGGCCGCTGCATGGGCGGCCACAACATTCAAACACCAAACCACGAATCCAAGGCCCACGCTCCGCCCCATTCTTCCGATTTTTCGCATCCCTTCGCTCTCCAAACATCCAGCGTCTACACAACGAGGCCACTCACCATAGCCCCACAACATCGACCCCACCGCACAGATGGCATCAAGTCATCCCCCCTACAAACCACAACCACCAACCAAACGCAAATTTCTCACCCGCTCCCCTCTGCTCACACAGCAACGCCATCATTTCGGTTTTTGCGAGGATTTTTGCGATGATGTTTGCAAAGATTTTTGCGATGGTGTTTGTGGGGTTTCACCCCACGCCCCACAAGGGACTATCGCCCCTTGACCCCGTATCGGCGAAGAGATCAGGCGTTTTTCAAAACAACGACGCTCTCGCTTGGAGGGCCGCGAACACGGGGTTTTTTCTCAGCATAGGACTCATACGAAATCCACAGGGTGCGTGATCGCAAAACGTAGGGGCAGCCCCCTGTGGCTGCCCGAAAACAGGGCAGTTACAGCGGATCGCACCTACCCTTCGTGTACACA
>CAUJFU010000236.1 GCA_963169055.1 Myxococcota bacterium
GAGGATAATCGTTGCGCTGTTTGATGTAGGTGTCCACGACCCCGGGGATGCGGGCGATGCGCGATTTGATCTGATGTGCAAGCGCGGTGCTTTTTTGCAGATCGGAACCTGTGATCTGGAGGTTGATCGGCGAAGGCAGTCCGAAGTTGAGCGCCGAGGTCAGCAATCCGCCCGTATCAAAGGAGAATTCAAGTTCAGGAAAGCGTTGTTGGAGTTGTTTGCGTAGGGCGGTGACGTAGTGTTGGGTGGTGTGGCTGCGCGTCTCTTTGAGTTGGACGTTGAGAAAGGCGTCTTGTCCGCCTGCGTTGGGCGTGTAAGCCGCCGGCCAGTCGAGCAACACGCCGATATTGGTCAAGATCAATTCACGGTCTTGGCTGGGGATGGCTTCTTGGAGGAAGGCTTCGACTTTTTGGAGATGCTTTTCCATCTCTTCGATGCGTAACCCCGAAGGGCCGCGCACGAGGATCTGAAATTGCCCACTATCGATCGATGGAAAGAGTTCTGCCCCGATACGAGGCAACAAAAGAAAAGAGCACAAAAACAGCACCACCGCCGAGATCACAACCCCCCATCGCCAGCGCAAGATCCGCAACAACATCGACCGATAGACCCGCTCCAACAAACCAGAAGATTCCGAAGATTCGGCATTTGTGGAGGTTGTGGAGCGAGGTTGCAACAGCAACATCGCAAGGGTCGGGATCACGGTCAACGCGAGGATGTACGAAGAGAAGACGCAAAAGGCCACAGCAAGGCTGAGCGGCGTGAAAAGGAAGCGGCCCAGCCCTGTTAAAAAGATCACAGGCAGGAACACCGCCATCACCGTCAATGTGCCGATCAGAACGGGCCTTGCGACTTCGCCTGCACCCAACAAAGCAGCTTCCGCAGGCGATCTTCCTTCGTGGAGATGGCGGGTGATGTTTTCCAAGACCACGATGGACTGATCGATCAAAATGCCGATCGCAAGGGCGATACCACCGAGCGTCATCGTGTTGATGCTTTGGTTTGTAAAATAAAGGGCCGCAAAGGCCGCAACGATCGAGAGCGGAAGCGTCACCAAGATCAACAAGGTCGAGCGCAGATCGCGCAAAAACAGTAGGACGATCAGGGCGACCAACAAAGCCCCAACCCACGCCTGATTGGAGAGATCTTGGATGGCTTTGCGCACAAAGACCGATTGATCCATGACCACATCCAAGCGGATATCGTTTGGGAGGCGCGATTGGATCGAGGAAAGCGAAGCGCGGATACCTTCGACGATGGCGATGGTATTGGAACCCGGCTGTCGGTAGATCGGGATATAGACTTGGCGGCGACCGTTGATGCGGACGATATTGGTTTGGATCTGGTGGGTGTCTTTGGGTTCGGCCACATCTTTGAGAAGGATGGGTTGGCCTTGGGGGCCGATCTTGACGGGGATATGTTCGAGATCACGGACGTGTTCGAGCATCCCTTGGGCGTCTACTTGGTAATCGATCTTGCCAAGCCGCGCATTTCCCGTTGGGATGTGGACATTGGAGCGTTGGATCGCTTGAAGGACATCCAAGGGCGAAAGGCCCCGTGCGATCAGCTTGTGCGGATCGACATAAGCCAAGATCCGACGGATCTTTCCACCATACACCGCTGGAGCGATCACGCCCGATATCGATTGAAGTCGGTTGCGCAACTGATAATACGCCACATCATACAGCGCACTTTCCGAGCGGATCGGACTGCTTACGGTGATCAAGGCCAAGGGCTTCGAGGCCGTTGGATCGAAAGGCATCACCATCGGCGGGATCGTTCCGGGCGGAAGATAGTACAGATCCGACATCGCAAGAGACGTCACTTGGGACAAGGCTGTGTTGGCGTCGATATGCGGTCCGAAAAAGTTTCGGACGATGCTCACTCCGACCATCGAACGGGCTTCTTGGCGGATGATGCCGTTGGCTTGTCCTGTCCAGCGCTGCATCCGACTGCTGATATCTTGCTCGACGACTTCGGTCGGCATCCCGGGATACAAGGTCAGGATCTGCATCGCAGGGGTTTGAAACTGTGGCAAGAGATCGACCGCGCTACGCGACAGAGCCGTCCCTCCAAACAACAAGATCAGCAGCGCAAAAACAGCGACACCATGAGGGTTTCCAAGAGCAAGGCGCGTTAACCACAAAGCGTTCGGCTCCTTATCAGGGCAAGAGGTCTTGGAGATGGGGGGGAAACAGTCGGAAGACAAAGGCGTATCCGATATCTCGTTGGCTCCAGATCAAGGTTTTGCAAGCATGTTTCTTTTTGGCGTGGGTGGGGGTGATCCAAGTCGGCCTGAGATGCGGGGGGATGTGGTAGTCTTGGAGGCGAAATTGAAAGAGCGAGTAGGTGTCTTGTTGGTCTTTCCACTGCGATAGCAGGACGTACTTTTTCCCTAGTTTGCACTTTCTGCCGCCGACCAGCCGCAGGGGAGAAAGCAGCGAAGGTTTTTGCAGCGTAAAAGGCAGCGAGGGGGCGAGTTCTTGGGTGAGGGTTTTCCATTGGTGGGTTTGGACAGTCATCTGGGGTTTTTTTTCGTGATCTTGCATGGCGAGTGTAGCGAGGTGTTGCAACGGATCGACGGGGCGCTGAAACCACCACACAGCCCAAAACACCAGCACACTACAAAAGGCCGCGAGTCCAACCGCCCGCAGATGCGCTGTTTTGGCAAAGAAGGCTGGCGATGGAGGCGTAGCGGGCGAAGAAGATGCGTAGGCGGCAAGCCGTTGATGGAGTTCGGGCGGAGGCTGTGGGCGCAACAGCGCAAGCCGAAGAGATTCGTTGAAAGACAAGGTTTGTAGCCATGCTTGGCGTGTGGTCTCGTCGGCTTTGGCGATATCTTCTTCAAACTGCCGACGTTTTGGATCGTGGGTCGGCAAAAGGGCCGCTTCTTCCATCGCTTTGTGGAATGTGATCCGTTTTTTGCTCATCGTTCGGCCTTCTTGTCAGGGTGGCGTAAGATCGAGGATATCGCGTCGGGGGATGCGTGGGCGCCCAAGTCCAGCAGGTCGGTGTCGCCTTGTTCGGTGAAGTAGGTGCGAAGGCGTTGTTTGGCGCGGTGGAGGCGAGAAAGTACCGTACCTACAGGCAGATCGAGCGCTTCGGCAGCTTCTTCGCAAGTCATCCCAAGCAAAAAGACCATCAGAAAGGGTTCTTTGAAGCGTTGTTTGAGCGTATTGAGTCCTGCTTGTAGAAGGTCTTTTCCCTCGATTTGTGGGCGGGGATCGTAGTGACTGAGTTGGATGACGTTGGGTGGATGCGGAGATGGCGAGGAGACGGGATGTTGGGTCTTGTGTTGCAGCCAACGATAGTAGCGGTGGCGCAAGATCTGAAACAGCCAAGCGCGGGAACGTTCGAGATCGCGCAAGGTGTGGAGACTGCGCCAAGCCTCAACAAAAGTGTCTTGGACGATATCTTCTGCGGCATCGCTTTCGCCCGTACAACGGCGCGCATAGCGGTAAAGATCCGTGGCGTGTCGATGCACAAGCTGTTGATAAAAAGAGGAGTCTGTGGGGCGGGACATCGCTTCTCCCTTACGGTTTCGGACGCTTGGGGATGGAGTGTCGAAAAGAAGCGAGATCATTCCATCGGATCAAATTGTTTCTTTTGCAAGAGGGTTTTGTGTCTTGCCAACGAGTGTTTGTTTGTGCGAGCGTTCGGG
>CAUJFU010000237.1 GCA_963169055.1 Myxococcota bacterium
TTGTTACACCAAGAGATCGAACCCGATGCCCTTGCACAACACCAAACCCACACCCTTCAACACGAACCGCTAAGAAGCCCCACACTCCCCGCACCCCAGATGCCCGTCGCCGCACGCAAGATCGCACGTATGCTCCAAAAGCTACAGCGAGACGCCTACGTGGACTTTCATGCTTAAGCCTTCATGATTGATTTTTGTCCGACTTTTTCTCTTGCAATCCATCGATCGCATCATCAAGAAAGGACAACAATTCGTCGCTGCTTGGAAACGTCTCATGGAAAGACATCTTGTTGGCCCCAAAACTGTCCAAAAGGCTGCTTCCGCCCCAAGGATCGGCTTCTTCGGTCGGCTTGGCTTGGACGACTTCGTCGCTTTTTTCGAGACGCAAGACGCTTTGATCTTTTTTGGTCGTGGGGTGGTTGTCTTTGTTTGCGCTCTTTTGTGCGGGTGCGTTAGTTGGAACCACGGAAACCGTCGGCTTTTCGGCGATAACAGGTGTTTTCTGAGGCGAAGGCAGAGAAGGTGGCGGCGTTTTTTTGGATGTGGCTGGGATCGCACTGGTCGGGACATCAAGCTCTCCGAAGAGATCATCGAGGGCCGCAGGAACGGGCGTTTTTGGCGATGAAGCCAAAGGAGTGGGACGATCCGCTGAAACCGTTAAGGGAGCAGGACGATCCGCTGAAACCGTTGATGGAACAGGATGAATTGCGGCTCCCTCGGGTGTAGAAGCCGATAGGGAGGCAACAGACGACGCCGAGATACTGGACGAAGAAGCTGATGTATTGGGCACAGATTTCGGGTGATCGATCTCTTCGGAGTCAGCGGTCGTCAAGGGCTTGTCGGGTTGAGAAAGCACAACGGAAAGGCGGGGGACTTTTTGTTTGGAGAGGGCTTGGTAGGTCTCCCACAAAGCGTCTTTGTCGTGGATATCGATCGAGGTTCCAGCCGCCCATTCTTTTTGGGCTTGGGGAGGGAGTGCAAGGGGCAGAGAGGCCGCATCGGTGGGAACTTCAAACAGCGGCTTGTCGCCACCGTCTTTTTGTTGACCCACCAAAAGAGCGGCCTCGGCGTGCTCGGCTGGCTCTGAAACATCTTTGGGCGTGTTGTTTTGAAAGGAAGGAAGATCGAAAAAGGAGGGGGTGATAAACGAAGTCGGTTCGATGCTTGCGATCAACACCGAAGGCTCTGCCGTAAGCGGGTATGTCTCGTCTGCAAAAAGATCTTTTTCATCCGCACTTGCAAAAAAATCACTGGGTTCATCCAGCGCAGCAGCCGCCTTATCAAGAACACTTTGATTTCGTCGAACAGCGTCCTCAGGAGAAAGAACCTTCAAAGCTCCGGCAGAGCGGGCGTCAGGGAACAAATCGTCGGATGCGGCGGATGCGGTGTTGGCAGATGCGGTGTTGGCGGATGCAGCGGGTGTGGTGTTGGCGGATGCGGTGTTGGCGGATGCGGCAGGTGTGGTGTTGGCGGATGCGGCAGGTGTGGTGTTGGCGGATGCGGCAGGTGTGGTGTTATCCAATCCCTGCAAAGCTGTGGGATCCACAGCAAGCATTTCCATCGAAGAGGAAGAGGGTGCAGAAGGCGGGATATCGGCGAGATGCGCAACATCAAAGGCATCTGCGAGAGCATCCGCAAAGGCTTCACGAGGGTGTTTTTGCGCATATTGTAAGGGTTCGGTGGTCGCAAAAGCCCGTGATTCCGTCAAAAGCGGGGCCAAAGGCAACAACGTGATCTGTGCAGGATCTTGGAGGATCTCGGAGGGAACTTCGCTTTCGCCTGCGGCGGGGGAGAACTCGATCACACGGCGGTGTTCAGGCAAAGCCACAATTAACAGCCTCGCAGTCATCCCCGAAGACAAGGCGCGAAGATTGGATGCAGCAAACTCGCTCCAAGGCTGCTTTTTTGAAGCGGCACAGGCTTGCCACGTAGCGCGAGCGGCGGAACGGTCTTTCAAGAGGAACGCGAGACCTGCTTGATGGAAACGCAAGCGCCACGAGCCTTTTTCAAGATCGAGCGCCCGCGAGATCTCGTCTTGTGCAGCTTCCAATTCGCCTTTTTCTGCCCGTAGAACGGCTCGAATCAACATCGCGTCCACAAAACGCGGAGAGGACTCTAACGCTTCGGATAACACCGCGATCTGTTGTTCAAGTGAAAACCCGCCCGAAGGCTGTGCGCTTTCGTAAAGTTGGAAGGCTTCTTGTGAAACTTCCCCCGTTTGTGCTTGTTGAATCAAGCGCAGATCATCCTCAACAACAGAAAGATCAGGATCGATCAAAAGCAAAGCCGTGAGTTGCTCTTCCGCTTCTTTGTAGCGTTGCTGCGCAATCAAAGACGTCGCGAACCGATGCGCACACAAAGCTAACTTGTGATGAAGGTCAGCATTTGAAGCCGATGGTTCGGTGTTTTTTGACTCCTTCAAGAGATTTTCAAAGATCGACAACGCCTCACGAAAGTCGCGTTTGGCAAACAACGCTTCACCCAGCGCTCGCAGCAACGGCGGAGCATCCGCACGAATCGTTAGGGCTTGTCGCAACGGCAAGATCGCGCCCGTTGGATCGCCCGCTTCCATCCGATCCAACGCTTTTTCTAACAAAGGTAGTTCGGGGTGTGCAGAGAGATCTTGTTCGATGCGTTGGAACAATGCCGCGATCCAGTCGTGGTGTTGTAGGCGCAACACACGAGCAAATGCCCCACGCGCCCGCACAATTCGGCGAGCCGCAAAAGCTGCTGCCCCCAAATGAACCCACGCATTTACCCAATAGGGATTGGTCCCCACAGCGCGGTTTAAATAACGGATCGCCACTTCGGGGCGCCCTGCTTGAAAAAAGGCCAAACCTGTATCGTGTTGCAGCGGCGCGATGTGCATATATTCGTTGGCCATCGGTTCCAAACGGCGCACACGCGCATGGGCCTCTTCGATCTGGGAAGCCTCTTCAAGAACACGACCCACCTCCAGATGCTCTTTGATCTGCGCCACATCGCGCCGCGCATACAAAAGCGCCACTTGTCGCTCTGACAAAGAAGGATCGGCATCGCGCAACAAACGCAGCGCAACATCGGCCTCCTCAAGTTGAAAGGATTGCAACGCCAGTTCCGCCCACTGAGCCGCCAAAAATCCGCACTTGGGATGACGCTGACACAGCTCACGCAAGCCCTTTAACCGATCGGGTCCAGCCGAAGGAAGGCGCATCCACAGCGCATAAGCACGCGGCGTAAGGCTCTCGCTTTGCAAAGAAAGCGCAAGCAACAACAAGTCGTGGTGGTGTCGCTGTTGCCGCTCGGACATCTGCTCGTACAAATTCAAGGCACGTGCAACGTGATCACGCAATAACGCGATCTGAATGAATCCCACGGTGACAATTTCCGCGTTGGGTGTCGCTTCGCCTGCTTTCGTAAAAGCAGCTTCTGCTTCATCGAGTTCCCCTCGTGACAACGCGTCTTGCCCGATCTCCACCCACGCCTGCATCCCATGACGTGGTTGAAACCACTTCTTGATTACATCTAAAAAACCCATCGCGCCCTCGCTTCCGGCATCTTGGCGTATATCCTTGTTGCTTGTTGTCTCGGTTCCCGCTCAGATCTCACTCTATAACACACCTCGCGCAACTTTGACAGTCCAAGACACAAACACGCCACAAATCCCCCCCCAACCGACCGTCCTCCCGAACGGTACCAACTCCTCCATCACAAAACGCAACTTCTTCTTTTCGCTTGCCGATATTCTTTGCGCCATACACAAGACCCCACACGTTGCTGCGATCTTTGCACTTGATCTCGTTCGGGTCTCTCTTTTATACTCCCAAACACCAAACGGTTCCCATCCACCCAAAGCCCAAGGAGGCGACCATGTCCGATAAACTGACCATTCGTGACTCCAGTATCGCTCGTGCCTATGAAGCCCTCAACCGCAACCAAATCAACAAAGAAGACGCTCAGAAACTGATCGACGCAGCCAAAGATGGCGGCAGCATCAGCTCCACCGAAAAAGAAGAACTCAACTGGATCCTCTACAAACACCAAGATAACTTTAGCTCCGATGCACGCGCTCATCTCGCTCAATCCTTGGGCCTCTCCACCAACAACGGTCGCATCGCTCTCCCCTCCCTCTACCTTCGTGACTCGGGTCTACGCCAAGAACTCTCCAAAGCCCTCGCGGATAGCAGCATCAGCAAAAGCGACGTCACCGCACTTCTCAATTCGGCCCGTGATGGCGGAAAGATCACCACTTCCGAGCGCGGCGAGCTTCTGACGATCCTCAATCGACTGGGCGAAAAATTCGATGGAGACGCACGATCGGCCCTCGCACAATCCCTTGGTGTCACACTCCCCGAACCAACCCCCGGCCCCGGCCCAACCCCCGGCCCCGGTCCCAATCCGCAAACCCCTCCCAAAAATGTGTCCTCACTCGTCGGAAACCCCCGAGAGATCACCAACATCAACGAATTTGCCGATAAATTCCGAGCAAAACTCGAATCCGTCAAGTCCGATCTGGTCGGTCACCCCGGCCTGACTGACGATCAAAAAGCGGATCGTATGTTTGAGTTCTTCAAGCCCTACGGCGAGCAATTCCACCAATTGTCCGAAAATGCAGGCGCAGAAAAAACCCGCACCGCGATGACCGCTGTCGAAGCCCAACTCAAAGAAGTCGGCTTCGGCTCCGTCTTGAGCAAAGATGACGACAAAGACGGCATGAGCATGGCCCGCGAAATTATGCGCGGCACCGATCCTAAGCGCTTCTCTGCTGTGGCTGACAGCGTGAGCTGGACCACCACCTACTGGCCGATGGCTGGCAACGGACGCGGAACAGACGGCGATGTGTCGAGCAACCTGTGGGCAAAAGGCGGCGCACTCGATAAATTGGATGTCCTCAACCGCGAACGCGGTAACGACACCGGCGCAAAAGCCCTTGACTTTGAACGCAAACCCGCTCTCAACTGGTTGATTGGCAGCAAAGACACGGGACATTACATCCCCGATTCGGATCTCAGCGAAACCAACGCAGAACGCACCACAGGCGTGGATTTCGATGGCGATGGCCGCATCACCGATGGCGTCAAAGCCGACTTCCTTGACGGCCAAGGCAACTTTGCTGCGATCTCCAGCCGCGATCAACTCGTGCCCAAACTGGATGGCCAAACCCTCAAACGCCAAATGGCCACAGAAAACGGCCAAAACACCGTCAAATACTTCCGCGCCAACGGCACCGAAGTGACGGGCGCAGACCGTGCTCGCGTCGTCCTGACCAACCCCAACGCCGATGGAAAAGCCGAAAAAACCATGGATGTCGGCTGGTGGGGTTCTTGCGACAAAGTCGCCCTCGCAGGTATCCTCTTTGAAGCTCCCGTCAAAGAATCCGTCACTGTGGATGGCGTGACCTTCACCAAACAAGACATGCTCGGCCTCTTGACGGTGATCGCAGACAGCCAAGCCAAAGGAAACGACTTTGTGGGCAACCGCTACGACAACCGCCCCGATATCCTCGTGACCAAAGACGGCAAGCAACTCTCTGGCAAGCTCATGACCGATGGCATCGAGTTTGAAACCAACGGGATGTGGCGCTGGAGCGGCGATTACACCGTCCTCAACAGCGTCAACAAAGAGATCAAATTCCAAGACTACGCCACAGGCGAGATCAAAACCTTCCCCGCCGATCAAATCAAACACCTCGCCCGCGAAGACAAAGCCGATATGAGCGCAGGCGAATTCAACAAAACCATCATGGATTGGCTGCAATCGGGCCGTTCCGCTGCAATGGACCGCGACGCTGGCGACCACGTCTGGAACTACAACTTCTGGAAAGCTGAACGCGCCGAAGTCAGCAAGCCTTGGAACGTCAGCAACGCCGCTGAACTTCGCGGATTCAACGGCGAAGTCAAAAATCCTGATAACGTCAAATTCTACGAAACCGACGTGTTCTTCGGCGAATCCAACTACCCCCGTACCTACCGCTACTGGGTCGAAACCGACACCGCAGGCAAAGAAATCAACAGCGGTTGGAACGGTGAAAACCCTGACTTCCTCTGGCGCCCCACAGGCTTCAACGACTGGAGCGGCCCGAACACACGCAACCCCTTCGTCAAACCCGAATTGGTCAAAGAAATCTACAACAAATTCTTCGAGTGATCCTGCCCCCCCCCAAACTCCTCTCCCCTTCTCTCCGCTACCTTCTTTCTTCCGCACACCACAATCAATCCCCACCACAAACGCTTTGACACCCACGCGCTCCCTTCCTTGACCGCTTTCCCCAACACGCCGCGCAGCGAGCCGTAAGGAGGCTTTCTTGCACAACAACCCTGTCAGCAATTTTTATCTCCAAGAAGTTCTCGCCAAAAAAGAAGAACACATCCCATCTCCCATTCCGATCCGCATCACGGGATTCGGACCCTTCAAGCGCGTGGTGGTTCCCCCCAACGTGTATGTCGTTCACACCCGCCAAGGCTACGAAAAGCCCCTTCACATCGGGCTTGGCATCTCTTTTCGCTACAATCCTTACAAAGATGCTTTTCTGGTGACCCCCGCAACACTCCAAACCATCCTGATCAACGCCCGAAGCATCTGCCGCGAACGCCAAGGAATTCTCGTTCAAGCCTATGTCCAATGGATCATCGACGATATCGAAACCGCTTATCGACGACTCGACTTCTCCAATCCAGAAGATCCGACCGCCACTGTCCGCGAACAATTGCGCGAACAAGCCGAAGCCACGATCAAAGACAAAGTCAGCACCATGAGCATCGACGAAGTTCTCTCCGACAAAGGCTCGATCATGCTTGAGATGACCCATCGCCTGCGTGAAGTCGCCGAAGGCTCGGGCTCTGGACTCGGTCTCAAGATCGTCACCGTACAGATCAAAGAAGCCGTCATTAGCTCAGGGCGTCTTTGGGAAAATCTCCAGCAGCCCTTTCGTGCAGAAAAAGAACAAGCCGCCCGCCTCGCCGATATCGAACGCGAACGTGTGCTTGCCCTCCAAGAGCAGCAAAACCAAACCGCCACCGAAAAAGCCCTGATCGCCACCCAAGAAGAACTTGCCCGCCTTCGATCCACCCAAGAAGCCGATGCCTTCGACCGCGAACTGCGGGAAGAAGAGCGGCGACAACAAGCACGCCTTGAAAGCGAACAGCGCCGCATCGCCCTCGAACACCAGCTCCAACAAGAACGCGAAGAAACCGAACTCGCCGCCGAGATCGCACAAATCGAACGCAAGATCCGCCGTTACCAAGAACAACAAACCGAGATCACCGCCCAGATCGCTCACCAAAAGATCGCCCACCCACTCCAAGAACTCCTCACCCAACACAGCGAAGAACTCCGCACCTTCCAAGCGCACGCCGAAGACAAGCGCGAAACCTTACGACTCCAACAAGCCCGTCTCTTGCGCGAGATCGAAAACTTGATCAGCCAAGAACGCCTCCAAGAACGCCTGATCGAACAACTCCCCACCATCGCCGAACATCTCCCCTCACCCGACCACCTCGAACAGATCCAGATCAGCGGCCCAAACGACCATCACACCGCTCTTGCCCCATTCTTTGCGCTGCTTTCCAAACTGCGTGACCTGCTCACTCCTCCCACATCACCCTCCTAAACGCTCTGTGCGCAAGTCCCGCTCTATCTGGTTTTTTTGGAGCCTTCCAAAAATTCAAAAGTGCGCCCAAGAGAAGCCTGAACGAAAAAGCCTAGCACCAAATCAACAGTCTTCACCTCGGCGATCATACGTCCATCCATCCCAAGCATAAGCAACCACGCCATCGTCTTTTCCAACGGAACTCCGGGCAACATATGGCCGCCTTGACGAAAAGACCACAGCAGCGTGGGATACTTGCAACGCTTTGGATAGAACAAGATGTCGATGCCTCCGGCCTTTTCGGTTTCAGGCGGACGTATCCCCGTGAAAGGCCCCTCTTTGCGCACCACACAGCCGTTGTGTTGGGCCCAATATGCCAAGGTCTCGCGTGTAGGAACAAACACTTGCTTTTTTCCGCTGCGTCGGCCTGCTGATGGGATCAGCGCGTCTTTCTCGCCGTGAACCAAAAGAACGGGAAGCGGCGGTCCTACGGGCTTTTGCGCAAGCCTCTCTGCCGATATCGCTCCCGAGATCGCCACAACACCCCCAAAGGGCTGTTTCTCCAGCGCAGCAACGGACATTACCATCGCAGCACCATTGGAGTGCCCTGCCCAAAAAACCATCTTTGGATCGATCTGGTAAGTCTTGCAAAGGAGACTCACCAAACCCCGTAACCACGGGCGTTGCTGTGGTATCCCCAACGCCTGTGTGGTCTCAGGGCGGCTTCCATCATTCCACAAACGACGCACCATATCCGCCCCACTGCCCGCGCTTGGAAACACCACCAACCATCCCAACTCTTGGGCTTTTGGATAAAAGGACTGCGCCAACCAGCGCTCATAGATCCGCCCCGTAAAACCCGCTCCATGCAAAAACATGACGAGACCCGTCGGACGCACAAGCCCCCTTCTTTCGGGCAGAAACAAACGATACGAAGAAGTGTGACCCTCCGCCGAAAACACTTGATCTTGGATCGTCCCCCAGATCGTGCGCATCGGCTTTTCAAGCACCGCTTGATCCCGAACGGCGTAGTGCAACAGCCCCAGATGAACGACCCCAACCAGCACAAGCACCCACAAAACCCCCGTCCCCCCAAGCACAAGGCGTCGCCAAAGCAACCGCGCAGGATGCCAACCTCGAAAAGCCCCGATCCACGGACACCACAGCGCCACCATCCCCAGCACGACCCAGCCCCACGCTGCACGCAAAAAGATCAGCTCTTTGATTCCCCATCCCACACTCACCAGTCCCACCACACCACACAAACCCAACACCACACGCTGCATCGATTTCTCCGACATGATGGACAGGATCGTTGCCAAGGATCGACAAACATCCCGTGTTCGCGGTGTTTCAAGCGGCACAGACGTATGTTTGAAAAACGCTGTCCGTTCCGCCAACACGGGGTCAAGGGGCCACAGGTCCCTTGTGGGGCGTGGGGCAAAGCCCCACAAAACCCATGCAATAAGTTGATCGGATAAGAAGTTAGAAGAACGCTTGCAAAGAAAAAGCGAGATGGCGGTTGTTGGATTCGTAATTGAGCGCAAGCTGCTGACGAAACGCGATCTGTGCGCCGAATTGGGCGTATTGCACCCCGACACCCACCGACAAAAAGTGTCGAATGCGTTTTTCCGTCTCGTTGAGACCGACAAAGTCGCGCACTTGATCGAGTTGGTATCCGAGACGGATCGAAACAACGTTGAGGATGGTGTATTCGGCCCCAGCGCGCAGTTCGTGTCCCACTTCTCCTCCGCCCTTGGATTGAAAATCGATCACCCAATCCACCGCAAGCTGAAACGGCATCTTGTGGCCGATCGCGATCCCGATGGCCATCGATATCGGCGTTTCTCCTGTTTCGTTGTAGATCAAATTGTAGCCCACCACCGACATCGAAAGCCAACTGGTGGTCTGCCACGTCACCCCCACATCCAACGTCAGCGTGTTGATCGGTGCAAAAAAAGGTCGGTTGAGGTAGAGATATTTGAGGGTGGCTCCAAACACCAACGTCTCTTGCCAAGCTGCCGCAACCCCAAGACGAGCAATGTGCCCGTCGATCGTTCGGAGCTTTCCGTCATCCTGACGCGGTGACATATAGTACGAGTATGAAGCTCCCCCCGCGACCATCGGGTTACTTTTGCTGTCGATGATCCCGATGTTAAACACACGATTGTCTGCGGCAGGATGAAAGAAAAACGTACCTTCCAACACATACGATTTGCGCCGACGCCAAGCCCCCGCAGGGTTGATAAACAAAGCTTCCGTACCATCCGCCAAGGCAACACCCGCGTTTCCCATCCCCATCGGGCGCGTGCCAAAGTAATCAGGAGCAGGCGTCAACGGCATCGAACCTGTCAGTTCGACCCCCGAAGCCCCCACCTGCACGCCGCCCCCCAACCACCACCAAAGCCCAATACAACACGCGGCAAGACGATGCCACCCCACCAAGCCACACAGAGACGATGCCGGCCATTTCAACGTAATCACTCCTCACCCAAACGACGGTGTAGATCCGTTCCGCCATAGCGTTTTTTCATTTTCCGTTTGGCGAGACCCTGACGCAAACGACTCAGCTTGTCAATAAAGAGCACACCGTTGAGGTGATCGACTTCGTGCTGAACAACGATCGCCAAAAAACCATCCGTTTCGATCCGAATCGGCGCGCCATACCGATCCTGCGCTTCAAAGCGGATGGCTTCGTAACGCTCGATGGGTTCGTAGATATCTGGAAAAGACAAACAACCTTCTTCGCCCACAACACGCCCCCCCAGAAATGCTGTAATCGTGGGATTAACGAGTTCCAAAAGCTCCGATCCACGGTCATCTCGGCTTGGATCTATGACGATTACGCGCTGCGTCGAAGCGACCTGATTGGCTGCTAATCCCGCTCCGTTCGCGGCGTACATCGTCTCTGCCATATCGTCCAACAGTTGATGGAGATCTTGATCAAATTGCCTCACTTCTTGACAGCGCTCCCGCAAGATCGCGTGCGGGTACAACATAATGTCCAAAACAGCCATGCTTTTTCCTCATCAAACGTGCGTATGTGGGTTTGTTGGGTGAAGTTTCACCCCATACAACCGACCATGCGACGCATTTCGAGCCGATGGCCCTCGTGGTGCGTCGCCTTCCTCCAAGGCACCGCTCAAACAGAGAGTCCGTCACGATAAAGCCCCCGTAGTCCGGGATCGCCCAAGACGTCGTAAGCTTCTTGAAGGACGGTTTGTATCTCGTCAAGCTGCGCTTGGAGTTTGTCGCGCAACAACATCGGGATCTGTTCAGGCGCGTATTGCGCCCGTATCTGTTGATAGGCACGACGGATATCCAATTCGTTGGCGTTGGGATCAAGACCCAAGATCTGAAAATAATCGACCGTCATCACCCGTTGGTATTGTTGCTGGATCTCGTATTGGAGCTTTTGCATCTCCTCGGGGGAGCGGGGAAATTCGTTTGTACGATTTTCTGCTTGGGGTTCGTAATTTGCTCCCAAGCCTTGTTGAAAAGCGCCCATCGAGCGCAAAGTCATGGTCGCTTTAATGTTCTGTGTGCGTCGAGCCGACGAGGGTTGGCGAGTGGCTGCGCTCGGATGAGGCGCTCGCGCCCTCGAAGCATCCGCCGATGTCGAACCCTCGTCGACTTGAAACAAACTTTCGGGCTTTCGGGCCTGTGGGAGGCCGGGGGCCGCAACCGTAGCAGGGCGCGCAACAGGGATACGAGGCTGGTTGCCGCTCACCCCGGGAGAAACGCGAGGAACCGTCGCGCTGATGCTAGGAGGGCGACGCGGAAGAATCGATGGGGGGGCAGGGATCGTCGATGCGTTTCCTGAAGATGGGTCGATTTTCACATTCAAAAAGCCGTCGCTTCCCGGGGTATCCGCCATCGTCACATGACCAAGCACCATCAGCGCGTAGATCAACGCATGCAGCACCACCCCTTCGATGCGCAGATCTTGTTGAAGCTGCAACAGGGAATGTTTGCCGTCGACGTGTTGGATGATCTTCTTTTCTAAGATGTTGAGCGGAAGCTGGCCTTCTGCGAGGCGGTTGGAGAACCATTGTGGGATGCGCTCGACGGAACCAAGCAGCGAGAGCAAGCGGCGGGCACTGTAGCCGCTGCGAATACCTTGGAGCAAAAGCGGCGGAACCTCTAGCTTGAAGGGAGCGGCGGGGAGATCCTCGGCCCCCGGGATAAAACAAAAAGAACCTTCGACCCACGAGAAGGAACTCATCACCACTTGCTCGACATAGCGGCGATTGACACGCAAGATGCTGGCGCGATCGATCAATCCAAGCTCGTAAAGTTTTTCTCCGGGACGCGCTTTTTGAAAGATCAACCGATGTTCGGCGATCTCGTTCGGCAATTTTTTGAGGATGCCTTCTTTTTGAAGGACACGCTCAAAGTTTTGTAGCGGAACGTTCGATTCTGCGGCCAAGATCACCCCTTGATTCATCCAGATACGACGGGTTTCTTGGCCCAAACTCAACAGCATCTTGCCGGAGGCTTTTCGCAACAACAAGATCGAGAACAAACGAGCGACATCCAACTGAGCGAGTTGGCCTTTCCATTCGCGGTTGCGTTGGAGACTGCTGCTTCCACGTGTTCCTGTTGTGCCCAAACTTGGCGAAGAACTCGGTGAGTCCGAAGCAAGGCTTGTGGTGTCATTTTCAGCAGAAGGCGTGTGCAGCGTGGGTTCAGGGGTCGGTGTTTGTTTCAGGTGTTCACGAAGACGTTGAAAGATCGCACGAGCGATCTGGTCGGGTGCAAGGCGACCATCAAACACGATATCTTCGGGGCGCAACACATCCAACGAGCCGTCCTGCAAAACCACGCACAAGACTTGCGAAAGCTGCCCGCTCGCCACATAACGGCGGTAGAAATCCGCTCCTTCGCCCTCCGTGGCGATCACCAAAGCCACGGGCTTGACGACCCCAAAGAGCTTAACGGCCTCGCGTGCGCGTGACGTCCGAAACACATTCACGCCCAACTGATTGAGCGATTGCTCCAGCATCCCGACGCGCTGCACATGCCCATCCAAGATCAAAATGGTTTGCTGTGTTGGCATAAAAACCTCGATCGTTGCGCAAAAACCCCACAAAGGGAAAACAGCGGCAGCCCGATCTCCGCAATCAAAAAAGCTGCCGAACACACCAACGCCCTCGACAGCCGAGGACGCGGCCATCATAGAACTTGGACCCACAGCCCTCGGTTGGTACACCGCGAGGGCGCGGCCATCATAGCACTTGGACAGGATCGGTATCAATCAAGATCTTGACCTCCGTTCGCGGCAACCCCGCCAAGATCTCCCGCACCAAGGCCCACGTCAACGCATGAAGCAGTCGGCGCTCTGGGGCCTTGAGCAGCAATTGCCAACGAAAACGATTTTTGATCCGCTCCAACGCAGCGGGAGCAGGCCCAAGCAATTCGACGCGTGGAAACTGTCCCGTTTTCAGTTTTTGTCGCAAGGCTTGTCCCACTTCGCAAGCGATCTCTTCGGTCTCTTGGGCAGAAGTCCCCTCAAAGCGCACCCCCACCAAAAATCCATACGGTGGATAGCCTGCTTCGCGGCGAAACGGTACTTCGCATCGATAGAAGCCTTGATAATCCTGCTGTAGCGCATAAAAAAGACTGGGATGTTCGGGATTAAACGTCTGGATCAAGACGCGCCCGGGCGTACTTCCCCGTCCTGCGCGCCCTGCGACTTGCACCAAAAGCTGAAACGTCCGCTCCGCACTACGAAAATCCGGCATACTCAAACCTTGATCCGCAAGCAACACCCCAACCAACGTGACGCCGGGAAAATCGTGGCCTTTGGCGATCATCTGCGTACCGATCAAGATATCGATCTGGCGGTGTCCAAAACGCTCGACCAGATCTTCCAAGGTTCCCTTGCGGCTGGTCGTGTCCCGATCCATCCGATCAATCCGCGCACTCGGCAGCAGATGCTGCAAAAGCTCTTGCACTTTTTCGGTTCCCCATCCCGTGTTTTCGAGGTGGCGGTGACTACAAGACGGACAACACGTCGGGTAACGCTCGGCATATCCGCAATAATGACACAACAAAACGGATTGCGCCCGATGGTGCGTTAAGTTGATCGAACAATGCTTGCAACGAAAGGTCATTCCGCAATTTGGACACACGACGGTGGTGTGATAGCCTCGGCGGTTGAGAAAAAGAATGCTCTGATCGCCTTTTGCAAGATTTTCTGTCAACGCCTCCAACAACGTCGGCGAGATCATCCCGCCCAGACGTTCGGGGGTTTTGCGCAGATCGATCACTTCGACCGAAGGCATCGGGCGATCCAAGATCCGCTTTGGCATCGAAAGGTAGCCCCATCGGCCAAGATGCGCATTCGCGTAACTCTCTAGCGCAGGCGTTGCAGAACCCAAGATCACCGTCGCATGGCAAAGCTTGGCGCGCATTAAAGCCAAACTACGGGCATGATAAGGAAAGCGACCTTCTTGTTTGTACGACGTTTCTTGCTCTTCATCGACGATCACCATCCCCAGATCCCGAAACGGCGCAAAGATCGCCGAGCGTGCACCGATCACCAACGGTACTTCGCCGCGCTTGATCCGCCACCATTGATCATAGCGCTCTTGTTCGTTGAGTCCGCTATGCAACACCGTAAGCTGATCTCCCAAGCGCCTGCGAAAATGGCCCACAAACTGCGGAGTCAGCGAGATCTCAGGAACCAAGACGATGGCTTGGCGATCTTGCGCCATTACGCGCTCGATCAATTGCAAATAGACCTCGGTCTTTCCGCTCCCTGTGACTCCGTGCAACAAAAAGGGTTGAAAGATCCGCTTTTCGATCCCGGGAACAACAGCCTCGAAGACCTTTTGCTGATCTGGAGTGGGAGGAAAAGGTTTGGTGGCTTGTGGAACGGGCGAAAAAAACGGGTCGCTCGATACCTCGATATCCACCAAGTCGATCAGACCTTTTTTGAGCATCTGTCGCAAGGCATCACGGATATCCACATCGCCCATCAATGCGCGCAATTGCGCAAGCGTGATCGGCCCATACTCGCGTACCGCCTCCCAGATCTCGGCTTGGCGTGCAGCGCGCTGCAACAGCAACTCACGCCGCGCCAACGACATCTCCTCGACCACTCGATACATCCGCTGTGTTCGGCCCTTGACACGGGGAACGGTCACCCCCTCTTGGATCAACAAAAAGCCATCTCGCACCAGCTCGCGCAAATGGTGGGCTTTTCCGCCCTTGATGCGTTCCAATAATCCAGCCCGAGGAATGACTTCTCCCGGCAAGATCGCCGCAAGCAGCCGGCCTCTCGGCCCACGCAAGATACCCCCGCTTCGGGCGATCTCCCCTGTCTGCGAAAGATACACCGATTGCTTGCCTTCAACGTTGATCCCGGCAGGCAGCGCCCCTCGGATCACCTCGCCGATCGGGTAAAACAGATAATCTGCCGCAAACTCAAACAAGGTCAACGTGGTCTCGTCGAACAAAGGCTCCTCATCCAAGACATCCTCGATCTCGCGTAGTCGCTGCTCGACCCCCTCGGGCGGTTTGGAATAGCGCAAAAAATAGCCTGTGATCAGGCGTTGCCCCACAGGGGCCAACACGCGCACCCCTGTTTTGACCCGATCCATCAGCGCTTCGGGGATGATGTAGTGATAGGTGTCGTAGATCGGCAGATCCAGCGCGATCTCGCCCGTATGTTCGGCTTCCTTGGGCTGCGTTTCGCGCTGTACAGGCTTGGGCGAGATCGGGTCATGCCCGAGATCTTGGAACAGACTCTCTTGCTTCACATCACACCCCACAGCGCAAGAGCTAGATCGCCGACACTCGCCACGATCCACTCCGATCGAAAACCCGTGTTCGCCCCGCCTCACACGACGGAGCGATTGGTTTGAAAAACGTTTGATCACCCCGCCAACATGGGGTCAAGGGGGCGATGTGGCCTTGTGCGGCGTGGGCAATGTCCCACAAAAGACACCCCACAAGTGACTCCTCTCTTTTAGAAAGAGAGCACGGACGAGCGAGTGTTTAGGGGATTTGTTGAAAGGATGTTTGGGGAACAGAACCGACCTTGACACGGTACGCAAGCATCCGCTGAAAAAGGCGGCCTGAACGATAAATCTCGATGCGACCGGGAAAGAGATAACCCCGACCATCTCGATGGTAATCCAAAAATCGGATATCCAACGCCCCCCCTCCTGTGGTCCGTCCCAAAAAGCGCACAGGATAGGCATATGCCTTGTCGATCCATAGCTGGTTGGGTTTGCGGTTGTTAAACGGCGCTCCCAAAACCACCACAGGACGGCCACCAAACCACGCAAGGCTCATCCGCAAAGGCTCGTTGTAATCGCTTTCTGACTCAAAACGCTTTGAGCCTTGGTAGCGAACGCCCAACGCCCGCAAGATCCCTTCGGCGCTCCCCCACGACGAATCATCCCCACCCATCGCAAAAAAATCAAATCGAGGGTTGGGTTTGCGTGCTTGATTTTTGGTTTGACCGCCTTGTTCCCAAGACAAGTGTTCTTGGTCTCTCCACACCTCGATGCGATGGGCTTTCTTGTCTTTATGAAGTTCAAAGCGGATCTTGCCGGGAGTTCTCAACAACAAAACGCCATCTTCTCGTTGGAGGCCCCCATTCTTCGGGGTTTCGATCGTCATCCAAACTTGGATTTGGCGCATCGAAGAACGCACCGAGACCATCTTACTCAGATAATACCGAGGCGGAAGAAGGTACGCATCCACGCGCACAAGCCCCCCCATGATGCACAAAAAAACAACCACGCCGCACCCATTGCGAAGATGGCGCATCGTTCGACTCCTTACAGCCTCGTGAGGCTCAACGAACAAGCAGCAAAGCCCCCGATCGAACAAGAGCGTTGATCTCTTCAAGCGTCAGGCCCGCCTCAGACAAGATCGACTCTCCATCCTGTCCCAAGGCGGGGGCAGGACAAAGCTCGACGGCCTTTTGCTCGTGGAGGCGCACGGGACTACGGGGCAGAACAAAACTCCCTTCCGTCGGATGTTCGTGCTGAAGCAAAGCATCTCGCGCTTGCCAATGCGGATCATGCACAAGTTCATCCACAGAAAGGACGGGTTCGACACAGACATCGTGTTCTTCTAAAAATGAAACCCACGCATCTCTCGGCTTTTGTGCAAAGGTTTCGCGAAGTGTTTCCCGCACACGCGCTCCCGCTTCGCCCTGTTCGAGCGCTTCGTGAGCAAGGTGCGGAAGCCCAAGCAGAGACACGAGTTTGACCCAAAACTTCGGTTCCAGCGCGCCGACCGCCAAGTGACGGCCATCTTGACACGCATACACGCCATAACACGGCACACCACCGCGCAGAAAATTTTCTGCGGGTTCTTCGACAAGTCCAGCCGCACGTTGCCCAAGCTCCATCACCAAAAACGACAACAGCGACTCGCTCATCGAGATATCGCAAAAGCTGCCGATTCCTGTGCGTTCGCGTTGATACAAAGCCGCCAACACCGAAGCCAACCCCACCATGCTCCCACCCGCGATATCGCCGATCTGCACACCCACCATCGGGATCGATCCTTGCGCGTTGCGCTGAAGATCCAAAACACCCGAACGTGCGAGGTAATTGAGATCATGCCCTGCACGATGGGCCAGCGGTCCATTTTGGCCGTAACCCGTGATCGCACAATAGATCAAACGGGGATGGATCTGCCGCAAGCGGTCATAACCAAGCCCCATTCGCTCCATCACACCGGGGCGAAAGCTTTCGACAAGGATATCTGCTTGCGCAACCAATCGCAAAAAAACCTCGACCGCCTGTGGATGTTTGAGATCCAAGGCCAGAGATCGCTTGTTGCGGTTGAGCGCGGCAAAGATACCGCTCATCTGTTGGCGGATCGGCGGATACCATCGTGCATAATCGCCACCTTCGGGTGCTTCGATCTTGATGATCTCAGCCCCAAGGTCAGCAAGCCAAAGAGTACACAACGGTCCGGGAAGAAGGCGCGTCAGATCAAGGACACGAAGTCCTGCGAGTGGGAGAGACATGGTCGTTTGCGTGGTTTCGATGGATGGATTAAGCAAGGATCTTTTGGAGTTTGAGCGCTTGGCCCATATTTCCAGAGACTTTGAGCTTACCGGTCATAAACAACATCTGGGCGTTGGCTTTTTTCGTGGTCATCGCCACAAAGTTTTCAGCGGAGACTTGCACTTTGCAGGTTGCGTCTTCTGCCAAACCTTCCATCACTTGGCCTTTGCCGCCTTCGATACGGATCGTCCATGATCCGCCCTCTTCACCCAGTTCGAAGGTGTAGATCGCACTAAAGTCACCGAGATCCATGCCTTCGTTGAAACGCGATTGGATGTGATCGAAGGTTGCTTTCACGTCACTCATAATTCTTGTCTCCTTGCAACATACGTTATGCTTTGAACATCTCGCCTAGACGGGCAAATGCACCCTCGGCGCAAAGGTCAACGGTTGTTAGCAGATCCAACACAACCTGTCAACAAGACCCTCCGCAAACCAACCCTCTGTATGAAAAGCTCTGCTAAGGTCTTGCAGGACTGGGTTGGTTGGGGTGAGTCACGATACCGATGCGCTGAAATCCCACACCCGTCGCGATATCCATCATCTCCACCACGCGCCGATGTTCGACCTGCGCATCCGCATCGATCGCGACTTGTGCTTCGGGCGATTTCTTGAAGGCGTCTAACAGCGCCGCACGAAGGGCATCGACCCCAAGACGCTTCCCTTCAAAGATCACGGTGGACCCGCCCTCTTCTTTGGGGATCTCGATGGTCAGGCGCTTGTCTTGGAGCGATCCGCTGTGTTGGGCTTTGGGGCGTTGGATCGAGATCCCGGGCGCAGAAACAAAGGTCGTCGTGATCAAAAAGAACAGCAACAATTGAAAGATCACATCGATCAGTGGCGTCATATCGAGTTCGGGGATCGCACGTCTTGGTCGTCGAAAGTTCATCGCCCCTCCGACCCAAGCTCGGAGCGAGCAGCCGATGGAACCGCAGCATCGACCGCAGTTTCTCGCGGCTTTGCAGATTCAGCGGATCTTGCGATCTCGCCTTCCAGTTGCTGAAGCGTATTGTCCATCAATAGGCTGATATCGCTTTGCAGATCCAAAAGCAGCCGATCCACCCGCGCCAACAAAAACCGATACCCCACATACGCAGGGATCGCCACGATCAAGCCCGCTGCTGTCGTCAACAACGCAACCCACACACCCCCCGCCACAAGGCGCGGATCGCCCACTCCCCCCAACTCCACACGTTGAAACGCCACGATCATCCCCAACACCGTCCCCAATAACCCCAACAGCGGCTCCAAACTCGCCACCATCCCAAGCGAGCCGATCCCACGCTCCATAAAAAACGCCTCGCGCTGACCGGCCTCTTGCAAAGCATCTTTCAACGCTTCACGCTCCTTTGATGCCTCCAACTGCGAAAACATCACCCACGCCAAACGCGCCAACGCGCTGCTCTCTCGCTGACAAAGCACCCGCGCTTCGCTCCACTGCTTCAAGCGAATCAACTGCAACAACTGCCGCAACAACATCGGCGGGTTAATCTTGTGTCGTTGCAACGCCCACATCCGCTCCAAAAAAATCGACAAACCCACCGCAGATCCCAAAAGGATCGCGTACATCACCCACCCGCCCTTTTCAAACAAGCTGATCATCCGCACGATACTCCTTATTTTGTTCGCCAACCCCAATAGGAAGCCAAATAGTCGATCAACACTTTTCGAGCCTCAACATCCATCACACGCGCATACGTCGTAAGTACAGCACGCACTTGACGACTCGCTCCCAGCATCCCGTAGTGTTCGGCTTCTAATGCCGCAATATACTCCTTTGAAACTCCACAACGCTGCGCCACTTTTTCCAGCGAGATCGAGCGTTCTTCGCGGATCTGCCGCAATCGCTCCCCCGAGAAGGGCCCGTTCCATAGAGTTTGAACCTCTTCTGTTTGCACCTGCTCGCTCAGCCTCACATCCGCTTTGCTTGACGCACTCGACCCAACATCCGCTTTGCTCGAAACGATCTGCTTTATGCCTGTGTTCATCGGCGCGCCCGGCTTGGCGTCCGTGTTCATCGGCGCATTCGACTTGGCATCCGTGTTCATCGACACATCCGACCTCGGAACAACAAGTCGAAAAGCCTGCGATTGTGGCCGCAAGGATGGAAACGGCTCTTCCGCCTGTCGATCGCGGGCTGCTTTTGGGTGCGCAACCTTTTCAACCGCCCGTCCTTGCGTGCTTTGCGCGGATGGATCATGACGCTCTTTGAAAGAACGCTCAGAGCCTTCTGCTGCGGAGGACTCTGCTTCGGCGGAAAAGAAACGCGAAGCAGATCGCGACTCGCCCTGCTCTTTCTCCTCCAGCGCTCGTGCGGTTTCAGGGGACCCAGAAAAAGGCGTGAGATCGGGAAACGAGGGCTGGCTTCGCGGCGAATCGTCCACAAAGGTTTCGTTTGCAGAGGTGCGCAAGCGTTGGTAGGCTTCCTGTAGCATCAGCAAAAAACGACGGCGATCTTCAACGCGCAGCAATCCATAACTCGCCAAACCACCGATGCTATAGCGTCGCATCAAACAACGGTACGCTTCTTCGACATCAGCCCAATTCGCCTCGACATCTAACTCCAACAAACGCAGATCTTGGATTCGTGTCATCAAAAACCCCTTTGCCCGAAAGAACGCAAGCCGTCGACACAAGACGCGTTCGCGACCCGCCAAGCAGACAGCGTAATTAGCTTGAACCGCCAAGGGTGATTCAGCCCGGATTGCTCGGTGATTGCGAGTCTGGGGGAGAAGAAGGATCGTCATCTGCGGACAACAAACCCAACAGATGCTCCGTCACACCACGCATCTGTTGTACCCAGCGCGAGTCGGGAAACTCAAACACAAACGGACGCCTTGAAACCGACGCGATCGACAATCGTTCATCGTATTCCAAACTCCCCAATGGAACGGTTCGCAAGCCAAAAAACCGCCGAACAACAGGCGCGATCTCTCGTTCTAGGTGCCCGTCTGTGATCTGTGAGATACCGTTGACCAAGCAATACACAGGCTTTTTACGCAACGCACGACGAAGCACATGCGCACGTGGTGGATCTTGCGCACGCAAAGCCGTCAACCACGGCATCGGCAGCCAGCCTTGCGATGGGGGGGTGCTCGTTAGACTCCCTTGCATCTTCCACAAACACAAACGGCGCAAAAAGAAATAATCTCTCTCCATCCCTTGAAAACTCGGCGATGACACCAAGATCCCCACATCTGCTCGATCAAACAAACGCGTCTGCCACGCGCCTGCTCCTGAACCCACATCCCACAACGTAATATCCGCATCCAGCGCATCCAACGACAAAGAAAACCGCTCCACCTGCGAAGCATCCGATATATCCCGAAGATCTTGATACAAACCCGCGACCAATCCGAGTTCTTGAACCCCCGTCGGCAACACCACATCCCGCGCTTCTTGTTCACCCGAAAGCACATGCCCCAAAGAGTACCGAGGATCTTCTAAACCAAAAAAAGTGTGCAAATTCGCTCCATTGAGATCTGCATCCACCAACACCACTCGCAGCCCCAACTCCGCAATCAAGATCCCCAACTGCACCGCGATCAGGCTCTTTCCAGTACCACCTTTTCCACCACCAATGGCGACACTCATCGCACACACGCGTTGACTCTCCCTTATCCATCGGCCTTTTCGGCGATCTATTTTTCTCTGTGAGGCCGCTTTTCTCTGTGAGACTGCAATCCCTCTCGCGCTTCTGCCATCTCCTCAAACAAACACAACACCACCTCGGCATCCCCCGACAACCACGTCCGCAGATCCAACCACAAACAACCTCGATCCAACAACCCGATTATCGGGATAGTTCGTGCGCGCAAAGAACCCTCAAACAAAGACACCGAATGCACCTCACTCCCCAAACACAAACGAGCCGTCGGCAACGTCAACGCAGGCAAAGATCCCCCCCCGACTCGCGCTTCCGCTTTCTCCCACGACAAGGACCAACCCCCTCGTTTGAGCGGATCACGCCATCTCTGCACCCATAACTCTGCTTGCTCGTATAACGCTTCGGCATCTGTGGATAATGCGGATAACACAGGGATATCGCGCCACGCGACATCATCCCCGCGCGCATAAACCTGCACTGTAGCCTCCAACGCCGCAAGTGTCAACTTGTCCACACGCAAAGCCCGTGCGATCGGCAGCTTTGCAGCCTTCTTGATCCAAAACGCTTTCCCTGTGATCACTCCACACTGCGGCCCCCCAAACAGCTTGTCTCCGCTCCATGTCACAACATCCGCACCTGCCCGATGCAACGCCCGCACCGACCAACCACGCTCTCCCCAATGCGCGGGCGGCTCCATCAACATCCCGCTGCCTTGATCCACCATCACCGAAACCCCCCGCCGATGCCCCAATTCCACCAGCGCCTCCGCCTCCACTTCCTTCACGAATCCTTCGATCACAAAGTTGCTGCGGTGGACTTTGAGCAACAAGCCTGTCTCCGCACTGATCGCTTGCTCATAATCCCGAACATGCGTGCGATTGGTCGTTCCAACTTCGCGCAAACGCACCCCCGCCACTTCCATCACCTCTGGCATCCGAAAAGAACCACCGATCTCCACCAACTCCCCCCGTGACAAGATCACCTCACGCCCCGCTGACATCGCTTGCAACATCAACATCACCGCCGCCGCGTTGTTGTTCACCACCAACGCCGCTTCTGCCCCAGTCACCGCACACAACGCCGACTCCAACAACGATTGCCTTGAACCCCGCTCTCTTCGCTGCAAATCAAACTCCAAGTTGGTATATGCACCCGCCAGATCCTGTAGCCGATCACACGCCAAACGCCCCAACGGAGCGCGACCAAGATTCGTATGCAACACCACGCCCGTCGCGTTGATCACCCGAACCAAACGAGGACGTTCCCGATCTTCTAGCTTCTCTCTCGCCTTCGTTTCCCATCTCTCCGAATCCACCGCCCAAATCTCAGCCTCCTCCCCTGCCTTCAATCGCCCACGCCGATCCGCCAGCAAACCCCTTAACGCATCGCTCACCCAAGATCTCGGATAATCCAACAACAAACGCTGTATCCCCTCCTGTTCCAACAATCGCCCCAACTGCGGCAGCCCCGCAAGCAAACGATGCCTCTCCTGCTCCGCCCGCACCTCCGCCTCTGCTTGAATCTCCAAACCATCCCCCCCACCGATCCGTCCCTCAAACGCACCTTTTTGTTGTGTCACGCACAAACTCCCTTACCTATACAAAATATTGTTTTTATTGCGTTTTTTACGATAAACAAAATCAACCAAACCCTGTTTTCTTCGAGTACCTTGCTTGTCCAAACGAACCTCTGTTAAGATACCGCGAACTTTACGCCGTGTCAGGAAAGATAGAGGAAACGGATGACAAAAAAAGATAACTCGAATCCTCCTGCAACTGCCGCAACAAGCAGCAGTTTCTTCTCAGATATCGCGCAGGATCTCCAAACGCAAGTCGAAGGTCTGCAGGAACCTACGACCGAAAACACAGGCACTTCATCCTCCTTCGCCCTTCAAACGGAGAACAGCGGCAAGATCCCTCCTCTTTCCCACGCTGCCTCCAACGAAAGCAGCGATCTCTTTGACGCCCAATCCAACAACCCCCTCGAATCTAGCCTCTATCGAGATCCCGCACGCACAGCAGCGATCGCCAACGGGCAACACCAAGAAAGCACCCCCTTGCCCTCTGTTCCCGCTATCCTACACGCCGAAGGACTCGATCAGCCCGATCCCGGCGCAACCATCATCGAGATGGCCGCCATCGATCTCGACCTGCTCAAGCAGCTCCATCAAGCCCAACAACAAAATGCCCTCCCCCCCAACGAATCGCATCCCCCCGACGAAGAAGCTCCTGTCCTCTTGCATTCCGTCGACCTCAACGCCGAGGACGATCCTCCCCTCCTACTTGAAAACCCGACGGCTCCGCCCTCTTCGCCTTCGTCCAAACTCCCCCCTCCCCCTGCCCTCTCGGCACGCGCCCACGCGCTCGAACAACAAGCTGTTCCTTCCAGCTTCCACACCACCAAATCAAACGATGGTTTTTCCCTTGTACCCGATATATCTGGCGACAAACCTTCGACACAAGAAGAAGATCTCGACGAAGAAGGCGACGAATCCGGAAAAACCCTGATGATGGGAGCGATCGACGAAGCAACCGCTGCAAAGATCCTTGCCGCCCAAGACAAACACGTCGCCTCCTTCCAACAAACCGCCGAAGAAGAAACCCTCGACACTCACTCAGGCGATCACCACGAAGCCCTCACCCAAGACGGACTTCCTGCCGTCGAAAATCCTGAGTTCGAACTCGGCGTAGGCGACGAGATATCGATCGAGATCGACCTCGACAACGACGGCCCCGCCCTCCCAACCCCCCCACCCAGCATCCCACGCGGCATCATCCCACCGCCTCCCCCAAGCACCCCTCGCAACGCCCCTCCCCAAGATCACGACCTGCCCCTGCCCCCCCCAAGCGCCCCTCATATCGAACCTCCCCCCGATACCGCCGGTCGCATCGTCGTCCAAAAGAAAGCCACGGCCTCTGTGCTTCGACAAAATCCCGTCAAATGCCCACAATGCAACCACCTCTCCCGCGATCCGATCTGGTGCGACAACTGCGGCGCAGCACTTCAAAAGCCCGAACAACCGCCATTTACGTCATCCAAACCCGGGCGTGTCGTTCGCGCCAACAACCAAAACTATCTACTCCAGCGCGATGTCTCTCGCTCCAACGACCGCGTGATCTGGGAATCCTCCCTCCAAGGCGAAGAAAATCCCGCTCCCTACATCGTCGAAGAACTCTCTCCCCTCCGCTTTCGCTCTGGATACCAACAACTTCCCGACCTTTCCAAAACCTGCATCCACCGCCCTTTTGCGATCGAAGAACACGAAGATCGCGTCTTTCTCTTTTCTTCGCCACTCCCCGGCTACCGCTTGTCCCGCGCTCTTGAAGAACGACGTATCTTTTCTTTCTCCGAACTGCGGCACATCATCAACCACATCGCCCAAGCCATCCAAACCATCCATGAACACAACTTGCTTTTCCTCCAATTGGATTCTCGCCAGATCTGGTTGCGTGATGAACGCGATCCCCGTATCCTCGGCCTTGAACGACTCTATAACGAAAAAGTCCCACTCCATCTTCGCCCTCGCCGTGAAGGCTACTCCGCCCCCGAAATCTACCAAGCCCAACCCGCCCTCGGCCCACACACGGATATCTTTGCGCTCGGTGCTCTTCTTCATTATATGGTCAGCCTCGCCCGCCCCTTCAATCATCTCGACACCGCCAAAGTCGACATCCCATCTCCCCGCGTCCACAACCTCACTTTCCCGATGGGATTGGATCATGTGATCCTGCGTGCCCTCCATCCCAAGATCCCTCGACGCTACAAAGATATCGAATCCTTCTCGCGCGAATTCAACCGCGCCATCGACGAATTAGAAGAACGCGAAAAACAACCCAACCTCCGCCTTCAACTCGCAGTCGGACACGATATCCACATCGGCGTCAGCAAGGGCAACCGAAACCCTGTCAACCAAGACGCTCTGTTTTGGCGATACGACCGCAATCGTGGAAAAGGACTCTTTCTTGTGGCCGATGGTGTCAGCCATTGCAACTTCGGCTCAGGCGATCGCGCCTCGTCTCTCGTGATCCAAGCCGCTCGCAAACGCTGGGATACCTTGCTCAAACAACCCATCATGGAAGAAGACACCACCCCCGAACAACGCCGCCAGATCATCCAATCGATCTTTGACGCCGCAAACGTCGCCATCTGCGCAGAGATCAACCAACGCTACGAACGCATCGACGGGTACGTCGAAGATGTCATGGGTTCGACCTGTGTCGCTTGCTTCCTTGATGGCTCCCACATGACCCTCGCCAATCTCGGCGACTCACGCGGCTATCTCAAAACCGAACACTACATCGAACAGATCACCGTCGATCACGATTACAAAACCGCGCAAATGCAGATCAAACAAGACATGCGCGCCCTGCAAAAACTCACTGGCGGTAGCCTGATCACCCGCTGCGTCGGCTCATTTCGCAAAGATGAAAAATTGAAGCTGCTCCCACGCGATCTCGAACCTGACTTCTTTGAACTGCGCCTGCGCACAGACGATATCATCGTGATCTGTTCGGACGGACTCAGCGATTACGCCGGTGCCAACGAAGAAGAGTCTCGATACGCCATCGCCAAACTTTTACAAGCTTACCCTGATCCCTTGAGTGCTTGCTTCTGGCTCATCGCTCTCGCTAACCAAAACGGCGGGGGCGACAACATCTCTGTGATCGAGATCAAAGTCATCGGACCCGCACAATCCTAGCCACCGCGCGATCTGCCCTTGGCGCTCTGCTCGATACAAGGAAGCTTAACTCCATGATCATCTGCCCTGTTTGCGAAACTGAAAACGAAGCGCACGAACCTTTTTGCATCCTTTGTGGCGCAAAACTGCAGCCCTCTACCCCCGCAGCCTTCCCCAATACCACTTCCTTTACCTCGGAGATCGAAACGGCTCTTGATGATCTCCTCCCTCTTCCCGATGATATCGGCGAACAACCCGCTTCGTCTCCCCAAACCCCGTCCCTGCGGCCCAACCCACTCCAGATCAGCCCCACCCACACGCCCAACACCGGAACCCCGACCTTCTCCCCTCAGCGACCCATGACCACGCGCAGTCCCGAGATGCAACCCGTCAAAAACAGCGCTGTCATCGACGAAAACGATCAAGACCTCAGCACACAACACTTCCGCTCCAAACCCGCCCCCACTCCCAGTCGCACCCCTGTCCTTCCCTCCTACAACACCGAAGTCCCCGCCCCGGGAACCCTCTGCCTGATCGTCTACTTCCAACGACGCCCTGCCCTCTTTTTTCCTGTGATCTACGACGAGATCTTGATCGGACGCACCGACCCTGCCTCCAACTCTTATCCCGATCTCGATCTCACCCCCTTCGATCCCGATCTCGCCATCTCACGCAAACACACCTACGTCTACCGCGAGCAAGGCGCTTACTTTATCTACCCCATCAGCAACTCCGGCACCCAAGTCAACCAAGAAATGGTCGATATCGGAACCAAAAAACTCCTCAAAGAAGGCGACGTCCTCATCCTCTCGGGCCGCCTTGCCATCCGCTTCGCCCGATCCTAACCGACCCACTCCCCGCCCTCCCCGATGAATCGCCCCGATAAATCGCCCTGATGAATCGCCCTGATAAATCGCCCTGATGAATCGCCCCGATACAGCCCGCACTCCGCTCTAGCCGCCCTCCGGCAGTCCTTGCTTTGCTCGGCTCACCCGATGCCGTGCAGATCGCGCAAGATATCGTCTGCCCAAACGTCCAATAGCCCTAATTCTCCCGCAAGATGCAGGATGGTGTATCGTGCGCGGATATCTTTGCAGTACACCACCGCACGCCGTGCGCGTTCGTCCGTGACACCGATCTCTCGGAAAGTCACAGGGCATCCCGCCGACAACAACTCTTCGCGGATCGCCAACGCAGGGCGCAGCGTCGATTGAACATCCTCCAAGATCTCCTCCCATCCGTTCTTGAGCCGCGTCAGTCGCTCTCGCAACACCGCAGGCGTCGGAAAAGCTTGCTTGGCATGCGACTCAACCGCCCCATACAGCGAGCCAAAACGCGCCCGAAGCACTCCCTCATAAGACGCCCACGACGGCAACGCGTTGACACGCTCCTCAATATCCCAAGACGACGGATCCAACGCGGCCAAACGCTCGTACATCGCTGCCGTTGTGATCGTCCCCACCCCCACTTGACAACCATGAAAGTCATGCCCTTCGCCCCAAGCAAAGTGCGTCATATCGATGTAATGGCTGATCAGATGCTCCCCACCACTCGCTGGTGACGAAGAACCCGCCAAACTCATCGACATACCCGACAAACACAAACTCGCACTCAAACGCCCCACCGCCTCAACATCCCGCAACGGCAACTTCGATGCAACGCCTTCCAAAAGCGCTGCTCCTGCCTCCACAAGCACCATCGCATCCGAAGAATAACCCGCATCGTTGAGCCGATACCCCAACCGCCAATCCGCGTTGCTCACGGGCTTGGACAACAGATCACCAAACCCCGAAGCGATCATCCGCGCTGGAGATCGCGCCATCACATCCAAATCCACCAGACAAGCCAACGGCGGATCGCACGGCTGTGTCGTCTTCACGCCATCCGACAGCAACGCCGCAATCCCCGAAGTGTAGCCATTCATCGACGGAGCCGTCGCCACCACCGCGTACGGTATCTTGGCTTGATAGGCCGCCATCTTCACGATATCGTTGATCGTCCCCGCTCCCACCGCGATACACGCCACAACCTCTGCCGAAGCTCGCAGATGATCTCGCAACGCCCCCGCCTTCCGATCATCCGCCACAGGAACTTCTTCTCCCTCGGCGGCTTCGATCACATATAGCGCATTCGATATCCCCGCTGCATCGAGGCTTGCGACAACGGCCTCACCCGCGATCTTGTGCGTGATCGCATCCACGATCACCAACCAACGACCGTGCGGCAAGATCCCTTCCAAATACCCCGCACTTCGGGGTAATAGCTCTTGCTCCAACACGCACACCTTGGTCTGCAACCGCTCCCAAAAACCACGCAACACAGGTTCCACATCGATCTTGATCCGCGACAACCAGCACCTCCCATCTTGGCTTTTTCATCCATAAAAAACAAAGATCACAAAAGAAATCAAATAGATAACGTTCTGGCTTTTACCTCACCCACAAAAAAAATGCAACCGACGTGAACCTTTTTTCCATACCCAGCGTACCTACGCCTGCTGAAATTTCCGTCCGTGTGATCGTCTCTTGACATCGTCAAAACACTTCATAACCTTTTCCCCCTTGACACCCTCAAAAGACATACACAACATCACCACCCAACACTTTTTCGTCGGGGGGGAAACCTCCCGAGATATCGCCCTCATCCATTCACTGCGACGTCCTGTATCGTGGTTTCACCACGCAGGCCGAGCCCCAACCCTTGCTTGCGAGCGCACAGGAGAAGAGTCCATGAAAAACGGTATGAACGCCCGCGTCCTTGGGAATCCGGCCACCCTTGAACGCACACAACAAAACTGGGTCGGATGCGCGGTGAATGGTTTTGATGCCGGCAGTCGTCTCTGACCTTCGGTATCTGGCGAAGATCCCCTCGCCAACCTACACACACCGCGCTTTTCGACACCGCGCTTTTGGCGCTTGTCACTCTCAGCCAACGCTGACCTGTCACCTTGCCCAAAAGCTTCCTCGAACACAAAGCGCCGCGCAACACTGTTGCGCAACACTCCCTGCTCTTTGAAAACAAAACCTATCGCGTCCTATCGAGTCTCGCTTGGTTCCTCCAAGCCTCACTCTTTCACGCAGACGAAAATCGTGGATACCACGGCCTCCTTCAACTCTGAGCCCCAAGCAACGCATTGATCGAGGTCACACCACACACGTGCGGCAACCTCTCGGGTGGGAGCGGTTGTGTGTGGTTCCCGGTGCCTTTCATACCACCTTGGCACCTTTGGGATGATAGCTTGCGCTCGCCCTCCTTCTTTGGGTGACCCTTGCTCCTTACCTCCGCACCGTCTATCGCTTGGATCGCTGTCTTCTCTGCTCTCCAACGTCCTCGTTGGCGTCTCTTTGAAGATGCTTCCTCATCCTTCCCTTGAAGCTCTTCGCACGACGAACAGCACCGCACAGCAGACAAGATCACACCCTCAGAGAAGAGAGTTTCCCTCGATTGCACACGCGAATGGTTTGAGCAAACCCTTTCTTGCGGATACATGGCACTTCATGTATCCGCTTTTTTTTGCGCTCCACCCACAACTCACATACGCCCCTTGCCGAACCTCCGAGTTGGACGCGCTCACATACGCCGCGATACCAAGACCACCCACCACCCACGGATGCCCCATGCCGGACCTCCTCTTGTGGCAACAACTTCTCTCTCTTGATCTTGTTTCGCTTTCTGCTCCACCACCCCAAACGCTCCACACTCTTTTGTTCGACCTAGCAAAACTGCCATCAGAAAAGAAAACCCCCTATCTTCATCTACTTAGACTATCTTTTCCGCACGCGCCTCCCGCTCTGCGCTCCGCCATCTCTGTGTTTTTTGGCGGCACTCACGGCCCGATGGCATGGGCCTTTTGGCTCGACGCACTCGCACAAACAGATGCCCACACTTTGCCTTTTCTGCTACAAGCCTACCGTCAAAGCTGCGCCCATGATCCCGCACGATGGGTCCATGCGCTGTTTCACCCCGATCCTGCGGTGCGCCTCCAAGCCCTTTCCAAGCGCCCCGAAGCCTTCCCGCCCCACTACGAATGGTTGCTGTTTCCCGATCCCAACGCCCAAACCGCTCTATACAAACGCTTTCAACATCATCGTCCCCAAGGCCCAGAAATCGCCACACTCCTTCAACTCCATCAAGCCCAAGCCATCGACGCATCCATCCTTCAACCTTGGCTACACGATGCGTTTCTCCAACCACAAAACGTCCTTGATCTCTTGCACCATCTCCCTGCTCCCTCCACACAAAGCACCTATCTTCCGCCTGATCCCGATGCGCTCTGGCGCCATCTCGCCAATTCTCCTCAGCAACCTGACCCCCTTGACGCCTTGCTTGCTCTGCTTTGGCCTGCCCATTCCTCCCCTTCGCAAGCCTGCACCGTCTTCTTTCGCTCCGTTTGCCTCGCGATCCAACACAACAAACTCACTCAACCACAACATCTACGCCTTGCCACCGCCATCTTGCGCGTTGGCTCTCGTTCGACCCAATGGACCGAAGACGCTGCTCGCTTGCTCTTGAGCGCGATCCCTCGGCTCTTTGGGACACGCTACCTTTCCCTCTCTTTGCGCCAACAAGTGGCCCGCCAGATACTTGATACCCGCCCTGCCGTCCGCCTCTTTGATCCGCTCGCAGAATGGATCGACACTCCGCTCTGCCTTCGACCCGACGGACAGTTCGATCTGATCGTCATCGCTGGGCTGATGGGCCTCGATAAATCCAATCCCTTTCAACACCTGCTTTCTCATCTCTCTCCTCAACACCTCTTTGTCGCCGTCCTCCGACACCCTGAAGGCGCTGTGCGAATGCTCCGTCTTCAACCGCATAGTTCCGTGGATCGGCTCAGCTACGACTCCCTGCTCAACCTCGTCCTCCAAAAAGCACACACCTCCCCCCAATTCGTGGCTTACGCCCTGCTCCATCTCCCCAACAAACCCCTCTCCCTCTTTTGCGAACAGATGGCCCAACAGCCCCCTGCACTCGACCTTTTGCTCCCGCACCTGACCCAATCCCTTGATCTTCTGTGTCTCTCCCCAACGCGAAAAGCACGAAAGCTCCAACATCTCGCCGCTGTCTTGGCCCAAACCCTTGCTCCACAACACGCTCGCCCTCTGCTCTATGCTCTCGCTCAACTCGATCAAAACACCCTTTCCATCGAGCTCCTCGAACAAATCTCCCGATGCCTCCCTCCCGATCAGCTCGCTCACAAGATCGCTCAACTCCCCCTGCGCTCCTTGCGTTCGATGCTCTCTTTGATCGATCAAGCCAACGGTTTCTCTCTTGACGCCGAAGAGTCCGTCCACTTCGCACTCCAACACCATCCCGATCCCTTCATCCAAACGTGGATTCGTCAACAACAACGCCTCCGCCTCGCCCAAGGCAGCGAGAGCCGCCAACGTATCGAAGAAACCCCTCGGCAGCTCCCCGAAGCCACGCTCCAACGCATCGCTTGTTGCGCAGATATCGATCTCGAAGACGCGCTTCGCCCTTGCTACGACTTCCCCGCCAAAGGGCTTTGCCGCGCACTCCAACGCCGAAAAAAACCCACCCCTCAAGCCGAAGTCCTTGCCGCCCTTTTGCTTTGCCACGATCCCCTGCATCTCGTCCTCGAACAATGGAAACGTTTTTCAGACGAATCTCCCGCTCTTTACGAGCAACTCGATCAACGGATGGCAACGCGCTGTTCAGGTATGCGCGCCCTACCTCTTTGCGGCCTTGTCTGGATGTATCGGTGGGAGCAACACCTTCACACGCTCGCCCCTGCCTTGCTTCCTTCTCCCGAAGCCTTCGCCTCCTTTCTTCAACAAGGGCTTCAGATCCCCATCGCTCCCTTGCGTTGGCGCTTTTGGCAAGCAGCTTCTTTGCTGCTCAAAAAATGGCGATGGCGCCCACCTGCGCTTTTGCCCCGCCTCTTCTCCCCCCAACTCGAACACCTCTTGCTCTTTGTGATCACTCTCGGCCACTCCGCCCAAAACACCGATCATGCGCTCCTTTACGACGAAACGCTTCAATCCATCGCCACCGAGATCTTGCTCATTCTTCACAAACTCCCCGCCGCCCAACCCACCGTGCACGCTCTCCACAGCCATCTGTTGCCTTTTCTTTCTAATCTCCCCGAAAACCTCCAAACCACCGTACAGCGCTGGATGAACGAACAAGGCTTTTCTTTTGGTTCGCCCCGTCCTCCCGCCCCCTCCACGCACAACGCAGAAACCTTGCCCCACTCCATCCACCATCTCCACGCACCTGAGGCCCTCGCGCTCTATTGCCTCGAAGACTCACCGCAACTCGTTGAAGCCGCAGCCACCAAACTCATCGGATACGGCGAGCCCGGCTTACAACGCCTGCTTCCTCTGCTTTCTCTCTCCCCCCAAGACACTCCCCCTGCGCAACTTCGCGTACTTCTCCGACTTGTCTCCTCGTGGCCCGAAGGCCCCAGCCTTCGCACGCTTCGCGCCCAACTTCAACAAGCCCTCGACACCATATCTCCCGACAACACGGCCCCTCATCTCTACGCCTCCCCCAACGCTCCCGTCCCCGACCAACCCCCCACACCGCCGAGTGTTTCCATCCAAGATCGCCTCCCCACGCCGATCACCGCACCCACCGCTCCTCTCCGCTCCTCTCCAACCAACGCCCCCACCATCGAGGTCCAACGCTGCTTTCTGCTTACGCTTGCCTTTCTTGAACGCGGAGAACACTCGCTCTCTCGATATCTTCCCCATCTCGCCCGCATCCCCGCGATATCCCCCACCCCGATCTCAAAGCGCACTTCGCACCGACACATCCACACAACCCACCAAGCGCAAGAAACGCCGCTCTCTCCTCGCCACACCCCCGCCATGTGGTTGACAGAGAACGATTGGGAGCAACTTCTTCACCTCGGGATCTCCGAAGAGGAACGAGCCATCTGGTTTGCCACATCCGATCAATACCACGCTTACGCCCCCGCCATCCGCTCTCTCTTACAACTACTTCCTGAAGACTCCCGATCCACCGACACTTCCACACAATCCACCCCAAACACCGAGTGGATCGCTGCTCGCCTTGATGCGATCGAGGGATTTCTTCTTTGCGGTTCTTCTCGCCTTGAAGAACTTCGTTTGCAAGCGGCAAAACGGCTTTTGCACTATGGCCGATGGCTTGGTTATCCTTTGTTGCTGCATACGGCTCTCTACCAACAAAAAAGCAGCGAAGAGCTACGTTCGATCTTGCGCCTTCTGCCCATTTCTTTGATCGAAAACACCGCTCACGGGCTTTTGATCAACCATTCCGATCCCTCGATCGAGCAGATCTTTTTGCGAGCGGTCTCCTTGCTTCCGCTGACGCCCGAACAAAAAGAACGGATCGCTCAGCCTTTTTTGCAACACGCACAACATCCCCTCACCCAAGAACGTGCGCTGTCTTTGCATACCCCCCCCATCGAACGCACCGAGTCGCTGCGAAAGCTTGCGCGCCTGTGTGCTTGGGGAATCCGCCTTGGGCGGCAGATCTCAGGAAAAGTCTTTCGAATTCGTTTGATCGCAGGCCGTGATCTCGGATACACCCGCCTCGAAACACCGCGTATCTTCATCAATCCCCTTCCGCTGTTGCGCCAAGAACGCCACGCTGAGGAGATCGTCAAAGGTTTGATCTTGCACGAGTTGGGACATCACCTCTACCACGCTTCCCCCTCTTCTCGGGAGATCTGGAAACAAGCCCAACAAGAAGGCATTCAACCGCTGCTCAACCTTGTCGCCGATGAACACCTTGAACGAAACCTGCGCGCTAAAGAGCAAGAGTTCGGCCATTCCCTCCAATCTCTCGCTGCCTACGGGTTCCAACACAACCAACGCGAGATCCGCGCCTTCTTTCTTCTCGATCAGCTAGGCCCCTCGGCATTGGAGACCCTGACACAATCTCCTCCCACAGCAGCCCGTATGCACGGGTGCATCCGCATCCACACAGGCGGGATCCTGCGCGAGGCTGAACGACGAGGGGCCAGCTTTTCTCGATTTATCCGCGCTTTGCGCATGGGACTTGGAAACCGCTTCCGCGATCCCCTCGTTGCCAAAGCCCTCAACCTCTTCCACAAAGACTTCCGCCACCTCGATATGCAAGGACTCTATCAGATCGCCACCAAACTCCGCGATATCTTCTCTTACCAAACCCGCCTACTCGATGACCTCGACACCGAACATACCCTTGGTTGCGACCTGACCGAGATCTTTCGTGACAGCTACGGCCTCACCGACGAAGAACTCCAACGCGCCATCGAAGAAGAACTCTACCCACGCCCACACGCCCAACCCTCCGCCCTCGACGAGATCGAACGCCGAAATATCAACCTCTCCAAAGATCTGCACTTTTCCCCCATCCACCACGTCCAACCGCTGCTCTACAGCGCCGAAGCCGCCCAACAATACGCTCAACAAGTCGCCCATGAAAGCCGCAATCTCCGACGCTACCTCCACCAGCTCGGACTCCACCTCCGCCCCCAAAAACGCCGCGTCCAAGGCCATCACATCGACACCCATATCCTTCGTTCCGCGATCTTGCGCGGCGACCCACGCTTTCTCACCGCTCGACGGCTGACTCCACACAACCACCTTTTCCTTGGCGTCTTGATCGACTGCTCTGGTTCCATGAACGGCGATTTCCTCGAAAAAGCCAAAGCCTTCGCAAGCTTAATCGCCGAAGCCACCGCATCCATCGAAGGGATCGATGCACGCTTCTTCGGATTCAACGACACCACACTCTTTGATGCTGGTGATGCCCGTCATTGCGCCATCCACGCACTACAAAGCGCAGGCGGAAACAATGACGCCGCAGCAATGCTCCATCTCGCCAAACTTGCCCTCGCAAGCAAACGAAAAGCCCGTATCCTCGTCATGATCAGCGACGGTAGCCCCACCGAATGCTCCGTCACCGCCTTGACCGCTCTGGTTCAACGCATCACCCAAAAAATGCACATTCTCTGCGCACAAGTCGCTGTCCGACCCCTTCCTTCCGCCTCTTTCCCCCACTACATCGAGCTGACCAACGATGACATCGCTCTCTCCACCCATCGCTTCGGACAACTCATCGCACGCCTTGTCGCCCAAAGTCTCCGCCGTACCTGATTCGTTTTTGTTTTGTTGGATGGTTTTGTGGGGCGCTGTGCGTTCGTGGTGTTTTGTTTTGTGGGGTGCTACCCCACGCCCCGCAAGGGACTGTCGCCCCTTGACCCCCGTGTTGGCGAAGAGATCGTTGTGTTTCAACACAAACCATTGTGTCGCTTGAAAAGGTCGCGGACACGGGCTTTTTAGAATAGGATAGAGGTTGTACGGAATCCGTCGGATATACGTCCGCATGATGTAGGGGCGGTTCGTGAACCGCCCGCGTATCCGTTGGGTATGTGATCACAAAACGTAGTGGCGGTTCGCGAACCACCCGCATATCCGTTGGGTATGTGATCACAAAACGTAGTGGCGGTTCGCGAACCACCCGCATATCCGTTGGGTATGTGATCACAAAAAGTAGTGGCGGGTCGCCAAACACCCGCAAATACGGTGGGTTTGTGGTAACAAGAATT
>CAUJFU010000238.1 GCA_963169055.1 Myxococcota bacterium
CGGGGTCCATGAGGGGGCTTTCCATGCACATCCACCGATCGCGGCCATCAACAACCCACCTTTGGCCAACCACGGCCAGAGCGCACGTTGTCGGATGTATCGCAACCAAACAAGGATCTGCAATCCAAGGGAAAAGACCACTACCAAAACGATGTCTCGACTCCAATCCATGCGGATGATTCTCCGTGTGTACTTATGAGCGCCCCACAGAGCGATGGAAAAGAGGCGGATGCTGTAGGCGCATCGGGTCGCGGGTCGGGGCAGCGTGGGCTTTGATTTGAGGGCTCGCGAGGGTGGATGTCAAGGGTGTTTGGAGAGTTAGAAGGCGAGGCCGATGCGCGGGCGATTGGAGAGTTAGAAGGCGAGGCCGATGCGCGGGGGAGATCGATCGTGAGGAGGCTGGACGCCTTGATGGAAGGGCGATTGGAGATTTAGAAGGCGAGGCCGAAAGCCACGCGCACTTCTGGGAAAAAGAGCGGATGGTTGGAGTTGGTGCTTGCGATCCACATCCCGCCACCTCCGCCGATGTGGAAGTTGAAACCAAAGTGGTGCGTCAGCCAGAAGTAATAATCAGCGCCTGCATAGAGCGAGATACCTTGGTATAGATCGATGCCAAGGCTCTCCATGCGCATAAAGCGGTAGCCGCCGTAGGCGCTGAAGGTGATTTCTTGGCCTGCGCCTGTTTGAAGGGAGCGGATGCGTGAGAGGAAGAAGCTGACACCAAGGCGAGCAAATGCGGAGATCGCAAACGAATTGGCTTCAAAGCCGATTTCGCCCACAAGAGGGTGAAGAGCGCGGAGTTCAGCAGAAAATCCATAGAAGCTTAAAAATTCGTTGTCGCTTAGGCCGGTGTATCCAGCGATACGGAGGTTCAAGATCGGTCGCGGAAGGCGAATGCGGCGAGGCATCGGCGCATGGCCTCCGTGGTGTGGGGGCGGTGGATAGGCTGCGGGCGGTTGGCCGTGATGGGGCGGCGGAGGCGGGGAACCCGCAGGAGGTGGGGGCGGCTCGCCTGCGGGAGGTGGTGGAGGGGAACCCGCAGGAGGTGGGGGTGGCTGTTTTTGGGAGTCATCATCGCGGAAGCCCCCGTTTCCGTTGTTTTGTTGTGCGAAGGACAAGGATGGGAGGAGGGTCAAAAGACAAAGCGCCGCGAGTGGGATCAGAAGGCGTTTGGTAAGCATGATCGGCTCCTTGGGTCAGAGAGGCGTTTGTTTCGCCGCGTGAAGGGACTTGATGTGCAACCAATGGAATGGAAAGGAGATTCTGGTTTGCACGATGTTGTGAGCATGTTATTCAGGATACGTGCCATGAAGCAAAAACGCAAAAAATGAATTGGTGTAAGCAAGAGCTTATGGGCATAGGAGCAACGCCGTTGACAAAAAAGCCGTGTTTTCGGCAATTCAAGCGGTGGTGCTGCTCGTTTGAAGGGCGACGGAACAACCGCCGATACGGGGCTACAGAGCCGCGCTGAGGGCGCAGGACATAGGGTAGCGCTCCACTCAAACACCATCCTGCTGTGTAAGTCCTACGAAAAGAAAATGGACGCAGAAGAGAGGGGGGTTGGCGTACACTTGCACCACGAAACTGGAGTCTTGCGTAGGTATCAATCAACAACGAGAGAAAGTCCCTTGCTTGGGGTTGTGGGGGGGATCGGAGCGGAAGGAGCGGTGGTTGGGGCAGTTGGATTGGGAGAGGTTGGCGAGATCGCGGGTGGCGTAGGAGGGGTGGTGGTTTGGGCGGATTTGGAGAGGAAAAACAGTAGTGTGCCTGTGGCGGCAAAAAGGACAGCGGCTCCGTAGATGGAGAGGCTTGCGATTTGGAGGGTGCCTGCCGATTGGAGGCGCGAGGTGATATCTGCGGCGGGGACGGAGGCTTGGGGGCCTTTGGCAAAGAGTTCACGGGCTTGAGCGTCTTGGGTGGCTGCGGCGATGTGCGTGGAGGCGCCGACAAGAAGGGCGACACCACCGAGGCCGAGGAAGACGTAGGCAGCGATCCGCATGGGTGGTGTGGGCGGAGTATTGTTGTAGTGGTGGGGATTGTTGATGCGCCGTTCGAGTTCTTCGCGGCTTGGGGGGTTGTCCACAGGGCGTCCGAGAGGGAGATCGTAGAGGCGTTCTGTGCCGATATCTTTGGCGGCGGGAGGGGGTGGGCGTAGGGCGATAAGGCGCCGAGGGGGTGGTTTGGCGGAGGCGCGTGGGCGGATGCGTTCCCAGAGGGCGTCCGCTTCTTGGCGAAAGCGTGGGTCGGCAGCTTTGCTTTTGCGGTAGAGCAGTAGCCATCGACGGGCGATGCGAGGTTGTTGGAGCTTGTCGTAGCATCCCGCGAGAAAGAAAGAGACAGCAGCGCGAAAGCGTTGATAACGGTCGTCGTTGGGGGCGAGGCGGTAGGCTTGGGTGAAATAAGCGATGGCTTTTTTAAAAGAGTTTCGCTGATAGAGATTGTAACCCTCGCTGTAAGCGTATTTCATCTCCTTGATGCGTGCGTCGTCTGCGTGAACAACCGCGCCAAGCAGCAGGGTCAAGCAACAGGCCAGCCAAAAGACGAGCGGGCGGAGATTTGGGTGTGTTTGCATCAAGGTCTTCTCGTGGTTTGGGCCGAGGTTCTCAAGAAAAGGCGATCAGGCTTCTCATCGTAGGGGGAGGGCGGGTTGCTTGACAAGGGGGGGGCTTCTTGCTAGAGCAACGAGTTGGGCGATGATCTTGGTGGCATGGGGTCAAGCTGTTTGGCGAGAGACCCCATTCGAGTGCCAAAGTAGGCGCACAGGTGCCAAACCAGAGCGGAGAGATGTCTTGAGAAGCTGTTTCGAGGAGCGAGTATGGCGCTGATTCGCTGCCCTGATTGTGGCAATGAACACTCTGATGCAGCAAAGGCTTGTCCCCATTGCGGGCGTCCTGTTTCTTTGGGTGAGTCACCGTTGGCGCACCTTGACGACGAACAGCTTCACGGGATCATCTTGTGCGGCAAGTACCAGCTTGAATACCCCGTTGGGAAGGGGGGGATGGCTTATGTGTACCGAGCCAAGCACGTCCAGTTCAACCGACCCGTCGCCATCAAACTGATCTTTCGCCACCTCGTGAAAGAGGAAGTGATGCAATACCGCTTTCGGATGGAAGCGCAGATCCAGTTCAGCTTGCAACATCCGAACATCGTGCGTGTGTTGGATTTCGTCGAAGAGCAGGGCCTTTTGGGCTTTGTGATGGATTGGGTCGAAGGCTTGACGTTGTCGCAATGGCTGCGCAATCAGACCTTTCCAACCACCCCCGACCTTTTTATGCCGATCATCGGCCCGTTGCTCGAAGGGATGCACTACGCCCACAGCCAACGTGTGATCCACCGCGATCTCAAGCCCGGGAACCTGCTGCTTGCAGAGGCAGAGCGCGGCATTATCCCCAAAGTGGTGGACTTTGGGATCGCCAAGGTGATGGACAACGTCAACGAAGGCCACACTGTCACAGGCCATTCGCTCGGTACGCCAACGTATATGTCTCCCGAGCAGATCCGCAGCAGCAAGGAGATCGATCACCGTTGCGATCTGTATTCTCTGGCTGTGATCTTGTTTCAGATGATCACGGGTTCTCCGCCCTTTAAGAAAGAATCGCCGATGGCGACCGCGATGGCACACCTCGAAGAACGTGTGCCGCGTATCGATATCGTTTGTCCGGGCGCAGATATCCGCTTCCAACCCGTCCTTGAGAAGGCGCTTTCCAAAAATCGAGAAGATCGCTACCCCGACGGCCAAAGTTTTTTGGCTGCGCTCCAAGACGCCGCACAAGAAAGCGGGTTTGCCTCAGAAAAAAGCCGACCCGTTGCAGATCTCTCTTCCTCTTTCCCTGCATCTTCCGCGACTTCACACCTCTCACCTCCGTCCACCCCCGCCCCCCCTGCTTCTTTGCTCTCCGAACCAAGCACGTTGTCTTTCGGTATCGCGGCAGCAAGCCCATCTCCGAACACCACTGCCCCGTCCTCTTCCTCTTCCTCTTCGGCATCGGCATCGGCATCGGCGGTGGCGGTGGCTGCACCTTCTTCGGCATCGGCGATGTCTGCGCCTTCTTCGGCATCGGCGATGGCTGCGCCTTCTTCGGCATCGGCGGTGGCTGCACCTTCGCCTTCTTCGGAAAAAAGCCTATCCCCCGCAGGTGAAAAGCACGCGGGGGTTCCCTCGACGCTTGCGCCTCCGTCGCCGCCTCCTGCTCCACTAGAGGGGCAGCCACACAAAATAATCCCTCCTCCGCCTCCTGCGGCCCGTGTTTCGGTGGCTACTCCGTTTGGCGATCCATCGGGGCGAGTTGCGAGTCCTTCGACGGGTGGTGTATCGCCCTCTTCAACGGGGATGCCTGCGCTGGGGGCTTTGCCACCGATGGGGGCGTTGTCTTCGCCGTCTCTTACGAATCTTCCGCCTTTTCCGTCATTGTCTTCTCCAAATGCTCCATTGAGTCGGGGGAGCGGTGTGTTTTCTGCGGCTTCTTCTCCTGCGTTGGCTTACTCCGAAGATGGCTCCAATACCCCCTTGCCTCCGTGGCAACCACGCAATCAGCCGCCCACCTTTACTTCAAAAGGCCCATTGCACACAAACCTTGGGCCTGTTTCACATCCAGAAGATCCACCCACTCCTTCGCCGTTCTTGAAGCTTGCAAGCCCCGAGATCCCGCACGCCACAAGCGAATCCAATGACAGCTTGGAGGCACTGTTCGGCGATCCATCACCACCGCACGACCGTTCCTCAGACTGGCGCAAATGGCGGATGTTTGGAGCGTTGGCAGGAGCTTTTGTGCTGTTGGTCTTGGGCGGCCTGTTGCTGTTTGGGCGAACGCCCCAACCTCTCAAAGAACCTGTATTTTCTCTGCTCTTGAACAGCAATCCCCAAGGTGCCGAAGTGTTGGAAGGTAGCGTCTCAAAAGGGCGGACACCGCTGCGTTTGCAAGCCAAGCAAGGCCAAGAGATCGCGGTGGTGCTGAAACGGGATGGCTTTGTGGATCGCAGTTATACGTGGACTGCAAAAAAGTCCGAGGCGCAGAACGTCGTATTGCGCAAAATCTACCGATTGTCGCTGAAGACAAACCCTTCGGAAGCGTCGGTTTTTTTGGACGAAAAACTGGTGGGGACGACGCCGTATCCGCTGCTTGTTCCTGAAGGGAAAGTGGTGCAGATCCGCCTCGTTAAAAAGGGCCATATCACCCGCAATATTTCTTGGAAGGCACAGCGTTCGGAAGAACAGATGGTGTACCTCGCGCCAGATGTTTTTGATTGAGCAAAACGCACCGTGACGTGGGCAAATGGAGCTTGCGGGTGTCTGAAGATTCGCAGTATGGGGGGAGATCGGTGAGGGGGCGCGCTTGGCTGCCAAATATACCGTCGATCGGGCGAGGTGTGACAACGTGCGAACAGGAAGGGGCTTCTTGAAAATGTTTATTCAACTTGACGCCTCTGTTCTATTGCGCCGGTAGAGAGCAGCTTCTTGAGAATGTTTACTCAACTTAACGATTCTGTCCCATTGTGTTGGCAGAATGGGCTTTGATATTGCCGAAATGACCGATAATTGGGCGTGGCATATCTTTTGAATGAAGCGCTTTTTGTCGAGAAGAAGCAACGCTTTTTTGAGGGGTTTGTGAGCGTCGTTTCAAACCATCCAACTGCGTCGGTCTTGTGTTTGGCGACGCAGGGAAAACGGAGAGCGGCGAGATGACAGAAAACAGAGAACACACGGAGTGGAGAATCGCAGAGGAGGGAGGCCGTCCCTATTTGGTGTCGGCGTTGGCGCACCAAGGGCGTCATTTGGAAGTGCGAACTCGCCTAGAGATGGGCTGTTGTGTGTCGACGATCTCTTCCAAAGAAAAAGTGGTGGCGTCTTTTCTGCAAAGCATCCCAAGCGCGCAAGCTGCGAAAGAAGGTTCTGAGGTAGGGAATCGGATTTTTTTGAAGATGCAGCACGAGTCGGTAATGCGGCGCATTTTATCGGGTGATTACGATCTGCGCGGAACATCGGATCCTTCGTTGCCAGCGCTGTTGTCGTAGAGTGGTCTCTTGTCCAACGCACGTAACTCTGCTATGCGGCGTGGTGTGGGGCGTCTTGTGGCCGAGAATGCGTCGAATGCCGAAGATCGCGAGAAAGCATCTGCGGTGGTTGGAGAAGAGGGATGGATATCTTGTCAGGGCGTGCGCTGGTCGGAAAGGTGTTGCGGGGCCGTTATCGCCTAGACGCGTTTGTGGGCAAAGGCGGGATGTCTTGGGTGTTTCGGGGTTATGACACGCAGACAGGCTTGACGGTGGCGGTGAAGATATTGTTGCCGCACCTTGTGGAAGAGGCCCGAGTACGGGCGCGTTTTGAGGATGAGGGCCGTTATCAAGGAAGGCTGCATCACACCAATATCGTCCAAGTCTACGATGTCTTTTCGGATGGGACCGTTTGCGCGATTGTGATGGAATGGATCGTGGGGGAGGATCTACGGGACTTATTGAAGCGTTTGCGCCAAAGCATCCCATTGACGGAGATCTGGCACTTGATGTCTGCGATCTTGGACGCGATGTCGCACGCCCATGCGTGTTCGTTGATCCACCGCGATCTGAAGCCGTCCAACATCTTGCTGCACGAAGAGGGCTTGCGGATGATCCCGAAAGTCGCGGACTTTGGGATCGCCAAAGCGATCGACGAACAAGACGACGGATTGACGCGCACAGGGGCCTCGCTTGGGACGCTCAAGTACATGGCTCCAGAGCAGTTTTTGGATAGCAAGCACGTTGATCAACGGGCCGATATCTACAGCTTGGGGGTGTTGCTGTTTCTGTTGTTGACGGGGCGACTGCCTTTTCGGGGCGATAGTCAGGTGGTGCTTTATAAACAAATGCACGAGGGGCCACCCTCTCCGCGCTCTTTAAACCCTGAGATATCCGAGTTTTTAGAGCATGTGCTGTTGCGTTGTTTGTCGACGATGCCCGAACAGCGGTATGCGAGTTGTGATGAGCTTGCGCGAGCGTTGGCGATGGCGATGTTGCTGGAGTTTGGTGTTGATCCTGTGGGGTTTGAGTCGTATCCGTTGGAGGCGTTGCGTGAAGAAGTCCACGCGCACCTTGTCGAGATGGGCGATGCAACGGCTGTCGGAGACCGCGAGGGCTTTGCGGTGGGGACGATGTTGTACCAGTCGTTTGTGGAGCGCCCTCGGGACAAAGAAAGTCCAGATGGCCTGCCTCAAGAACACGAGGGCGGTTCAGGAGGAGCATTATCCTCCGTCGATGCGTCCTCTGAACGCAGCGACAACTCCTCAGAAAGCGGAGAGCACTCGCCCTCCTCTCGAAGCGGCTTTGCTGTAGCAGGACGACCGAAGGGGAGTCCTGTGCTCTCGGCGTTGGTGGATGAATCCGCCTTTCCCCCTGAGGACTTGTCTTTCCAAGACCCGACACGCCCTCTTCCGACACGCAGCTTGATGGCGGCCTTTCGCCCGCCTGTTGATCCGCAAGGCTTCTTTGATGCGCAACACGCCGATGTCGACAAGGAAGACTTGACTTCCGTACAAAGCACCGATCTGCCCCTTTCTCAAAAAACAGTGGTGCAAGGCTTGATGTCTCCTTTTGCGGACGCGCTTTCTTCGGAGACCGACCCACCGCTTGATACGCCGATGCGCAAAGAACAACGCGCTGCGTGGGGAAATTCCGCTGCGCAGGCTGCGCAAAATGCCGAACCATTGGCTTTTGCGCCGACACTCGCCGCTTCCGATGTCGTGATCACGCCTTCTGAGTGGATCACCACAGCCAAAGAGAACGTGGTGGTTGCCCCATCTGCCGGATTATTCGAATCTACCTCTGTGAACTATTCCCAACCGATCGAAGTATTCGACGCCACTCCTGCGAACGAAGCCCCATCTAACGAAGTGGCCGAGGTAAATCATTCGGTTGTCGCCCATCCCACCGCTGTTTCTGACGCTCCGCCGACCGAGGACGATTGGGAGGTTCGCACTTCGCAAGCCATCGACGCCCGCCCACCGTTGTTTCTCCCTCAATCTCCCGAACAAGCCGAAGCACACGATCGCCTCGATGGACAGGCGGCTTTGGAGGCGTTGTTTCGCAAGCCAGAACGCCGCCCCTTGCATCGCCAAGGGGAGCAGCAAATCCCCGTCATCACCACAAAAAGCACGACGTCACCTTCTCTTTCTGCCCAACACTCCGCCAGTTCCGAAGCCACGGTGTTTGGGCTGCACGAGCGCGTTGGCCCAGAGGCTCCGCCCTCCTCTGCTTCGCGTTCTTTGCGCGCCCCCCTCTCTTCGCCCAAAACACCGAAAACACCCAAAACACCCAAAGCACCCACATCACCCGCATCGGTGCTGTTTTGGGTGAGCGCTGGAGGGATTTTTTTGGTGTGGTTGGGGTTGGCCTTGGTGTGGTTCGGTTTGGCAGAACGCGAAACAGAGATTCGTGATGCCCCTTTGAAGGGGTCGCAGGCTTCTCTTGGGAAAAGCTCCAAGGCCCCGCGCATCGGAGGGTTTTGGGACGAGCAAGAGCGACCTGTTTGGGTCTGGGAAAGCGCTCAAGGAAGGCCGATGATGCGTTGGCAAAAGCAGCGCGTTTGGGTCAAAGGCAAACGGCCTTCGTCTGCGCTTGGCCCCCCAGATGCAAAAAAAACCCGCCGTCCGAATCAACGCAAAAAACGCTCTTGGCGTCGAAAACGCCGCTGAATCGGACTTGCACGCGCTGCCTGTTGACAGCGCCACCGCTCGAACCGCCTTGCACGTGCTGTCTGTTGACAGCGCTACTGCTCGAAATCGCACGAACACGCGGGGTTTCCAACGAAGAAGCTCTCCTACAGAAAAGACCTGTCGACAGAAAGAATGTCTTTTGGAAAAAACACAAGAAAACAAAACACAAGAAAGCACCGCTTTGAGCGGATCCCAGCCTGAAAAAGAGAGCGAGTTATTTGAGGAGAAGGGGCCGACAGGCGAGGCAGGCAACGAGCAGACGCCAGCGCTTTTTCCGAGCAGTCTTTGCCATCACTGCGTTGGCTTGAGGTGGGTGCAAACGCGGAAGGGAACGGCCTACATGATGTGTATGCTTCGTTCGGAGAGGTATCTGCCGCAACCGATGCGAGAATGTCGTTTCTTTTCCGAAAAAAAGCCCTAGAAAAGAAAGCGTGGTGGTTTCAAGTGGCGGTTTGTGCTTGTTGGGCGAGAGAGAGCGACCACAAGCGGAAGAGGGTGTCGAGCAGTTGGGAAAGCGGGTAAGGTTTTGGAAGAAAGATCGTTGGGCCGCTGAGAAAGTCTTCGAATCTGAGGGGTTGAGGGGTGAATCCTGAAACAAACAACACGGGCAAGGTGGGGCGAATCTGTCGAAGCAAGCGCGTGAGATCAAGCCCGTCCATCTCAGGCATCAGGATATCCGTCAATAGCAGGTCGAAACGCCCGTGATCCACAAAGCAACGGTAAGCTTCCAGTCCGTTCGCACAGGTGCAAACATGGATGCCGTGGTGTTCGAGATAGCGGGCGGTGAGCGAACGTAGTGTATCGTCGTCTTCTGCGAACAAAACGTGTGGAGAAGAAGCACGCAGCGGTGGCAAGGGAAGCGATCCCGACGAGGCGAGTGAACGCTCTGTTCGCATCAAAGACGGGGGGACGTGAGACGAGTGGGGGAGGATCTCTTCGGTAGAGTAGGGCCAAACCATCGGAACCGCGAGGGATTGTGTCTGTGGGACAAGGGGCGCAGCACCCAAGACAGAGGGAGCGCCGCCGTGAGAACGAGCGGGTCGGTGTGGTAAAGAATGAGCCAAAGTCATCAGAGTCGATCTTTCCGAAGAAAACGAATCCATCGAATCGCTTTCGCACGGCTTTTTAGCGGAGGATGCGAAAGGCTCGAATGGAGCGCATGTTGTGGAGGGGATGGAAATCAATGCAGGTGTGTTTCTTGGCTGGTTTGTCCCTATGCGCTTTTAATCAGCCATAAAAGCCGCAGAAGCGCAAGTTTTTTTTGCCGAAACCTCTTTCTTTTTTGATTTATCGGAGGGGCGGGGTGGTTTGTTGTCGTGTGATCACGGTGAGCAAAAAGTCTGTTAATTGGCGTGCGATCTCTTGGCGGTTGGCTTGGGGATCAGGGGTGAGGATATGCGAGACAAAGAGGCGGACCATACTATCGGCAGGAAGGCGGGCAGCGCGTTCGGTGATCGCAAAGTAGCGGGCCAACAGATTGGCCATCATCTCGCGCCCAAGGTCGATCAAGAGTTCGCCTCGGCTGGATAAGAAGGGTGCCAACTCGTCGCGCTCGCTGGTTTCTTGGAAGATCGGGCTTGTTTGGACAAAGGTCAGCGTCTGCAAGATCGCAAGATAGAGTGCTTCTTGGGCTTGTTCTTGTTGCTCGAACACACGCTCAACGTGACGTGCAAGCCGCTGCCCCGAGCGAATCAAAAACGCGCTGATCAACGCATCCTTGGTCGGAAAGTACGAATAGATCGCTTGGCGCGATAACCCCGCAAGGCGAGAGACTTGTGAGACCGTCAGATGTCCCACCCCATTGATCCGCAGGGCTTCCTCCACGGCATCCAAGATCCGCTCTCGGCTCCCTTCGCTTCCGCTGATCGGCTCGGGCGCTTGCTTTCGCATCGCTTTCTTTCTCTCCTGCATCCCATCTTTGTGTCGCCCAACATCGCTTTGCCAAACAAGCCGATACCTTGGCTTGGTGGCTTGTGCCTGCGCGTTGGCTTTGGTGGCTTGCTCGGAGTGTATTCTTGACGTTTTGCTTTTTTTGTCAATCTCTACTTGACATCTTATCGTCTTTTGTAGAAATTCTGTTTGAACGAAGATTCAGACGGATCGAATTGTTGTCCGTTCTTCAAACCCAAGGGGGTCGTTGACCCTGAAAATGAATCATCATTCATCACCCAAATCAGAAGCGTCCCCGAAGGGGCGGATATGGGTTGGATGAGCCAACAAGTGAGGCAGAAAGCAATGCAGATCTACAAAGCACCGCTCGAAGACATGAGATTCCTATTGGAAGCGCTTGGCTATGAAGAAGTGGCCCGTCTCAAGAACTATGCGGACTTCGATTTGGATACGGTGATGGCGATCTTGGAAGAGAACGCCAAGTTTTGTACGAACGAGATGTTGCCGTTGAATCGGGTGGGCGATGTGGAAGGCGTGAAGTTTCACCCGGAAGATGGGAGCGTGACAACGGCCCCCGGCTTTAAGGAACTGTACAAGAAGTTTTCAGAGGCGGGGATGTTGAGTTTGTCGCAAGCGGTGGAATACGGGGGAGGCGGAGCGCCGTATGTGTTGGGGATGATCTTGTCGGAGATGTCGACGTCAACGAACAAGAGTTTTACGATGTGTCCGGGTTTGACGCATGGTTTGATCGATGCGCTGCTGCATCACGGGACAGAAGAGCAAAAGAAAGCGTATCTACCGAACTTGATCTCGGGAGAATGGACGGGGACGATGTGCTTGACGGAGCCGCAGTGTGGGACGGATCTGGGCTTGATCAAGTCCAAGGCGATCCCTACGCCCGATGGGGACGGCTATTTGCTGACGGGGACAAAGATCTGGATCACCTTTGGCGAGCATGACATGGCCGACAATATCATCCACTTGGTGTTGGCTCGTCTGCCCGATGCACCCGAAGGGATCAAGGGCATCAGCTTGTTTTTGGTTCCGAAGTTCACGTTGGACGGAAAGCGCAACGCGATCTATTGCGGTGGTTTGGAACACAAGATGGGCATCCATGCTTCGCCGACGTGTGTGATGAATATGGAAGATGCGCGGGGTTGGTTGGTGGGTGAGCCGCACAAAGGGATGCGTGCGATGTTTACGATGATGAACTCTGCGCGCCTTGGTGTGGGGATGGAAGGCGTGGCCATGTCGGAGATCGCCTACCAAACGGCGCTGGCGTTTGCCAAGGATCGTCGTCAAAGCCGTTCGCTGAATCCGGCTCGTCAAGACGTCAAAGCTGCTGCCGACAATATCTTGGTGCATCCCGATGTGCGTCGGATGCTGTTGAATGTACGCGCAAGCAACGAAGCTATGCGCGCTTTGGGCTACTTTGTAGCCAAGCACCACGATCTGAGTTTGCACCACGAAGACCCCCAAGTTCGCGAAGAATCCGATGATCTTGTTGGCTTGTTGACTCCGATCATCAAGAGCTTCTTTACAGAACGCGGATTTTTGAATGTGTCGGATGCGTTGCAGATGATGGGTGGGGCGGGCTATACGCAGGATTGGTCGGTGGAACAGTACCTTCGGGATCTGCGGATCGCGATGTTGTACGAAGGAACCAACCACGT
>CAUJFU010000239.1 GCA_963169055.1 Myxococcota bacterium
CGAAGTGGCACCACACAAGGCATTTCTTACAAACACTGTCGTATCCTTCAACACACCGATGGATACGCCTACGCACGAAGAAAGGACGGCGTTTCAAAGCCCGCCTAAAGGCAGGGGTCTCCACGCCGAAGAAACGATGAAAGATCGAAAAACAAGATAGCCGTTCTTTCTTCTTTTCTTGAGAATTATCTCCATCACATAGAAACAAATTTCGTTGTCGTAACCGAAAAACAGGTTCGCTTTGCCAAAAGATAAGAGACTCTCTGTAAGAGCAACCAGTTGGCAAAAGTTTCATCGATATGGAGTCTAATCGCGGAGGGAGATGTTTGTACGAAACCCATCCATAGTGTGATCGCAAAATGTAGCGGCAGCCCCTGTTGTTGCCCAACCACAGGGCGTCTACAGCGGATCGCACCTACCCTTCGATCACGCTTCTCTCGGATATCGTATTCGTTGTCATCCGTAACAAAATTCCTTGAAAGTACGGTAGGGATGCTGCTTTCTTTGAAGGGAGTCGCGAGATTTGGTGAGGGAGTACGTCGGGGTGTGCTTCACCTATGCTGGTGCAAGAGGTGGAGGGGGCGTCTGCGCAAGAGTCCGATCAGGAAAAGGACAAACAACCCTATCCATGAAGAGAAGGAGTCTTGGCTTTGACAGCCGCAGCCTTTGGGGCGGATATCGTCGTCGACGGGGGCGTTGGAGTCGGTTGGGGTGGGGGATTCCTTGGCGGGTTGTTCGGTCGGTGTGATCTCGGGGGGTGCAGCGTCCTTTGCGTCGGACGTGGTTTCTTCGGGGAGTGTGGCTTCTTGGTTCGTTTCGGGGGCGGACTCTTGGGACGATTCGGAAGAAGGGGAGACGCAGCGGCCTTGAACGCAGAGCAACGGGGCAGTGCATTCTCGATCGTTGAGGCAAGGAGGGCGCGAGATACATCGGCCTGCTTGGCAGATCGGGGTGGGTTCTGCACAGTCTGCATCTTTTTGACACGCAGGACTACGCGGGATACGACAGATCTTTCCGCGTGTGCTGTCTTCACAAAGATAAGCAGGGGGGCAAGGAGAGGCATCGCTGCATGGCGCGCTACAATAGCGTTGTCCTTGGCTGTCTGTGGGAGCGCAAAGCTGGCTGATGCAGTCGATATCTTGGGTGCAAGGTTGCCCAAAACCGAGTCCTGTGCGGCTCTGGCAGCGGCCTTGTGTGCAGACTTCGTTGGGAGGGCATTCGTTGTCTTGGGTGCAGGGGGCGGGTTCGATGCAGCGTCCTTGAAGGCAACGCGATGGAGCCGAGCAGTCCGCATCTTTGGTGCAAGGGATCTCTTTTTGAAAGCAGGAGCGTTGGAAGCAGAACTGGTTTGCGTTGCAGTCGGAGTCGCTATCGCAAGCGCAAAACTGCGTGCCGAGGGTGGTACGAAGGCACTTTCCACCGTCGGGGCATCCGCCGTTTTGGCAGAGTGCTAAACAATAGGCCGGTTGGCCGGACTTGTTGACGCAGACCATCTGATCATCGCAAAACTGCCCGCCTGCACTGGCCCCACAAACCGAGCCGCGTTCGCCGATCTGGACAAATTGGATGCAGCGTCCTTGATCACAGCGGGCGTTGGCTTCGCAGTCGCTGTTTTGGGTACAGCTAGGGTTGCGGGGGACGCACTTTCCTGTGGAAGTGTCACAACGCTCGGTAGATGGGCAGTTTGCGTCGGATGTGCAGGGTGGTGGGGTGTTGGGGACACAGACACCTGTGGAAGTGTTGCAACGCTCGCTGGATGGGCAGTTTGCGTCGGATGTGCAGGGCGGTTGCAGGGTGACGCACTGACCTTGGCGGCAAACTTGGTTGTTGGTGCAGTCGGTATCTTGGCGGCAAACGACGCAGGAACCGTTGACGCAGCGCAAGTTGTTGGTGCAGTCGGTGTCTTGGGCGCAGGCGTTGGGGCGCGGGATGCAGCGGTGGTTGAGGCAAAAGTCGCTTGTGGGGCAGTCGTTGTGCTCGTTGCAGCCGCAGTATCCGCCCCCTTGTTGGAGGGCGATACATTTTCCTTTGGTGCAGGTGTTGTTGTTGCAGGGTTCTTGACAGAAAGACCCCCGTGTTCCTTTGGCGCACAACAAGCCGCTTTGGCAGGTCGCGCCGTTGGCGTCACTCCCACACAATAAGCCGAGGATTCCTTGGGGCATGGGGGTGGCGGGATAAATAAAACAGACGCCTTGGATATCGTCTGCGTGAAGAAAACGGCGTTGGCTTGGGCCGCTGCTGGTGGTTCCGTACATGGTGGCGCTGGAAGTGCCGCTGTGTCCGAGTCCAAGGAAGTGGCCGATCTCGTGGGTGGCTGTGCCGCGCAGATCGAGTTGGTTGCTGTTTGGGTTAACAGAAAAAGGCTTGGTGCGGCGAAAGACGATATCTGCGTCGGTAAAGCCTGTGGAGCCACCCCAAAGGGTGTAGGTGATGGCGGTGGTTGCGCTGCCTGCGCTGAGATAATCAAAGAGCAGGACGTTTTTGCGATCGCTGCTATGAAGGGTGGTGGTTCGGCCCATGTAGCGGGCGCGAAAGCGTGTACAGGGCTGTTGTGTCCATTGCCACATCGAGGCTTGAAATTCGCGCTCGGCGTCGGCTTCGCTGACGTCGGTAAACCCGTTGGGGTTAAAGTACCAAGGCACAGGAAGACTGGTATCGCTCCACCCTTTGATCTGGCTTCCTGAGTTGTTGACGTTATAGGCAGAGGCGGGCAGGCTGAACACCCAAACGAAGGCAAAGACAAAAGAAAAGATCGATGTCGGAGAGACGTGAAAAAGATGTTTAGCCATGGCTGGTGTCTTGTAGCCTTTTCAGGTTGTTTTGGATGGTTTTGTTTTCGGGGTCGTACCGTAAGGCTTCTTCCCAAAGTTGTTTGGCTTTTTCGCGTTGTCCGCTGCGGAGTGCTTCAAAGCCTTGCTCGACCAGTCGGGCGGCTCGGCTTGGGGTCGAAGAAGAAGGCGGTGGAGTCGAAGAAGGCGGTGGGATCGAGGAAGAAGGCGATGGGGTCGAGGAAGAAGGCGGTGGGATCGAGGCTTGCGTGGAGCGTTTTTTGGATGCTTTTTCATCGCGATCTGTACCAAAAGAGGAAAACAGGGCAAAAGCACCGCTGCGGCTGGGAGGAGGCGTTTTGGCGGAAAAGATATCATGCGGTGTGGCGGGGGGTCTTTTGGAGCCGCCTGTGATCGGGGTAATGGTGGTGTCGTTGTTGGCTTCTTGGAGCTTGGGGATGGGTGTGTAAGCTGAAGGCTTTCGAGAGAAGGTGGGATTAGAAGAAGACGATACGCTTGTGCGAGGTGGCGGAGTGGTTTGAGGGACTTGTGTCGCGTTGGGTAGCGGAGTGTTTTGAGGGGCTTGTTTGACAAAAGGCGTACTGGTGGAGAAGTGGGGGGCGGGCTGGAGCATCTCGTCTTGGAAATGGGAACGCATGGAGGCGTGTTCTTTGGGGGAAAGTTGGGCGTGGATCTCGGACAAAACTTCAAAGATGCGCCCGCTTTTTGGAGCAGGAGCGGGGATTTGTTCGAGTTGAAAAGCATGGTGGAGGGCTTGCCAAAAAGCAGCGACAGAAGGGAAACGTTCTTCCGGCTTTTTGGCGAGTGCGCGTTGGTAAACTTCTTCGAGGGCGGTGGAGTAAAGGAGATTTGGGGCGAGTTTTTTGAGTGGTGGTGGGGGTTCTTGGATGTGTTTTAACAGGATGCTCGGCATACCTCCTTGAAAGGGAGTTCTTCCTGTGAGGGTTTCTGCAAGCAAGATCCCAAGGCTGTAAATGTCCGAGCGGGTATCGACAATCTCGTGTTGGCCGTAGGCTTGTTCTGGAGACATATAAAGAAAACTACCGAGCATCTGGCCGACAACGGTCAACTTGTGTTCGTCTTGGTTCTCGCTTGCGGAAGAAGAGATGCCAAAGTCCATCAGGCGAAGGTGAAATTGATTGGATTTTCGGCTGAGGAAAAGATTGGAAGGTTTGAGATCGCGATGGATCACGCCGTGTTGATGGACGATGTGGAGCGCCGAACAAAGCTGATGAAAGAAGATATAGGTTTCGAATGCGGACAGATGGCCTCGTCGCAAGACCACGTCAAGGGTGCAACCAAACAACCATTCCATCATCAAGCACCATCCGATCCCGGGATGATGTTGGCAGTCGACGATTTGCACGATGTTCGGATGCGAAAGAAGGCCAAGGAGGCGGGCTTCGCGCAGAAAACGCTGCTCGATATCTTCGCGATTGGCGACACTTGGGCGCAATTGTTTGAGTGCAAAATATCGCTCAAGGATCGTGTGCTCGACTTTGTAGACGGCCCCAAAAGCCCCGCCTCCGATCCGCCCAAGTATCCGATAAGAACCGATCTGATCGTTGGGTTCAAGAAGACGAGTCTCGGGCAATCTCTCTTCGTCGTGTTCGTTGTAAGACATCGGTGATCATCCTCCATAACAAGATCGAGGGTCGGCTTTGTTTGGCGCTCTTGTGGGGAAGAGAACGGCCTAGGGTACAACGCTCTTTGTCTTCTGCCAAGCCTGCTTTGCTCAAAATGAGCGACCGTTGGGTGAAAAAACAGCTTGGGAGAGGGCGACAGCCAAGCCTAATTCGTTTAAATTGAGCGGCGTGGTGGAGGGCGGTCGGGCGCAACATGACGGATCTGCGGGGGTTGTTGTGTTTCTTGGGATGGATCGAGTCTTTGCGTGGAGCGACGCAGCACTTTGTTTGTTTTTGGAGGCGTGGGCTGTGCGGGGGTGGGGTAACGTTGGAGGGTCTGAACGAGATCAGACAACAAACGAGGCTGGGTGTGTAGATGGGGGAGCGGCACCCATCGTCCTTGTGCGTTGCGGGCAAGGCGCGTTGGGAGATCGTGTTGTTGGAAAAGCTGATATTGTCGGTGCATCGGAGACCATCGCATCTTCCACAAACCGTAGGCCATGCCTGTGAGGTAGTAATGGGTGGGGTGGAGTTGCCAAGGAAGCGGACGAGCCGCCTCAAGGAACACCAAAACCTCCTCTCCTACGGCGAGTTGACCTGCGCCCGCAACGTACGCTGTTTGCGTGCCGATCCTCCCGCCCAAACAACGCACCATAAGGGTGTTTGTCAATATCTTTCCCTTGAAGATCCGACGGATGGTCAAGGTGCTATCGGTGGCGATGTATTGTCGCGGCCCGATCTTGCGGGTGATCTGAGATTGTACACGTCCCCAAACGATCAACGCCGAACGTTCGACTTGTTCTCGTTCGCTATAGGCGATCACCTGCGTTGCCTCAACGGGTGGTGTTTGTGTGAAAACAAAAAGACAAATTCCTGTAAAAAAGCCGATACGTACCAAAAGAGGGGCGTACATGTGTACCAAAAGAGGGGTGCGAAAAGTCATGATCTCGCCCTTTCTCGAATAAAGAGAGCAGAGAGAAAAACACGTTGGTGTCAAGGAGCGGAGGTTTTCAGCAACATCTCGACTTCGTTGGCTGTTTGATCGAAGAGTGCTTCGAGGGCGGGATGAGTTCCACGCAAGGCAGCGACGACATCGCGGGACCATTGAAGGTATTCGAGTTTGCGTTGTGCGGGCCAGTCGGGTGGAGAATAACCGACATCGTGGAGGTTGTTGATCTTGTCGGCGAGTTTGATCAGTTTCGCACCAAGGGAAAGGGTGGGGCCGTGTTCGATTTGGAGCCGCTTGCGTTCGGCTTTGGGGAGGCTTTTGTCATCGGTGACTTCTTGAACAAGGTGACAGACATTTTCGCCAAAGTGAGCGCTGATCTCTTCAGGCATGGTGTTGGTGTCTTCGAGCGTGTCGTGGAGGACGGCTGCGATCAAGACATCGCGGTCGCGTATCCCTCCGACTTTCCAAAGGATATCCAGTACATGGATCAGGTGGTTGATGTAGGGGCTTTGGGGTTGATCTTTGCGTCGTTGATCGCGGTGGCGTAGGGCCGCAAAGTGCAACGCGCCGATCATGGAGTGGAAGATCTCTTCGGGGAGCATGGGGGAGTCCTTTCTATGTACCGTTGCGTGGTTCGTTGTCTGTGGGGAGCGGCCTCTGGCCCTAGGTTTTTGTTTATGGCATGTTGCGCGATAGGCTGCAAGAGCAAGTATCCGATCCGTCCCCCACTTCGGTGCAGATGCCGAAGCTGAGACCTTGTTGCAGGGTGGGAAGGTCTACGGCTCACATCGTCTTGTGATAACCTGCCCATCGTTACGGAACAACAAGGAGAAACAGAGCGCAAAGGCATCTATGGATTTAGCGGCTTTGGAGTAATGCGAGTATGTGTCGTGTAGGTTTTTTATGTGGATTGTTTGTATGGGCTTTTTTTACGGGTGGTGGGGATTCGCTGGCATGGGCAGAAGACGACGCAGCCCATTCGTATTTTCAAGGGCTGCGCTACCTCAAGCAAAAACAATGGAACGAAGCGGATATCGCGCTTGCTCGGACGTTTTCTTTGCTCGAAAAGAAGCAAGCCCCCAAAGGTCGGCCTGCCGATCTGTTGACTTTGGGGCGCTGCGATGTGCTGTTCTTGCGTGCGCAAGCCGCCGAAGGCCAAAAGGACGCGCAGAAGATGTGTCGTCTGCTCGACGAAGCGCAGCGACGCCTTCGCACCGTTCCTGTGGAATGGACCGCGTGGTCTGTGAATCCCGTGTTGCCTTCGCGGATGGAGCAAGCCCGTGTCATGTTTCAGCGCTGCGATGCGATCGAAACCACGATCTCTCTTCGGCTTGAGCCTGCTCTCGCGAAAGCAGAAGCATGGCTCTCCCCCAAGATCGGCTCTCCCCCTCGTTGGCTCCCGATTCTCGGGCCGCTTTCCTTGTTGCAAGATCGTGTCAAATTGCGCGCAGCCGCCGAAGGATACGAACCCTTTGAAAAAGTGTTGCCGATTCGTCGTTGGCATCCTCAAGCATTCACCATCCAACTCAAGGCGTTACCCAATCCCACAACGCGACCGAACCCGCGTGTTGCGTTGGTTCGTCGGCCCCCGCCCCCTCCTAAGCAGGCGATCCCTGTGACGTGGATCGTCGGTGGTGTTGCGATCGGGGTGGTGGTCGTTGTCGGCGCGGTCGTGGGCGGCGTCCTCTTGGCACAAGTGTTTCAGGATCGATCTGGGAAAACCAACGTAAAGATTGAACATTCTGCTTTCTAATCAAAGATCTCTCCTGTTTTCAAGAAATAACGCCCATGTGCTGCGAAACAAAGGAAGGCAAACATGATAACGCAACAGCTTGATCGGTGGAAAAGGCAGCAGAAAAATGGACTGTTTTTCTGTTGGTGGTTTGTGTGTGTGTCTTTGATTGGAGGGGGGATGGCTTGTATGGATCCACAAAAACAAGCCAAAGATCTGACCATCCGTCTGATCTATTCAAAGAGCCACCTTCCAAGCGGCCAAACCGAACTGGCAGGCGTTGTCATCTCAAAGATATCGTTGTTGGATGGCAAACTAGAGGGAACAACGCTTGTTTATGGTCTCAATGAGAACGTCAAATGCTCGGATAATCATGCTCGTGGTGAAGCGACAAAGTATGTATTGCTTGCACAAAAAAAAGACGAGAGTGGTCGCCTTCTTTTAGAGGGGGCTGTACCTTTTTCGAAAGAGCTTTGCGAGTCAGGCACTGTCAAGATCGTGATGATGGTGCCTGAGCGCGTAGGCGAACTTGTGGTGGAAAACAAAACGGGAGCATCACAAATCGCGGTGTTTGGGCCAGCCTCTGTGGAAGGTGTTTTGGGGCATGCCAGTACGGTGTTTGGAGATGGTCGGGTTATGGTGTTGGGGGGGATCTCCGCTTTTTCGGGCGAATTGAAGGTTCCCCCGTCTTTGTTGCGCCCACAAGAGCGCGGAGAATACGGGGGGGCCTTTGCAGGCAAGGGGTGGGTGTATGATCCCGAAGCGGCGATCTTGCGCCCCGTAAGCGAAGCAAAAGAGATCGAGGGAGCGTTTGGGCGCGCCTTTCATTCGATCGCAGCGCAGGGCGACAAAGGGTGGTTGGTGGGAGGCTGGTCTTCGATGGGATGGGCTTCTGTGCTTTCGTTTGCGCTACCGCCTGTCTCTTCAGCGACGATCCACGAGCATGGAGAAATGCCGATATCTGGGCGTTTGGAGCAGCCGTCACCGCAAGTCGCAGGTCATCTGATCGTTGAAGGTAGCGGTACGATGGTGGCTTCAAAAGATCTCGCGTTGATCGGTGGGCAGCGCCCAGAAGGTTCCACCACCCCACCCGGCAATCCGCCTCCTGCTTGTTTGGCGGGAGAAGAACAGATCTTCTTGACGATGCACGCTGTGGCTGTTCTTCAAAGCAGCCAAGAGGTCGTTGTTTCGGGAGGTTTGTGGAGCCGTCGTGACGGAAGCCTGTTGCCACCGCGTTTTTCAAATATGATCTGGCGTGCGCCGTTTGCGCAAATGCAGGGCCAACCGAGCTTTTGCGCGACGACCCCTGCGGCAGGAGATATCACGATCCGTGCGATCTTAAAAGATGGTAAGCATTTGTCGCTGGTGCCGGGTGAGCTTCCTGAGCAGGCGGGATGGGCGGGCCATTCGATGACGGCGATCGGCGATAAGATCCTTGTGTATGGGGGATTTTCGTTGCCTCCAGATGGGTGGCCTTGGCCTGAAGGGTCTGCTCCATTGAGAGGAGAGTTTTTCCGTAGCAATTTATTTGTTCGTCAACGTGCATATTGGTTAACAGTCGATGGTGAAAAATGGGTGTGGTCGCCCATTACTTTGCAGGAAGGGAAGCCAGAAACAGGCAGCAATTGTCTGGTCGGGGATCTTGGCGCACGCGCAATGCACCAAGCAACGAGGCTTTTGGACGGTCGGATCTTGTTGTCAGGCGGGATCCGCTGTTTGTCTTCGGACACCACGACTCCGCCTGCTCCGCGCTGCGCGATGGCGGATATGTTGCACTCGCGATCGGTGCTGTTGTATACGCCAAGAGTCTTTGCGGAGGGGGCGGTGCTTCCGAGCCAGTTGGTGTATCAATGCGTGGGGGGAGGAGGCACACACAAAGATGAATCGCAAGATCGACCGATACCGCGCCTTTTTCACACAGCAACACGGTTGCCTTCTGGACAGATCCTGTTGTGGGGAGGGCTGACTTCGGGGGGGCCAGCTACCGGCTTGCGTTTAGCAGGGCGGGTGGAGCTGTTTTCGCCTCGGCTGCGTTTTGGTGCGTTGGTGGACAACGTGCCTTCTCCTGAAACGACCGATGATGGTGGCCCACAAGAGTCTCCCGAAGAAAATATCCGCCCCGACGGTGGACCTCCTGAAGGAACCGAGCCTTTTTCTCCTGAAACGACTGAACCATCGAATCCAGAGCTACGACCCGAAACGGTTGGGCCGGATGCAACGCCTCCCCCTCGTACGCTGATGCGGCATCTCGCTGTGAGCGGCAAGCTCCAAGGTCTTCGGACGTTGATCGGAAACGACCAAGAAATCAATTTGTTTTTCGCGCTGCAAGGCACGATTACCCGCTTGGATGGTTCGGTTTTGGAATCGGAAGACACAGGGACGGCTTGGAGTTTGATGCGGATGCGCTTTTACGCGAACTTTGCGAAAAATCAATGGGTGGAATATGACCATGCTCGGGTGATCCCGCGCATCAAAGATTCTGCGCAATGGGATATCGTGCTTGATCCGCAAGATCCTCATCGCGCCGTTCTTGCGATCCGCTGCTCGGATATTGCGAATAAAGATATCCCGATCTCTCCAAGGAATCCAACTCCCCTATCGTTATGCAAGGTGCGAGGGACGGAGACCGACGGGCTCGCTGTGTTGCGTCTTGGTTCCGTCAAAGATATCGACGAAAAATATTATGCCTATGCACCTTTGTCTTCTTTTCTTGTGGAAGGAAATCTGGATTTGCATCGTCTTCGTGTGCGCGGAACGGGTCACGCAGATCTGGTTTTGATCGGAAAAGGGGGGGGGCCGATTTTTCTTGATGTGCTCGGCTCTATACAAAGCAGATCTCTACCGACAGATTCGCCCTATGCTTTGGTGTTCAAATTCGGCAGCGCCCCACCGATGCAGTTGGAATCGTTTTCGCTCGTCTCTTTTCGCTCGTTGGTGATGGGCGGGTTCGGGAAGGTGGTGGACTATGTGTGGTTGAAAGATTCGACGGATACAAGGTGCTTGTTGGCATCTGTGAAAGGGGCGGGAGTCTTTGAAGCGATACGTTCGGATGTTTCTACGCCTACGAATCCTTTTTCTGTGGGAAGCTTTGAGGGAATTTCGCAAGAAGGCGTTTTTTTGGCTTGTTATAACGGGGCTTTCGACGCTACGCGGACGTGGAAGATGGCCTTGCATGACGCAGTGAGCGTCAAGCGGCCAAAGCAGCTTTTGGCCTCACAAAAAGTAGGGCAAGCAAGGCTGTATGTGTCCTTTGACGAAGAGTTGAATTCGGCGATTAAGCCCCATGTGTTGGTGCTTTCGGACAAAGCGCAGATCCTCGATACGTGGCAGTTGAAGGATGGCAAACAAACCGAGATGACGCTTCTTTCCGACCCGAACGGTGGGGGAGAAGTACCGCTTTATATGGCGCAGACTTCTTCTGGACTGCCTTGGTACGAGATGTTTTCTAGTCCGTCATGGTTTATTTATGCGCCAGAGCTTTCAGCCACGCCCCAAGGCTACGCTTTTACGATGAAAAGTCCGTCGCCGATCGCGCCCGATTATTGGAGAGATTCTTTTGTGAGCAGGGCTTCGTTGGCTTCTCATGGTGGGATGCTGGCGGTTGCTGGTCTTCTTTCTACGAGCGAGACATTCGAGGTGAATGCTCATGATTTGCGTCCTGTGCCAGTAAGCGGCTTCGGGATCTTTCTGTGGGCGCGGGAGATGCTTTCGGATGCGCCCTCTCCACAGTGCGAACCCACCCAATTGGGTCCGATCGCTGTCTGTCGCTGCGAACAAGTCTGCCGTGGATGTTGTGGCCCGTTGGGGCTTTGCCGCCAGACAGGGGAGAGCGCAAAACTGGATCCGCTGCCTTTTTACTGCGGAAATCCCAAGCAAACCTGTGCGATCTGTGACAAGCAAACTGCCGATGGCTGTAACGCTTCGGGGGCGTGCTCTTGTGGCGGCCGGTTGGCTTGCTCATCGCAACAACGATGCGAGGGTGCGCCCGGCTCGAAGGCGTGCCGTGAGTGCAAGCCTCGGTCGGTGACGATCTCCGTGAACGGAAGCGCTTACGCAACAGGTAGCGTCTGGTCCGTAAGATCAGGCGAGGATGTGACGGTGAGTGCGAGCGGATACCTGCATCGTGTCCCCGAAACGACCGCAGCAACGCATCAATCGCTGGTGGTCGGGATCTGGAGAGAAGGATACGGGGTAGAGGCTTGGGGGTGTGCTTACCACAAGGAGATCAAGACGATGGATTGCTCGGCATCTGCACCCGCGCCTTTCCCTGGGCCGTTGGATCGGGGAACCCGTTCACCCAACCCGCCGAAAGCGCCGCTTTGGCTCTCGTCTGGGGGCGCTCAGTACACTATGTTGGCGATCCCGATGGTGGGGAATTTTCCGAGTTGTCAAGATGCCATGAACGCGTTTGAAGCGATGCCGCCGACGGAATTGGTTCAAAAAGCAAAAATTGGATACTTGAACGTCGAGTCATCGGTATGTGCAGGGACATTTATTGCTTTGGAGACGGTGTCGCTCGCAGATGCAAACCAAACCGTTTTTCCGGGACTTGTAGCACGAGCGAAGCTCGGAGGCGCACTTCACGCCAATTTTACTGCACGCCTGGCGTCTTCGTCGGATAGCTGGTTCTCTTTTGTTTTGGTGGATGGCTTGGGGAATTTCGTTCCGAACGTTGCGTGCTTTGGGCCCTTTTCTCCAGTGAATTATTGCCCACCGAATAATCCAAAGCAGACAGGGCTTATCTCATACGCCCTCCCTGCGGGGCTTGGAGCCGGTCGCTATTTTTTCCGCGTCGCTTATTATGAATCCGCAACCTCTTGCAACACAACGCCGTCGTCTAAGCTCTTTCCTCGGTGGGCGACTCTTGGCGAGGTGATCCTCGAACCTTGACGCTCGTTTTTGAGGGGGGCTGATGCCGATGTTTGGGTGAGAGCGAAACATCCCCATATTTGGGGCGGAATGAAAAAATCGCTTTTTGAGAGGGTGGGTTGATGCCGATGTTTGGGGAGAAATGAAAAAAGCCGCTTTCGTCAAGAAAGCGGCTTTTTATGTCGGCGTGGCAGGATTTGAACCTGCGACCTCTACTACCCCAAAGTAGAGCGCTACCAGGCTGCGCTACACGCCGAAACACAGAGCGATGTTTTAGTAGGCGATTTGCCGTTTGTCAAGCGGTCTTTTTATGCCCTCCGCTAGATGCTTGATCCATAAAGAGAAGTTTTTTGCACCATGCTCACAAATGCCGTTGCTTTGGGGTTTATGTACGTCTTTCGTCTCGGGCAAGGACACCCGAAAGAGTTGCGAGCAAAGCGATGCGTTGGCAGATGCCGCAACCAGGAGTCGAACCTGGACCTGTGGCTTCGGAGGCCACCGTGCACCATCCGGTACACCATTGCGGCGAGGCAAGTGTTTTCGTTGGGTGGTTGTAGATCAAGGCGAACAAAAAGTCCAGCATTATTTTTTTGTGTTGTATGGACCGACAGGGAGTCGAACCCTGATCTTCGGCGTGCAAAACCGACATCCTTCCATTGAACGATCAGCCCGAATGCATCCGACGGGACTCGAACCCGCGTACACTGATTTGAAAGACCAGCGGCTCAACCTATTCGCCTTCAGATGCGTTGTATGGCGCGCATGGCGCGTTTGTGCTGGAGACGGGATTCGAACCCGTAACCTCCTGAACCTCAGTCAGGTACCTCTACCGATTGGGCTACTCCAGCAGTCGATTCGGAATCATAGAACAAGGTCTTGTGCTGTCGGTGGGATTCGAACCCACAACCTCCTGCTTTTGAAACAGGCTCCTCTACCGATTGGGTCACGACAGCAATAAAGAAACAACAAGTGTGTGCTGGAGATGGGATTTGAACCCACAACTCTCCGATTTTAAGTCGGATTCCTCTTCCGATTGGGCTACCCCAGCTTTTGAAGAATTGAGATTATTCTACACAGGAGTGACACAGTTGGTCCAAAAAAAGCCGTGTTCGCACCC
>CAUJFU010000240.1 GCA_963169055.1 Myxococcota bacterium
ATAAAAAAAACAAATGATTTTTATATATTTGACTTCGGCTGTTTGATAATAAAAAGGCTAATGTTCGGGCGCGGGGGGTTCGCCACCCGCCCCTACAATGTGCTGACGTCTCAGTGTTTTCCTTTTCGACTGCGTAACTCCTATACCAAATCAAGGTCTACTTACTTAACAAATTTTTTGTACTCGACTTTGTCTGGTCGTGGTGTACTTGAGAAAAACATCACTTGACAAATCTCTACACGTATAAGAGATAATGATGAATTCTAACGGTAGAAAGTGCGTTACGGTTCTTCCGCTAAACTGATCTGAACCAAAACACAAACGACAAGGAAACCAGCGATGAGAAAACAACGGATGCTTGCAACTCTTTCATTGTTTTTGCTTTGGATGGCTTGCTCAAACAAAGAGCCAGGCAAATGCGCCAGCGCCGCCGATTGTTTGGGAGATGAGGTTTGCGTAAACGGGCAATGCAGCCCTCAAGGAACCTGCGCACGAAATGGTGACTGTGTCGGAAACCAAGTTTGCTTGGACGGTAAATGCCAGAACAACTCAACAACCGGGTGTAAGAACGATACAGAATGCCAAAACAACCAAACCTGCCAAAACGGGGTGTGCCAAAACAACTCCGGGGGTTGCACAAAAAACGCAGATTGCTCCAACGGGCAGGTGTGCCGGGCTGGTACATGCCAAGAACAAACACAAGGTTGCCCACAAGGTTGCCCACAAGGACAAACTTGCCAAAACAACCAATGCGTTCCTGTTCAATCCTGCAACAACGAATGCCAAACGGGGCAAAAAACCTGCGTTGGTGGAAGCTATCAAGTGTGCAACCAAGACGCTTTGGGTTGCTTTAAATGGTCTTCTCCCATCGCCTGTCCAAGCGGACAAATCTGCCAAGGCGGTTTGTGTATCAGCACAGGCCCGAAAAAATGCAGCACATCTTCCGAATGCGGCGCAGGGATGTATTGCTACGATGCAGGAAGTAGTGGAGCCGTTTGCTTAGACGGTTCCAACGGAGCTCCAAGAGACTACAAGTACCGTGTCAAAGTCATCTCTGCGGGAGTTGAAGAACAACACCCAACACGTGGTTACTGGGACAATTTCGGAGGAAACGCCGCAGATTTGTATGTCTACATTCAAATTGCAGGAGCAACCCTCGATACGCTGCCTTCTATCGATAACCAAAACAAAGTTGTGTGGAACAAAGAATTTCCCAATCTATACACCGCAAATCAAATAAGCAGCATGACGATCTCTCTTTACGACGACGACACAGGACCCGATGAATTGATCGCAACTGGAGAAGGAATCAAAATCACGAAAGCTGTAGGAGAAACGGTCACCTATACAAATTCTAACGTGGGACTGATCTCCATGGTTATACAAGTTATTGGTGTCCCCCAATAGTTCCTCTAGTGCTGTACATTCTTCCATACCCCATCCTCTACCCCTGTCCGTGTTTTACGGAGAATGAGACTCCCTCTGGTCGTCTCCCGTAGCCTCTTCATCTCCTGCCCCTGTCCGTGTTTTCCGTGTTTTACGAAGCGTGAGACTCCCTCTGGTCGTCTTCCGTGGGCTTTCTTTGCCTGACCCGCTCTGCCGTTTGTGGCCTGACATTCTTCGAGGCCGTCGTGGACCGAGCTGCGCATAAGGATATTGCCAAGCACACAGCGATCGGCTATCTCAAGCAACCACAGAAACAGGCGACCCACGAAAGAATCGCAGAGTTGAGGTTGAGGTTGGGATGAATACGACAGCAGAGAAGATCGAGGCGCTACGGGCACTCAAGAAGAAACTTCTTGATGGACAAGACTCGGCAAAGATCGCCAAGCGCCATGAATCGGGAAAATACACCGCTCGCGAGCGGATCGAAAAACTTCTCGACCCCGGCACATTCCGAGAGACCGATGCCTTCGCACGCCACCGCTGCTACGACTTTGGGATGGACAAGCAACGCCCCGAAGGCGACGGCGTGATCACAGGCTATGGCAAGGTCAATGGACGCCTTGTGTACGTCTTTTCACAAGACTTTATGGTGTTTGGTGGCTCGCTTGGCGAAGTCTTTGCAGAAAAGATCTGCAAAATCATGGATATGGCGATCCAAAATGGCGCGCCCGTGATCGGGATCAATGACTCGGGAGGAGCGCGCATCCAAGAAGGTGTCGTGAGCCTCGGTGGATACGCCGAGATATTCTATCGCAACGTGCTTTCTTCGGGAGTCGTCCCCCAGATATCGGCGATCATGGGACCGTGTGCAGGAGGGGCCGTCTATTCTCCTGCATTGACCGACTTTATCATGATGGTGGACAAAGGCAGCCACATGTTCATCACAGGCCCCGAAGTGATCAAATCCGTCACACGCGAAGAAGTCACCTTCGAGGAGCTTGGGGGGGCGATCACCCACAACTCGAAAAGCGGTGTCGCCAATATGATGGCCGCGAGCGAAGACGATGCGTTCGAGCAGATCCGTCACTTGCTCTCCTTCCTGCCCGCCAACAACATGGAAGATCCGCCCTTTGCGCCTTCGGACGATCCAGCCGATCGCATGGATGCCGAACTCAACACCCTGATCCCTGACGATCCAAACCGCCCTTATGATATGCGCGACGTGGTGCGTCACATCGTCGATCACGGCGAGTTCTTCGAGATCCAACCGATGTGGGGAGCCAACCTGATCGTCGGCTTTTCCCGTCTCGGTGGCCGCGTGATCGGCGTAGTCGGCAATCAACCCGCCTATCTTGCGGGATGCTTGGACGTTGACGCCTCGATCAAAGGCGCACGCTTTGTGCGTTTTTGCGATGCCTTCAATATCCCCTTGTTGACTTTCGTCGACGTCCCCGGCTTTTTGCCCGGAACTTCCCAAGAATACGCAGGTATCATCCGAAACGGGGCCAAACTTCTCTACGCTTATTGCGAAGCCACCGTCCCCAAGCTCACCGTGATCACCCGCAAAGCCTACGGTGGAGCTTACGACGTGATGTGCAGCAAACACATCCGTTCAGACTTTAACGTCGCGTGGCCCACCGCAGAGATCGCCGTCATGGGCGCAGAAGGTGCCGTCAATATCATCTTCCGCCGCGAACTCAGCCAACATGCCGATCCTGCCAAACGTCGAATCGAACTCGTCGAAACCTACCGCGACAAATTCGCTTCCCCGTATATCGCCGCTGAACGCGGATACATCGACGATGTGATCGAGCCCCAAGAAACACGACCCCGCTTGATCGAAGCCCTCGAAGCCTGCGCCAACAAACGCGAACGCCATCCCCCTCGTAAACACTGCAATATGCCTCTCTGATCGCCATCACGAACCAAGAGAAACGCCGATACACCGAGGAATCTGTATGCCTCAACAACACCAGCCCCCCCAAAAGACTCGCCGCCTTCACGTCACCGAAACCGTGTTGCGCGATGCCCATCAATCCTTGCTCGCCACGCGGATGCGTACCGAAGATATGCTCCCCATCCTCGAAAAGCTCGACCGTGTGGGCTATTGGTCTGTCGAGATGTGGGGGGGCGCAACCTTTGATTCTTGTATGCGCTTTTTGCGCGAAGATCCGTGGGAACGCTTGCGCTTGATCCGCCGCGCCATGCCCAACACACGCCTTCAAATGCTGATGCGCGGGCAAAATATCGTCGGCTACAAGCATTATCCAGACGACCTTGTGCGCGCTTTTGTCCAGCGCACCGCACATTACGGCATGGATGTGTTTCGGATCTTCGATGCCCTCAACGATATCCGCAATATGAAAGTCGCCATCGAATCCGTCCTTGAGACGGGAAAGATCGCCGAAGGCGCGATCTCTTATACGGTGTCTCCCTTCCATACCGTCGAACGCTACGTCGACTTCGCCAAAGAACTCGCAGCCCTCGGATGCCAGCAGATCTGCATCAAAGACATGGCGGGCTTGCTCGATCCACAAACCGCCGCCAAGCTGGTACGCGCCATCAAAGAAGCCCTCCCTCTGCCCGTCCACATCCATTCTCACGCAACCAGCGGCATGTCCGAAGTCTCTTATCTCAAAGCCGTCGAAGCGGGCGCGGATATCATCGACACCGCGATCTCTGCTCTTGCGGGAGGAACCTCTCAACCTCCCACAGAGTCGATCGTTGCCACTTTCCAAGGAAGCTCCTTTGAAACAGGACTCGATCTCAGCCTACTTTCCGAGATCGCCGAATACTTCCGCGCCGTCCGCGAAAAATACGCCCACTTTGAAAGCAAGTTCACCGGCATCGATCCCCGTGTCTTGCGCTTCCAGATCCCGGGCGGCATGATCTCGAACCTCGCCAACCAACTCCGCGAACAAGGCGCGCTCGACCGCATCGAAGACGTTCTCGAAGAAGTCCCCCGCGTCCGCGCCGAGATGGGCTACCCTCCCCTCGTCACACCCACCAGCCAGATCGTCGGAACACAAGCCGTCCTCAACGTCCTCAGCGGCGAACGCTACCAAAACTTTAGTCTCGAAGCCCGCAACCTCCTCCTCGGAAAATATGGCCGTTGCCCCGCACAGACCGACGATGCGCTGCGCCAACGCGCCGAAGAACTCAACAAACAGCCCCCGATCACCGCCCGCCCCGCTGACCTGCTCGAACCTCTGCTCGAAAGCAGCCGCGAAGCCGTCAAAGACAAAGGCGGCGATCTCGAAGACGACGCGATCTCTTACGCACTTTTTCCTCAAATCGCTCTACAGTATTTTGATGAACGCGCTCGCGGCGGACCAGCCCCCGAAGTCCTTGCTGCCGCCCTTTCCGCTGTAGTCTTTCACCTGCGCCAAGATATCGTCGAACAAGAGGCCCATCCCAACGGTCGTTCCTCGATCAATCCGTGGAAATGGGCGGGACGTATCGAAAGTCTACGCGGGCGTCTTTTCCCCTAATCGAATATCCCGATCACACGGCATGTTTCGTTTGTCGTCTCTCGACGTGTCGTGTCTCCCCAACCCAAAAGGCTGCTCTCATGTCTATGCGCGGAAAGATCCAACTCGATCAACTCGGCTTTGATGTCGAAGCCTCCCAACACGGCGAGCAGATCCGCGTCGCCATCGGCAACCAAGAATTTCTCGCACACCTCCAAGAAACCCCCCAAGGTTTCAAGGTGCGCGTCGGCGAAGTCTTGTTGTCTCTTGATACCCCCAAAGAACAAAAAGACGCCATGCGCCTTTCGCGCAGCACCAACGTCTCGATCGACGGCAAGATCCACCAAGTTCGATTTGCTCCGATGCGCGCACAACGCAAAGTCCAAAACAGCGCAAATACCGGAATCAGCGAAGGCAGCGTCACCGCATTTATGCCGGGAACCATCGTCCGCGTCATGGTCGCCGCAGGGCAACACGTCCAAACAGGCGATGTCCTCTTGATCCTCGAAGCCATGAAGATGGAAAACGAAGTCAAAGCCCCCCAAGACGGCGTGATCAAAACTCTTCACGTCGCCCCAGGCTCCAACGTCAACAAAGGCCAGACCCTCGTCGAGATCGAGCCTCCCTCCCCTGCCGATACTGCCGAAGTCTGAAAGTACCCAACGATGCAACGCCCCGTCCCATCGCCTCTAAAAGCGCACTGGCTTCTTGAGCCTGAAACGATCTTCCTCAACCACGGCTCTTTCGGAGCTTGCCCGCGACTTGTTCTCGAAGCCCAACACGCCTTGCGCCAACAACTCGAAGCCCAACCTGTACGTTTCTTTGTACGCAATTACGAAGCGCTGCTCGACAAAGCCCGCCAAGCCCTTGCCGATTTCTTGCACGCCGATCCCGAAGGGCTGGCCTTTGTCCCCAACGCAACCCACGGCGTCAACACCGTCTTACGCGCTATGTCCTTCCAATCGGGCGCTCAGATCCTGATCACCGATCACGGATACAACGCCTGCAACAACGCGGCTCGCATCATCGCAAAACACCATCAAGCCGAAGTCATCGTTGCCTCCCTGCCCTTTCCCACGCAAGAGGCCACTCAACTCCACGACGCTGTCCTCCAACACATCACGCCCCGCACCCGTCTTGTCTTGCTCGATCACGTCACCAGCCCTTCGGCGTTGATCCTCCCGATCCACTCGTTAATCCCGAAACTACGCGAACGCGGCATCCTCACGTTGATCGATGGAGCCCACGCACCCGGCATGTTGCCGCTCGATCTGCGTGCGCTTGATCCTGATTTCTACACAGGCAACTGCCACAAATGGATGTGCGCCCCCAAAGGTACTGCGTTTTTGTACGTCCGTGATGCTTGGCGCGAATCCCTTCAACCTCTCGCCATCAGCCACGGTGAAAATGACCCACGCTCCGAACGCAGCCGCTTTCACAAGCGATTCGACTGGGTCGGAACGGGCGATCCCACTCCCTATCTCACCCTTCCCACCGTCCTTTCCGCTCTTCCTCAAATCCTCCAACTCTCTTGGCAAGAGATCCAACAACACCTCCACGAAAAAGCCTGTGCCGCAAGACAACTGCTCTCACAACGCCTCTCTCTACCGCTGCTTTGCCCTGATCATCTGCTCGGCAGCATGGCTGCTTTGCCCTTGCCATCGCTCCATTCTCCCCTACCACCCGGCACGATCGATCCTCTCCAACAGCGCCTCTTTACCGACCACGCCATCGAGATCCCCGTCATGCCCTACCCTTCGCGAAATCAACGACTGATCCGCCTCTCCGCACACGCCTACAACACCACCGACGAATACCTCTACCTCGCCGACGCTCTCTCGACCCTGCTTTCCTAAACACCTCTGCCCTTCTTTCCTCACCACAAAAGAATCCAGCCCACAAAAAAAGAGCCTAGCCCACAAAAAAAAGATGCCTTATCCTCTTGGGATGGGGGCCTCTGCAAAAGTATCTTTCAACGCGGTGGGTACATCATGTCGAGACGATCGGCCTGTTTGTTTGTTTCTGCTTTTTTCTTTCTCTCGAAATCAACGCGATTGTTGTTGTTGCTGTTGCTTTTTGGCTCGGGCCTTGGAGCCTGTCGAGGCGAAGGGACGTGCAGCAAACAGGAAGACTGCATCGCTGGCACTTATTGCGTCGACTACTTCTGCAAGGTGCTGTCCTGCCCGACCGACCGCCCTCATCTATGCGCTCTGCGTTGCACCAATATGCAAAAAGATGCCAATCATTGCGGCCAGTGCGGAAAAGCCTGTGAATTTGGCGAGGTCTGTGTCAGCGGGGGATGTCGTAGCGGCGTCGGTTGCACCGCTGAATCCGCTCTTTGCAACAACGCCTGCACAGAGCTTTACAAAGATGCCAAAAATTGCGGGCAATGCGGGTTCGCCTGTGCCGTTGGTTACCTTTGCAAAGACAGCAAGTGCGTCCTTGACTGCGGAGACGGCGGTGTGTGCAACGGAAAGTGTGTTGCGCTCAAAACCGATCGCAACAACTGCGGTGAATGCGCGAAAAAATGCGTGCGTACAGAACTCTGCAAAGCAGGTGTTTGTGCCGATGCTTGCGGAACGAGCCGCGCCCTGTGTGGAGAAACCTGCGTCGATCTCAACACAGACAAGGCCCACTGCGGAGCCTGCAACCGCGCATGCCTTGATCAAGAAACCTGCGTGGGCGGACGCTGCACCTGCCAAGAGAACGCACGCCGCGCTTGCTATGACGGCCCCATCGCCACCAAAGGCATCGGCCCTTGCAAAGAGGGTTATCGAACGTGCCGCGCAGGAAACTGGTCCGATTGCGTCGATCAGATCCTCCCCACCCTCGAAGTTCAAGGCGATCAAGTCGACAATGATTGCGATGGACAGATCGACGAAGCCCCTTCGCGGATGATCAAAACGTGGATCGGTGCCGCTGGCGTACTCTCCACCCCTTCGGGGGTTGCCTACGACGATGGCGAAGGCGTCTTGTACGTCTCCAGCACAGGCACACACCGCATCTACAAACTCTATCCAAACGGACAACTCAACCTTTTTGCAGGCAGCATCGCAGGAAAAACCAACTCCACAGGAGCGGCTGCGCGATTCGGCAGCCCTGCTGCTTTGGCGCTTGACACACAAAAAAACCTTTACATCGCAGAATATGACAACCATTGCATCCGCAAGCTCACTCCCAAAGCAACCGCCAGCTTCTTCGCAGGATGCGTCAACATCGGCGCAGCCGACGGACAGGGAACCAAAGCCTCTTTCTTTCGCCCTTTCTACCTTGCTTTTTCCCCAAACGGCGAGCTTTTCGCCACACAAGACAGCAATACCAATCCACCCGACAGCCATCTATTGCGGCGCATCACACCCGATGGGACGGTGTCCACTCTCGCCACCTTTGCTTTCGGTCGCAAAGACGGCCCACTCAGCGAGGCCAAGTTCCAATACCTCCGTGGCATCGCGATATCCCCCGATATGCGCTTCTTGATCGCCGCAGATAGCGGAAACGATATCTTGCGCCGCCTGACTTTTTCGGATGGACAAGTCAGCACCTTCGCTGGAAGCGGTGTCAAGGGCCGAATCGACGGTGTCGCCTTTGCTGCGCAGTTCTGGTCTCCACAAAGCGTGGTCTTCGACGGCAGCGGCGATCTTTACGTCTCGGATACAGGCAATCACGCCATCCGAAAGGTCGGCCCTGACGGACGAACCGTCACCCTCGCAGGCAACGGGCGCGGTTGGCAAGACGGACCCGGAACCGACGCAAAGTTCTACAACCCGGCCCAGATCACCCTCGATCGAAACGGCAACCTCTACGTCGCCGATAGCGCCAACAACGCCATCCGAAAAGTCGCTCCTGACGGCACAACCTCCACGATATACCGCGAGATCACCCATCCCACCCACGAAAAACTCTTGCGCCCGGGAGCCCTCGCCATCGATAGCCTTGGCCGCCTTTTTGTCCCCGACATCGAGGCCCACGGCATCTTTGCTGTCGGCTCTCAAGGCGATCTCCTCGAATGGAGCGGACATAACGGCAGCGGCTACACCGACGGAAAACTCAACGCCGCATTCAACGCCCCAAGCGCCCTTGCCTTCGATAGCCAAGACAACCTTTACGTCGCCGACGAAGGGAACCATTGCATCCGAAAGATCGAAAAAGACGGGAGCGTCAGCACTTTTGTCGGCACCAACACCGAAGGCTTTGCCGACGGAACACGCCAACAAGCCCGATTCTCCGCCCCTAGCGGACTCGCCTTTGACAACAACGGCAACCTCTACATCGCCGACAAAAACAACCACCGCATCCGCAAAGTCGATCCCCTCGGCAACGTGACGACCTTCGCAGGTGACGGCACGCCCGCCCACAAAGACGGCCCGGGAACCATCGCACAGTTCCACAACCCCACAGGACTCGCCTTCGACAACAACGGCAACCTCTACATCGCCGACACGGGAAATCATCGCGTCCGAAAAATCGACCCCCAAGGCAACGTCATCACCTTTGCGGGCGATGGCAACGGGACATGGCGTGATGGACCCGCCGCCAACGCCTCATTCTTCGGCCCAAGCGGTGTCCTCTCCATGCCCAACGGCGATCTGCTCGTCGCAGACACACAAAGCCGTCGAATCCGCCGCATCGACCCCCAAGGCAACGTGACGACCTTTGCCGGCAACGGTAGCACCAGCTTCAACGCTGGCCCCGTTGAAAACACAGGACTCTCTGCTCCGTATTCGATAGTACGCGACAAAACAGGCCGAATTTTTGTCTCCGACCGACAAACCATCCGCGTGATCGAATAATCCGATACCCGAGAGAAGTGTGATCGAAGGGTAGGTGCGATCCGCTGTAGACGCCCTGTCCTTGGGCAGCCACGAGGGGCTAATACTCGGACACTTCGTCTGTGCTGTCGGAAAGACCGTAGGTTTGTACGTAAAAAGGCAAACAAAACGCAAAAAAGCGGAGGTTCGTTGCTCGAACAACTGCTCATACAAAATGCTGTGGTTGTGTGAGCCTGTGCGTTCGCTGCTCGATGAACCGATACACGGGCGTTTCGCGAACCGCCCCTACGCAAACATCTGTTGTTGTGTGAGCCTGT
>CAUJFU010000241.1 GCA_963169055.1 Myxococcota bacterium
CATCGGTGTTGGCGGATTCCTCGCCCTCTACACCTTGCCCAACCCCAATCCCGAAGACGAACCGTGTCATCCGAACAAACGCACCACCATCGAACTCGTCTCCACCAGCCCCTATTGCAAGATCATCCCCGACACCTCAAAACCCACCCACACTTTTCGCGCCTACAAACAAACCTTCGCTTGTGGTCGCTACCACGTCACCTACCAGTGTACCCAACCCGGCAAAAAACCCACAAACCACGTCGGCACCTACCTCATCTCCAAGCAAAGTCCCAACGTCGAAACCTGCCATATCAAGTATCTCGACGACCAATGGAAGATCGTTTGCCCACATTCCAAAGCCCTCGAAGAACGCACCCATCCCAAATAGAAACCCTCGACCCAGATAGAAGCCCATCCACTCAAATAGAAACCCCCAACACAACCCGAAAGAACTCCCCCTATGCAAGCCTTTCTTGAAAGCCTCGTACCTTGGGGATATCAAGTCCTCCACAGCATCCAATCTTGGAGCCACCCTTGGCTCGATACCTTCTTTCGCATCCTCACCCGACTCGGCGACGCCGAAGGATACCTGTTGCTGCTCCCCGTCATGTACTGGTGCGTCGATGCACACGTTGGACGCCGCATCAGCCTCGGTGTCTTGCACGTCCTGCTGCTGAACACACTGATCAAGCTCTACGTCGCTATCCCACGACCCGATCCCGCAAAGATCCGTGTCATCGGGTACGCCAAAGGCTTTTCTTTCCCCAGCGGCCACGCCCAAGGCGTGATGACCTTGGCCGCCTATCTTGGCCGTTACATCCGAAAACCTTGGTTCTGGTTCGCTCTCGTCGTATTGACCCTATCTATCGGCTTTTCCCGCCTATACCTCGCCGTCCACTTCCCCCAAGATATCCTCGGCGGTTGGCTGCTCGCGCTCCTTGGACTCGCCCTCTTGTGGACCCTCGAAGCCCCCCTCTCTTCGTGGCTTTCCCGCCAACCCCTCGCCCTTCAACTCGCCCTTTGCTTCCCGCTTCCCCTCTTCGTCTACTTCGCTTTCCATCACCCCTCCCGTGTCCCCGCATCTGCCGCTGTTCTCGGCTTTGGCCTTGGCATCGCCCTCGAACGCCGCTTTGTTCGCTTTTCATCCGATGGCCCCCTTCACCACCGCGCCTTGCGCTATCTCGCTGTCATCCCTCTCGGGCTGATCGTCTTCGGACTCAAGCTCCTTTTGCCCGACACCGATCTCTCCCGCCTCTTCCGATACACCCTCGCCGCCACCTTCGGCACCTTCCTCGCTCCTTGGTTCTTCATCCGCCTCGGCATCGCTTCCAAAGAATCCCCCCCTGCCCGTTAGATTGGATTCGATTTCTTTTTGTTTTTTGTGGGGTTCCACCCCACACCCCGCAAGGGACCGATGGCCCCTTGCCCCCATGTCGGCGAATGGATCGATTGCTTTTCAAACAAACCACCGTGTCGCTTGAAATGCCGCGAACACGGCTTTTGGGAAAACTGCACTCCCACCGAACCCAACTTCGTTAAAGTTCAGAAAACTGCACTTTCCTCGAACCCGCCCTTCGTCAAAGTTCGGAAAACGGCACTTTCCTCGAACCCACCCTCGCTAAAGTCCAGAAAACTGCACTCCCACCGAACCCGCCCTTCGCTAAAGTCCAGAAAACGGCACTCCCACCGAACCCGCCCTTCGTCAAAGTTCAGAAAACTACGCTCCCACCGAACCCGCCCTCGCGAAAGTCCAGCAAAGTTCAGCGAACACAGCCAGCAAAAAAAGACGTGTTCACGGACGTGGGGACGCGACAACTACGGGCAACTCGGCTACGGCGACACCACACAACGCACAGCTCCTGATGGATATCCCATCCTCTTGCCCTAAAAGAACGAAGGCTTCACCGACAAACATCCCTTTATCACAAACGGCCTAGCGTTTGCGCACCAAGGTCAAACCGTCAGCGATGGGGAGCATGCTGATCGACACGCTATCATCATCGTGGATCTTGGCGTTGAGGGCGCGGATCGCGACGGTATCGATTTCTTGGTTGTTGGGATCGGCAACCGAACCGCCCCACAGGACGTTATCGACAAGCAGCAAACCGCCGCGTCGCAACAAACGCAAGCAAAGCTCGTAATAAGCGTCATAGTTGCTTTTGTCGGCATCCACAAACGCCAGATCAAACGTCCCTGCTTGTCCCGCATCCAACAAGCCTTGCAACGTCTCCACCGCAGGAGCCAAACGCAACATCACCTTGTGTCCGACGCCCGCATCCGCCCAATAGCGCCGAGCGATATCCGTCCATTCTTCACTGACATCACACGCCCAAAGCTGCCCATCTTCGGGCAGCGACAACGCCATCGACAACGCACTATAGCCCGTGAATGTCCCCACTTCGACGATCTTTTTGGCACCTGTCAACTCGACCAAAAAGCCCATCAATTGGCCTTGTTCAGGCGCGATCTGCATTCGCGCCATCGGCAACAACGCCGTCTCTTCCCGCAACGACCGCTGCAACGCCGTCTCCCGCAACGAATGCTGTAAAAAGTACGAAAATAACCGATCATCTAACGCCAACGTCCGATTTGACATCTGTTCTTCTGCTCCTTTTGGCTCTCAACATACCAACGAAAACCCCGCGCCCTTGCTGATAGCATAGGAGCGGCGCGGTTGGATAGATTTGTGGGAAGATCGTGCGATGTCAAACCGAGTGGTGCGGTGTCGAACTTTGGGGGAGGGCATCGCGTCTGCGCGGATACGCTTGACCGCACAAGCCAGATCAGCCTCAAGATATTCGAGTCCTCATGCCTTCGGGCGTTGCGCCGTCATCGCTCCTCTTCTTGGCTTGATTCTTTTGTTTCACTTGCTACACTTGCTTCGTTTGTATCCAAACGAAGGAACAGGACAAAACAATGGCTATTCAAAACCCACCGTTGACCCCGACAGCCCAAGAATCATCACTCGCCAAAAAGTCAAGCCAAATTCTCGCAAAACACCTAAAGAGCGGAGGGAGCGTCAAACTGAAGCTCGATCAAGCGGGTCAGCCCGAAGAAGTTCTTGAAATCCCTTCTTCTCTGTTGCACTTGCTTCACCGCGTGTTGGAAGAGATGGCGAAAGGAAACACGCTCGCCATCTTCCCACAAGAAGAAGAACTGACGACAAGTCAAGCCGCTGAGGTGTTGGGGGTTTCAAGACCCTTCCTCCTGAAGTTGCTGGAAGACGGTGAAATAGCCTACCGACAAGTCGGCTCTCATCGGCGAATCACCTCCAAAGAACTGGTGGAATACAAAGAGCGGACAAAAAAGCAACGAAAAGAAGTGCTTGATCAACTCGCAGCAGAAGCACAAGAACTCGATATGGGTTATTAGGCGATGCCTCATTTTTCCGCGCTGTTCGATGCTTGCGTTCTTTATCCAGCTCCTCTCCGAGATCTTTTGATGCGCCTTGCTTTGATCGGCTTGTTTCAAGCGAAATGGAGTGCGCAAATCCACGAGGAATGGATGCGAAATGTGTTGCAAAGTCGGCCTGACCTCAGCAGAGAAAGGCTTGAAAAAACGAGGGAGTTGATGGATCGGCACGCCACTGACGCGCTTGTTGAAGGATACGAACATCTTATTCACCAACTCGTGCTTCCCGACGAAGGAGATCGACACGTTCTCGCTGCCGCGATACACGCCAAAGTCGACGTGATTGTGACATTTAACCTCAAGGATTTCCCTCGCTCTGTGTTGCGACCGTACGGAATCCTCCCTCTGCACCCTGACGTCTTTCTTTGCGAATTGCTCGACATCGACCAAGACTCTGTTTGCCAAGCTGTGCGCGAGCAGCGTTTGTCTCTCAAAAATCCTCCCAAAACGGCACGCGATCTACTCGAAACCCTCGAACAGCAAGGCTTGAAAAAAAGCGTCGAGCGATTGAACGAGAAACTTGCTCTTCTCTGACCTTTTTTGAAACCCGACACCTCAACAAACCCATCCAACCAGCGAACCCATCCAACAGCGGACGAACACAAACCGATGTCGAACTTTGGGGGAGGGCATCGCGTCTGCGCGGATATGCTTGACCGCACACGCCAGATCAGCTAAAGAAGCCATCTCTTTTTCGTTGGATGCTTCGCCCAATACGATCTTGGCTGTCAGATCCGCAGGAGACCGCGTGAACACATTTTATATCTCGACGCCCATCTACTACGTCAACGGCGCACCGCACATCGGGCATGCGTACACAACGATCGTGGCCGATGCTTTTGCTCGCTACTATCGACAAGCCGGATACGACGTGTTTTTCCAAACAGGAACGGACGAACACGGACTCAAGATCCAACGAGCCGCCGAAAGCCTCGGCATCTCCCCCCGTGAATTGGCCGATATCAACTCCGCAAAGTTTCTCGAACTCTTCAAAAAACTCGATATCCGATACGACCGATTCATCCGCACCACCGAAGAGGCCCACAAAGCCGTCGTCACCGAAGTGGTCCGACGCATGATCGAACATGGCGACGTCTATCTCGCCAAGTACGCAGGCTGGTACTCCGCAAGCGACGAAGCCTATTACGATGAGCTGGAAGTCGAAAACGGTCGCGCCAAGGCCAGCGGCTCGGTGGTGGAATGGGTCGAAGAAGAAAGCTATTTCTTCCGATTGAGCCAATACGCCGAGCCTTTGTTGCGCTGGTACAAAGAGGATCCCCAAAGCGTTCAACCCGATGCGCGGCGCAATGAAGTGATCGCGTTCGTCGAAGGCGGACTCAAAGACCTTTCGATCAGCCGCACAACCTTTTCTTGGGGAATCCCCATGCCCCAAGATCCCAAACACGTCCTCTACGTCTGGGTGGACGCCCTCACCAACTACATCACAGGCGCAGGCGCCTTCCAAGATCAAGAACGCTACGCACGATATTGGCCTTGCGATATCCATCTGATCGGCAAAGATATCTTGCGCTTTCATGCGGTGTATTGGCCCGCCTTCTTGCTCAGCGCAGGGTTGACCGTCCCCAAACAAGTCTTTGCGCATGGCTGGTGGATGAACGAAGGCTACAAGATGAGCAAGTCGCTCAACAACTTTATCGATGCCTTCGCTCTGGCCGAAGAATACGAACTGGATGTCTTGCGCTACTATCTCTTGCGTGAAGTCCCCCTCGGAAACGACGGCAACTTTGCACGCGAACGGTTGATCGAACGCAACAACGGCGAACTCGCCGACAACATCGGCAACTTGGTGAATCGCACCTTACAGATGGCCAAAGGCTACATCCAAAGCCAAGCTCCCGCACCCGCCGAAACCAACGAAGAGATCGACCGAAACTTGCGCAGCGCAGCCGCCGAAGCAGTCCAAAAGATCGATGAATTCGTCAGCAAGCGGCAGATCCATCTTGCACTTGAACAACTGCTGTTGTGGAGCAGCGCACTCAACCTTTACGTCCATACCACCGAGCCTTGGAAACTTCAAAAAGCCGAAGATCCCACGCGCTTGCACCAAGTCCTCTACCACGCCC
>CAUJFU010000242.1 GCA_963169055.1 Myxococcota bacterium
AAGCCCGATACGGCACGGAAACACAACAAGACTCCTGCTGTAAACGCCCACCCATGACGCTTGACTTGTGCAGGTTGCTCTTTGGCCTGCTCAACAAAATGCAGCAGCTTCAACGAAAGAACAGGAAAAACACACGGCATCAAGTTGAGCAAAAGCCCCCCAAAAAACGCAAATAACAACGCCCACCACACCGAACGCAACGACTCTTGATCATCCCCTCCCCCTGCAAGCATCCGATCCAAAGACGAGATCGCAGGCCGAGTGGCGGGATGCCCTGTCGAGGCAGGAGGATACGCAGAAGCCCCCTTCGATTTCTTGGCGATCTTCGCGACAGAAGCAGCAGGGACGGATGCTACAGCCGGAGACGCTTTGGCGACGACCGCATAACTCAGCATCGGAAGACCTCGCTCGCGTGAAACGATCAGGCCGCGAAGTGTCGTGCGTTCGGGGGTATGGTATTCGTTTTTTTCAACGACGATCCGCAAGATGCCCTGTGGGCGGGAAAACTTTAATGGTGCAGCGTTGGATATCACCGAGTGATCGATGGGATAGAAGGTCAGCGATCTTCGCTGCAACAATGCAGGTGGAAGATTCGGCAGATCGATCTGCACGTCTTCATCACGGATCAACATCCGACCTTGGGTTTGGGGCCAAGGCAGCGGAAGATGCTGACGGATCAAGGCGAAGCGTTGTGGATGGGCGTTTGGTTGCGAAGTCGGAAGCGAAGACGGAGCAAATGCGGATCGAATCGGTAGCGTAAGATGAATCGTTCCTCGGCCCGGGATGCACTCTTCTTTACAAACTAACCATTCGAGTTCCGCCGATATCCGTACACTCGATCCAGAAAATTGCTTTGGCGGCGTGATCTGAAGCGGTAGCAAGATCTCCTGTTCGTAGCCAAAGTTCGCCAACACCCTGACGCGGATGCGTTTGGGCGTGGGCCATTGGATCGCTCCGACCTGAAAGCCCGCAGGGACGGTCCAACGGATCTTGGGGGCAATCCCGGAGTCTCCCGGATTTTGCCAGTAGGTGTGCCAATCTTTCTCGATCTTCTGATGGATGCCAATCCAAAAAGGAACGCCTAAACGGATCGAGGGTCGTTCGCTTTGTAAAGAAAACTCGATATGGGGCGCTTGAAGCGGCGAGGCTTCGGCTTGCGCCCCGCCCCAACACAACAAACAAAACAGGCAAAACAAACATAGGCTCTCGTCCCGCCAAGACTGCCCGAAAAAGCCCAACACTCGAAGAATGCGAACGAGAACACCTTGCTTTCGCTCCAAAGAAACACGCTGTACCATCCGAAAACCTCCCAAAGAAGACTTACGCAGTTGCCAAAAAAAGCCGTGCTCGCGCTGTCTCAAGCGACAGAGCCGTTGTTTTGAAAAACCTGTGCTCTCTTCGCCGATACAGGGTCAAGGGAGCCGCGCTCCCTTGTGGGGTGTGGGGTAAAACCCCACAAATACCATCCAACCGCGTAATTCCTGCCAAAAAGAACATTTCTTCAGCGCAGAATCGCATACGCTGAGCGGCGATGCCTTTGGCAACTCGCGCCGATATGCGCCGAAGATGGTAGATTGAAGACGCATCTGCAGTTTTGGCAATGCGTCAGCGAAAAGTATTTTGCTCGAAGGAGGCCGCAATGCTCGGTCGTCTGTGGTGGATCCGCTTTGGGGTGTTATGCGTGTGGATGTGTTGGACGGGATCACAAGCGTGGGCGCAACAAGCGTCCAACTGCCAACCTCCCAACCTGATGATCATCGTCGATGCCTCCAACAGCATGGGCAACAACAACAAGATCGTAAGCCAAGCTTGCACCAACAAAGCCTCGTGCGCCCCCATGCCCTACACGCACCAAGCCGCACCCGGGACGACGCCGCGCTACGATTATTCTTGCAATACCAGTAGCAAGTGCGTTTATACGCGCTGGGATATCGCACAAAACGCCCTCAAAGAAGTGGCGTACCAATACGGCGGAACTGCGCCGCAATACAACGATCGAAAGGCGCGTTTTGGGCTGGTGGCCTTCAGCGAAAACGCAACCCTTGAGGCCACGATCGTCTCCAATCCTCCCCAAATGGCGGCCAAGTTGGCGGCCCGCGTTCTTTCTAACGGCACCCACTACCAACGTGCGTTCACCGCCGCCCGCAATCACCTCCAGACCGTGATCAACCAAGACAGCGTAGAACGTCGCCCCACACACCTCTTGTTTTTGACGGACGGCGCGCCCACCGACGGATGCGTCAACGCGCCCAATATGGTCAACGATATGTACCAAGGGACGGGGACTTATGCACTCAAAGACACCAAAGGAAACGTCTATCAAGTCAAGACTTATGTGATCGGTTTTGGTTCGGGGATCAACGCAACCGCCCAAAACTGCCTGACCAAGATGGCGGGTCTTGGGGGGACACAGCGTTGTGACCCAAATATCGCGGGCTGTGTCGCCTACTATTTTTCGGACAACGCGACTCAACTCAAAAGTGCGATGGATGCGATCATTAACAACGCCACCCAAGAGATCTGCGATGGACTCGACAACGATTGCAACGGGCAGATCGATGAGACGTTCCCGAATCTGGGCAAACCTTGTAGCGTCGGAGTCGGCGAATGTGCGCGTCAAGGAACACAAGTCTGTCGGGCCGACGGAAAAGGGACACGCTGTAGCGCCACCGCAGGCCCCCCCGCCCCCGAGACCTGCGACGGCAAAGACAACGATTGCGACGGGCAGATCGACGAAGACTTCCCCACGCTCGGTACAGTATGCCAAGCAGGGATCGGAGGATGTCGCAACAATGGTGTGCTGGTGTGCCGACCAGACGGCCTTTCCACAACCTGCGGCGCAGTTCCGCTCCAGCCCAAACCCGAGATCTGCGACAGCAAAGACAACGATTGCAACGGGCAGATCGACGACAACCTTGTCCAAGCCTGCGCCAACGCATGTGGTTCGGGCGTCGAGTTCTGTCAGGGCGGAAAATGGGTCGGTTGTACGGCTCCAGCCCCTGAGGCCGAACGCTGCGACGGCAAAGACAACGATTGCAACGGGACGGTGGACGATGGATTGCAGCGCCCTTGCACGACGGCCTGCGGCAACGGAAAAGAAACCTGTGTCAACGGAAAATGGGTCTTTTGTGATGCTCCCAAGCCCGATACCGAGATCTGCGACGGCAAAGACAACGACTGCAACGGCAAAATAGACGAAGGGATTCAACCTCGCCCATGCCAAGGGGCTTGTGGGAGCGGGACGGCGCAGTGTGTCAACGGTTCTTATACGGGCTGCGCAGGCCCGAAACCCGAACCTGAGCTATGCGACGGCAAAGACAACGATTGCAACGGGATGATCGACGATGGCCTATCACGCGATTGTTCGAGCGTTTGTGGCGACGGCAAGGAGCTTTGCGTCAACGGTGCGTGGCAGGCTTGCAACGCGCCCAAACCGACCCCCGAGATCTGCGACGGTGCAGACAACGATTGCAACGGAAAGATCGACGACAACACGACTTGTCCAGCAGGCGAAAGCTGTGTCGAAGGGTTGTGTCGCCGCTTTTGTCGCAATGGAGAGTGCGCCGCTGGCTTTCAATGTCGACAAGGCGTCTGCTTTTCCACGACCTGCGACAACATCACCTGTCCACGCGATCTGGTGTGCAAAAGCGGCCAGTGCATTGATGCGTGCGTCGGTGTCACTTGCCCTGCTCAAGAGGTCTGTAAAGCCGGAAAATGCGTAGAAAACAACTGCTTCGGCTTGGGTTGTCCCAACGGGCAGATCTGCAAAGGCGGGGCCTGTGCCGCCGATCCTTGCGCAAGCGTGACGTGTGGCGCGGATCAGTATTGTCAAGCAGGGACGTGTATTCCCGTGTGCAAGACCGATGTATGCGCCCCGGGTGAAGGGTGCAAAGACAACAAGTGCGTTCCAGATCCTTGTGCGGGCGTCAAGTGCGCAAACTTCCAACGCTGCACCAACGGCGAATGCCAAGCCGATCCTTGCTTTGATCTGCCCTGCCCCAACGGTCGTGTCTGCCAAGACGGACAATGCAAAGAAGACCCCTGCCTTGGTGTCCAATGCCCAAGCGGATCGACCTGTCAAGAGGGGCAGTGCAAACAACCCTCACGCCCGCCTCTTCCTGAGCCGATCACAGAACCCACCCCCGAATCCATCGATGAATCGGTCTCTGAATCCAGCGAGCCTCCCCCCAGCGATGCTGATCAAGTCGATGATCCCGCGATAGAAAAGGAGATCGGCGAATCAAATGCCACCACAGAACGGTACAACGGAGGCCAAACCCCCGGATGTAGCTGTCAATCCAACAGCCCCCCTCTATGGGGCGGATGGCTGGTCTTGCTTTGGGTGATGCTGGTGTGGCGAAGAAGAACCCGAAAAATCTGATTTGGGGTGATGCTGGTGTGGCGAAGAAGAGCCCGAAAAGTCTAGCGACGGAGGACTTTGAGGTAGGCTTGGACGGTGGCGTAAAGGCCCATATCGATGGCATCAGCGATCAGGGCGTGGCCGATGGAGACTTCGAGGAGGTGGGGGACACGCGAACAAAAAGCACCGAGATTTTGGAGGCTGAGATCGTGCCCAGCGTTGACACCGAGGCCGAGATCGTGGGCGCGTTGGGCCGCAGAGGCGTAGGTTTCGAGTTGAGCGCTCATCGTAGTTTGTCCAAACGAAGCCGCGTAAGGTTCGGTGTAAAGCTCGATGCGATCGGCTCCAAGGGCCGCAGCGCGTTCGATTTGCTCGATATCAGGGTCCATAAAAAGGCTGACGCGCATCCCTTGTTCGCGGAGGAGGTGGACGATCGGTTTGAGGCGTTCGCTGGTGGTGCGCAGATCCCAACCGTGGTCTGAAGTCGAGGCGTTGGGATCATCAGGAACCAGCGTACATTGGGCAGGGCGAAGGGCGCGAACCAGATCGAACCACGGTGCGCGCTCATCCGTTTGGGCGTGAACAAACGGGTTTCCTTCGATATTGAACTCGATGTGCGGGTGGTGTTGAAGAAGTTGGTGCAGATCCAAAGCATCCGAACGTCGGATATGTCGTTCATCAGGGCGCGGATGAACGGTGATGCCGTGAGCGCCTGCGGCGATACAGGTTTGAGCAGCGCGCAAAACGTTGGGGATATCGAGAGGTCGAGAGTTTCGCAGGAGTGCGATCTTGTTCAAATTCACGCTGAGTTGGGTCACGGTGATCTCCTTGGAGTGGGTGGGAAAAACAGGGTCTGGCTCGGCAGGGTGGGCAATCTGAGACTATCGCATCGGCTTGTCTAGAGGGCACTCTCTCAGAGGCCGCAACGCAGCGCAAAAGAGGCGTGTGCAGAAATCATGGGCTTGTGATATAGGTATCACCTGTTGACCAAAAGGCCCCGTGTTTGTACCGTTTCAAGCGACAGAAAGATCGGTTTTGTTGTGTGTTGACGCAACGAACAAAGGAGTGAGTCTGTGGGAGTGCGAGAGATCTTGGGTCTTGCGCGAGAACTTCGCGACGAAGTGTGGGTGGTGTGGCAGGATCTATCCGTTGCAGAAGTCTCGATCCTGAGCGATGCGGTGTGGCGATGCGGTTTTGTGCCAAAGGAGATCGAAGTCCAAAAGGACGGAGGGAGCGAAGAGATCGAGGTATCGGGTGTAGAAGCGGCGTTGGGGGAGCGCGCAAGTCTTTTGGTGTTGGCAGGAAAACTGGAAGTGTGGGAGCAGACAGGATGGTCGGCCCCGATAGAACGGATGTTGCGCCATGCAAGAGCCGCATCTGTGGGTGTGTTGTGTGCCGCGTGGTGTGCGCCGCGTCTCTCACTCCAACGCAGAGAAGCCTTCCAGACACGTTTTGGGTTGACATTTCAAGAAGCGGCCTTCACAGAAGAGTTTGATCCTTGGGGAGAATGGGAAAACACACCCAAGCAACATGCCGAAGGACGGGCGGATCGCGTGGTCTGCCTTACGACAGAACAACAAGCCTTGCGTGGGGCATTTGAAGCGATCCTTTGGCTTTTGGCCCGTCAAGAGCCAAAGACCCCACCCGTGTTGATGCGTTTGGATGCTTTGCTTGAGCAAGATTTGTTCGGTCAATCCGAAAAGCTGGGACAGAACGAGGCTGCACAGGGGCCACCGCATCCGCTCGAAGGGATCGAGATCATCGAAGAAAGCGCCTTGGTGCTGCATCATCCGAACGCACGGCGCATTCCGCTTCCTCCGCAGCCATACATCGTGCATCCGTATATCTTGACGCGGCGGTTCTTTGGTCGAGAGAGCGAGTTGGCGATGCTCGATCGTTGGGGCAGCTCAGAAGACAGCACCTTGGTGATCGATGGGATCGGGGGCGTGGGGAAAAGTGCGCTGACGTGGCATTGGTTTTGTGATCACGCGGCGGAGGCGATCCCCTCGTTGGATGGGGCGATGTGGTGGAGCTTTTATGAAAGCAACGCTACGATGGATGCTTTTTTTCGGCAAGCCTTGTTGTATGTAAGCGACACCGCCGAAGCCGCGAGCCTACCGCTGCTCAAACACGAAGAGCGCGTCGAGAGACTTTTTGAAGCGCTGCGCAAAAAGCGGATCTTGTTTGTGCTGGACGGGATCGAACGCATCATGGTGGCTTACCACCGTTTGGATGCGTCGCATCTACGGGATGATCAGGTAGAGGCAAGTACCGAAGATCTGCGAGAGCGTCAAGATCGTTCATTTACAGACCCGCAACATGGGGATCTTTTGCGAGCGTTGTGCTTGGACACACGCAGCAAACTTCTGATCAGCACGCGCCTAAAGCCTTATGATCTTGAACAACGGATGGGCGACCGCACGCAGATGTTGTCGGGTGTACGCTACCGCTATTTGGACAGTTTGGAACCCCAAGATGCACTGGCGTTGGTGCGCTCACGCGGTGTAGTCGGCGATGCCGACGCGATCCAACAGTTTCTGCATTTGTTCGGCAATCACAGCCTACTGTTGGGCGTTTTGGCAGGGATTCTTTTGCACGACAAGCAAGCCAAAGGGGACTTCGATCTGTGGTACGCTGTCCACAAAGACTCGTTGGAATTTGCCTCGCTTGATCCTGCGCAACGACGGGTGTCTTTGTTGCGTATGGCGCTCGATAGCTTACCCAAACCTTCTCGTCGATTGCTTTGTCAGATCGCGGCCTTTCGTTATCCTGTACGTCTTGATGCGTTATTGCCGTTGCATCGGCCTGTTCCAGAAGCCCCATCCGAGCCCGGGCGCCCGTTTGAATACTGGCTTGCGGATCTGCGCGAACGATACGCCGCTTCGCAAGAGGAAGACGAGCGCCTCGGACTCCTCGAAGAGATCGCCTTGGAAGAGTCCGAGATCGCCGAACAATACGCCCGCTGGAGAGCGTTTCAACAAGAAAAACGCGCTTACAGCCAGCGCGAAGATGTCTGTGCTGCGCGTGCAGCGTTTCATGTCTCGTTGTGTTTGCTCGAACGTTGCGGCCTCTTGCAGTGGGATCGGCCCGCCAATCGTTATGATCTCCACCCCGTCGTTCGTGGATATGCGTTTGAACGCCTCGAAGGGCGCGACCGTCACAAAACTTTTTCGCATATCCGCGATCACTTTGAACGCCTACCCCCCGAAGATATGAAAAGCATCGAAGAAGTCAGCGAACTTCGCCGAACCATCGAGATCTATCACGCGCTAATCGGCTCTGGAAACTTGGATGAAGCGGCCTCGTTTTACAGCAACCAGCTCAATCCTGTTTTGTTCAATCAGTTGGGCGCGTACTACGCGATGATCGAGTTGTTGACGCCGCTGTTTCCGCGTGGATTGGAGAAGCGCCCTGCCCTTTCGTCCCCATACTCCCAAGGAGCAAGGGTTGTCGACATCTCGAACGCGCTCAACATGGTCGGACGAAACGCAGAATCCAAGCAGATGCGGGCGATGTCGATCGAGATCGATGTCGAACACCGCAACGGTTCGGCACTTGGCGTATCGTTGATCAACTATGCGTTGTCGTTGGAGGACGAAGATCACGTCGAAGCCGCCGAGCGATGTCTGCGGCTTGCGTTGGATGTGAGCCGCTTTGCAGAAGATGATCGCAGCACGATCCTGTCGTTGTTGTACCTCGCTTCGCTCGCGATCGAGATGGGCGATACCGAAAACTTTTTGCGCTATGAAGAAGAATTCTTCGCCTCTCCTGCCTACGTCCAAACCTCCGATCGTTTGGCGCGGATGTACCTGTATCGTGCGCGGTGGTACATCGATCAAGGCCGCGATCCAGAAGAAGGACGCTATCTCAGCCGCGCATGGGAAGAAGCCGTTGCGTGTCGGAGTTCGTCGATTCAATGTGCGGTGCATCGTTGGCGTGCGGTGTGGGCCTTGGAACAAGGGCGGTTGGATCTGGCAGAACGCGGCTTTGAAGAGAGCATCCGTATCTCTCGGAAATCGGGCAGTGTGAATGTCTCGATCTATTTGGGAAGATTGGCTCAAGTACGCCTGCGCCAAGGTCGGCTCGAAGAAGCGCTGCTGTTGCTTGAAGAAGCCCTCTCGATCCGTGAATCCTTTGTGACCTTGCACCTCGATGCAGCCGATATCTTTTACGCGGTCGGACAAAACGAACGCGCAGAGAGCCACCTTTTGCGCGCTTACAAGGAGGCTTGGGGCGATGGCCCGCCTTACTGTTGGCGTACCACGCTTGAACACTGCACCGAGGCGTTCAAACAACGCGGCCTTGCGTTGCCCGATCTGCCGCCCTTCGCTCCCACGCAGCGCATCGCCTTGCCTCACGAAGACAAGATCCGCGAGATGCTCCACCCGACCAGCTCCACCGAATCCTAAAGGACGCCATCATGGTCTCTCCCGAAACGACGTGGAATATTCTTCCTGTCTCCGCTTCCCTGATCGAAGACATCGCTGAGAAAACGGACCAGATCGCCCCAGATGTGGCCGAACATTTCTCATGGGAATGCGCCGTCTGGGCACTGCAACAAGAACGCGCCACGGGCCGCCCGATCCCTCCGCCCTTATGGAGCGCTCTCGAAGCAGCGCGTATGGTTTTGGAAGGGCGATTGCCCTCTTCTGATTTAGCCCGACATCGGGGCGAAGCCTTGGGCTTGTGCGGTGATTTGCCGCCCGAACAAGCGATGACACCGCTGCGTCGGTCGTTGTGCTGGATCGTGGCTTATGTTTGCAGCGTCCCCGAAGACCACTTTTGGCGACAACAAAACCTGCGCCGAATCCTCGACCACCTCGCCTCCTTGCTGATGCACTGGCCAAACGCCGATGCGCTTTGGGCAGGGCGAAGGCTCCAGAGCCTACAGATCGCACAACAAAACATACGCGAACGATTGTGCTTGCTTTTGTTGGCGCGACGCCAACAGCTCGATACATTCGCGCCTTTGGTGCGTGATGTTTTGGAGGAAGGGTTGTTTGGGTGAAGACGTCGGGTGGTCTTTGATTCTGTTCATACGAGATCCGCCCGTGATGTGAGCGAAAAAGTAGGGGCAGCCCCCTGTGGCTGCCCAACCATTGGGCGTCTACAACGGATCGCAGCGATGTTTCATGTACACATCTGTCGGACATCGGATCGCTTATATCTGCTCTAGCGAAGCGGCAGATGATCTCGATGAGAGGGTGGGCGTCAGCGGGGTGAGGGTTTGTCTTTGCAAGAAGCCCATCCTGCGCCTTGTGCGCACTGACAAGCGTGGATGCGTTGATGAAGCCAGTTTTTCTCGGCCTTTCGTGGCATATCGCGCAGATACTTTCGATAATGCTGCTCCGCCTCCTTCCATTCTTTCCGTGTGTAGGCTTCTTCGGCAGATTGCAGGATCTGTTGGCCGTCCGAACACATCCGAAGCAATCGTTTCAGCCCTTCGAGAAAAGCTTCGTAGCCCTTGGGGGAGAGAAACTTGAACACGCTCTCTCTTCGGGCGTTCATATCGTCCATCAACAAGAGGACTTGTTGTTGGCCTTTGGTGGGCGCAGCATCCGCCAAAAACGCATGGATCACAGCGATTTCTTGGAAGATCCGTGTCATCTCCTGAAGGGCCGCCAAAGACGCTTTGTCTTCACCAAAGGTCTCCAACAAAGCGATCCAACGAGGCGGAAGATTCTTCCAAAGATGGAGCGCTTGGAGGATCTGTGAACGCCCAAGCAAGCGCTTCACCTGTTCGAGAAGGAGAAGCGTGCGTTTCCATGCTTCGGCTTCTTTGACCTCCTCTTCTAGGGCTTTGCTTTCCCACACAGGCCGAGAGATCGGATCTTGGACGGAAGACAGACGCCAAGCTTCTGGCAAAGCAAATGCGGCCAACCAAGCCGAGAGCGAGGTTTGGAGGCTTTCTTCGAGCGCTTTTTGATAGGCTTTTTGAAGGCGAAGTGCGTGGCGGGCCTGTTGCGACATCATGGCCCGTCGCTGCTGGAAAAGCAGCAAATGAAACAGCGGCGTCGAGCCGTGTGCTTGAAGACGGACACGGACTTCACGCAGCGTCGCAGCCTCCGAACTGCGTTGCGTGGCTTGCACAAGCGATGCGATGTGCTGCGCGAAAACACGTTGGGCGATCTCCCCTTCACGCAGCAGCGCAGCTTCGACTTGCGCCCACGCAACAGACTCTTTCGGCGTCAGATC
>CAUJFU010000243.1 GCA_963169055.1 Myxococcota bacterium
CCCCTCAAACATGGCAACGCCAAATGCGGTAGCGTCACCCAACCCCAACTCGACGCTTGCCTCGAAGCCATCAACAAAACCACCTCCTGTAGCGAGATCAAAACCGTCCTCACCGCCGCCTGCAAGCTCTGCCTCTAATTCTGCCCCTCCCCTCTTTTTGTCGTCGCGTATGTGGGGTGTCACCCCACGCCCCACAAGGGAGCGCCGCTCCCTTGACCCTGTGTTTGGCTCACTTTTGCTAGGCAGCGCCATCCGACTCGTCACAGCCGCACACGAAAGACGCGCAACGTCCCGTCATCCGAACCCGAGACAAAGCGCCTCTCTTGGGGCGACCCTGCCACCACACGCACCCCCAATAGATGCTCACGCACACGGCAACGCTGCTTTGCCTCACGAAGCGACCACACCACCACTTCCGAACCTTCCGCATCAGGCCAACGCAACCAACCCTCTCGATGCGCGCCCACCACGCCCCAACCTCGCCGCGAAAACAACGCCATTCCCAACGGATCCCCCCCGATCCATCGCCTTTTCCAAACAACAGCCTCTACGCTTTTCTTCTGCTCAAGCGATGCCACGCACCGCTCCACCCGCCCCAACAACAACGGCAGCAATGGCCCTTCCTCCCCCACACGAACACTCCGCCCTCCACGCAGATCCCACACCCGCATCGTGCCATCAAATCCCACCGTCACAGGCCGCTCTCCCCACCACCCCACACGGCGCAACCACCCACGATGCCCACTCCAACGCTCCACAGGCCATGATCCCCGCTGTTTGGCCCGTTTGACATCCCATACCCACAACAAGCCATCATCTCCACCACCCGCCAAACGCCCCGATCCATCGACTTCCCACGCCAACGACCGCACGACATCGCACACTTTTGCCTCACCGCTCCACCCCTCGTTCGCTTTTTCATCCCTTCCACCCGCTTTCTCATCTCTCCCACCCGCTTTCTCATCTCTCCCACCCACTTTTTCGTCTCTCGCAAAGACTCCATCCTTCGGCCAATCTCGCCACCGAACCACCCGATCGGTCGAAGAGACCGCAATCCGCTGATGTTTTTCAGACCACGCCAACGCCTGCACTTCTCCTTGTACCGACCAATCCGCGACCAACGCACGTCTGCGCAGATCCCACACCCGCACACCGCCCACCCCACCGCTCAACAGATACCCCGCTGCTCCCCGCTCCAAGGCCAAGATCGCACCCGCATGCCCTTTCCACCCATGCCAAGGACGCCACCGCACACCATCTCTTCGCCACAGCCAAATCATCCCCGATTCATCGGCACTTGCAATCGCCCGCTCACTTAAAAACACCGCTGCCCGCACCGCCGCTTGATGGCCTTGCTCTTGCGTTCCACCCGCCACCACACAACGCCCCGCCACACAACGCCTCCATGCCGCTCGATCTGCCCCACAATCGGCCTCTTTCGCACATCGCCCACCCACCACAGGCTCAGCCCCCAAGATCCCTTCCCGCTCACAAAGCGAAGCTCGCCCCGAAGCGCTCGGAGGCTTCGGACTTTGCTCGCGGCTCTTTCGCTCACAACCCAAACACCACCACACACAAATCAAACACCACCAACCGACCATCACACGCATACTTCACCCTGTTTTCCCTTTCGTGTTTTCCGTGTTTTGCGAAGCGCGAGACGACCCAAGGGAGTATTGCGTGGACTTTTCTTTGTTTCATCCGCGTTTTGTGGCCTTGTCTTGCGCGCAAGAAGCGGCTATATTCGCGCCCCAAGGGCAGACCGACCCTTTGGCGTCCCCATCGCATACAGCGAGAGGGATGCGACCAAGGCAGCTTGGTGGTCAATCCCCCCAAACAAAAAGATCCGACGTAGGGAGACTTTTTTTGATGAAGAAGCAAGTGCTCGACAAAAACAGCCAACTGTACAAATATCGGCACAGTCTAGCCCATGTGATGGCGCAAGCGGTGTTGTCTTACTTTGCAGACGCCAAGCAGGGAGACGTGAAGCTTGGGATCGGGCCTCCGATCGATACGGGATTTTACTACGACTTTGTGTTGCCGCGCCCGCTCGAAGCCGAAGATCTCAAAGAGATCGAGCAACGCATGAAAAAGATTATCAAAGAAAAACAAACCTTTGAGCGTTTTGTGTTGCCCGCCCAAAAAGCGATGGAATTCCTCCAACAACGCGGCGAAGAATACAAACTCGAATTGGTCAAAGAGTTTATCGAACAAGGCGAAGAGATCAGCTTTTACACCAACGGTCCCTTTACCGATATGTGCGAAGGCCCGCACGTCGAAAAGACCAGCGACCTGCCCTTCAAAGCCTTTAAGCTCGACAGCATCGCAGGAGCGTATTGGCGCGGAGATGAAAAAAATGTCATGATGACCCGTATCTACGGGCTTGCCTTTGAAACCCCCGAAGAACTGGTGTTGTTTGAAAAGCGCCGCAAACTGGCCCAAGAGCGCGATCACCGCAAGCTGGGCCGTGAGTTGGATTTGTTCACGATCTCCGAAGACGTCGGCAAAGGTCTTCCGTTGTGGATGCCCAAGGGAACGGCGATTCGTGACTCCCTCGAACAGCTTGCGCGGGAGACCGAGTTTGCCTACGGCTATGATCGCGTTGCCACGCCGCACATCACCCAAAGCAAGCTCTATCACATCAGCGGCCACTTGCCTTATTACAAAGACAGCATGTATCCCCCGATGATCCTTGATGATGAAGAGTACTACCTCAAACCGATGAACTGCCCGCACCATCACACGATCTGCAAGGCGCTGATCCGCTCTTACCGCGATCTTCCGTTGCGTCTTGCCGAATACGGCCAAGTCTATCGCTTCGAGCGTTCGGGCGAGTTGGCGGGGCTGCTGCGTGTGCGCGGGATGTACATGAACGACGCGCATCTCTATTGCGACGAAAGCCACGTCCGCGATGAACTCAAAAAAGTCATGGAGATGCACAAGTATTACTACGATCTGTTCGGCCTTTCCGACTATTGGGTGCGGCTGTCTGTTCACGATCAAAACAAAGACAAGTTTGTCGATAACTTCGATGAATGGGACAAAACCGTCAACCTGCTGCGCGAAGTCCTCAAAGAGATCGGCATTGACTACGAAGAAGTCCCGGGAGAAGCAGCCTTTTACGGACCCAAGATCGACTTCCAAGTCTCGAACGTCGTTGGCCGCGAAGAGACCGCCAGTACCAACCAGCTCGACTTCACCAGCGGCCCACGCTTTCAACTCGAATACACCGGCCCTGATGGACAAACCCGCTATCCTTACATCATCCACCGCGCACCGCTCGGCACACACGAACGCTTTATCAGCTTTTTGATCGAGCATTACGGTGGGGCCTTTCCAACGTGGCTTGCGCCGATCCAAGCGCGTGTCATCCCCGTTGCACCCGAGTTTTTCGATTATGCAGACAAAGTTCGCGTGCGCCTTCGCCAAAACAGCGTGCGTGCCGAAGCCGATCTGTCGAACGATTCCTTTAGCAAAAAGATCCGCAACGGCACCGTTCAAAAGATCCCCAACCTGCTGATCGTGGGCGGCAACGAACGCGACAAAGAAGAAGTCACACTGCGGCGCTACGGACAAAAAGAACAAGAAACCTTTGGAGTCGAAGCGTTTGCAGCTTGGATCTCGGACGAGATCCGTCTGCGTCGCAACTCTCATCCCGCCAATCCGCTCGAAGACTAGGCGCATTTCGAGCGGGCTGCACAAGTTCTGCCTTCACACGCGGAGATTTTCTGCCTACACACGAAGAAAGGACGGCGTTTCCCCCCTCGAAAGAAGGTGGTTTCCACGCCGAAGAGCCGATGAAGACCTCATCCCTTCGCCTCGGACGTACCGCAAGTCTGTTGCTCTCCACCGCGTGGTTGTTGTGGATCGCTTGTAGCAGCCCGCCCACTCTGTCGCCTCAACTCACCAGCGCTTGTTCAAGCAACGCGGATTGTGCGGGTTCTTGGACGTGCCAAAGCGGGCAATGCAAGGCCGTCCAAGCCATCCCTGTGGTCTGCAAAGACAACGAGACCCGCCCGTGTTATACACCCACCACAGGCTGCACCAAACAAGCCGACGGCACCTACAAATGCGAGGGAGCGTGCAAAGCAGGTACGCAAACCTGCAAAGCCAACGCATGGGGCACATGCACGGGCGAAGTCGCTCCCGCAAGTAGCGAAGTCTGTGGAAACCAGATCGACGACAACTGCGACGGAAAAACCGACGACAACTGCACTTGCAAAGCAGGCGAAACTCGCCCATGCTACGAGGCTTCGACAGGCTGCACCAAACAAGCTGAGGGAAAGTATACTTGCACCAGCCCTTGCAAAGCAGGCTTTCAAAAGTGCGAAAACAACACATGGAGCGCTTGTAGCGAGACTGTTGTTCCTGCCAAAGAGATCTGTGACGACAAGATCGACAACGATTGCGACGGAAAGATCGACGCAGCCGACGAAGAATGCGGACTGATCAAGTGCAGCGACACAGTACCTTGTTCGGGTGGTTTGTTTTGTATGCGGCCCAGCGGAAAAGCCGACGGCTACTGCCTGCAGTCTTGCGATCCAACGGGCGCTCCCTGCCCCAACGGGTTGTTGTGCGCTCGGGCGCGTGTGGGGTTTGGGGCGTTTTGCCTTACGGTCTTCCCCCCCCAAGGTCCAGCCATACCATGCGATCTGGACGAGCTTTACAAAACCTGCCCACGCGGACAATTTTGCAACCCGACCAGCAAGCTTTGCGACAATCCCACCAACAACGGTCGTGAGGGCGCTACCTGCGGTCGAAACGGCGATCTTTGTGCCACGGGCCACCTCTGTCTGCCTTCTCCTGCCGTTGCTCGATGCACCCAAGTCTGCGAGGGATCGCCTTGTCCTTCGGGCAAAACGTGTACAGAACTCAAGACCCCACACCTTTTGACCACGCGCAAGCTTTGTTTGAAGACGTGTGCGTCTGACTCGGACTGTGTGGGTGGTTCCACGCGAGAAAAGTGCATCACGTTAGGGCATCGTGTCGAAACGGGCGTATTTAGATCCATCAAAGCCTGTGTCCCAACAGGTGTACGCAAGCGTTGGGAAAGCTGCGAACTCTTTGGCGAAAATTGCGAGGCGGGTTTGCGCTGCTTCATTCCTCTGAAAACCTATGATCTCCGTCCCATCGGCTTTTGCTCCAACGAGACCTGCAACGGGCAACCCGACTGCACCCCTCTTCCTGACACCAGCGTCTCGACGGCTTGCAAAAACGTCAATTGCGCCGCTTGCACGGTCTATTTCGCTCCGCCTGCCTCTAGCGACACCAAGCAGTGCGTGATCACTTGCGTCGATAACCCCGCTGTATGCGCCAAATTTGGAACCTTCTGCGCGCAACCCGACCCCCTCCAACCCAAGTATTGCCTCCCCTAAGATATCTTGCCCGTTTGGATGTTTGATCGTTTATGGGACTTCGTGGATTCCGATGGTTGGGGAGGTTCGAGAACGAGGGGTTCCCCAAAAGTCCGAGGTGACGGACGATGGCAGACCTGCGCCGCGATTGGGCGATGTGGGTTGCAGACGAAACGAAGTTGGAGACGCGCCCGCGAAGTGTTGATTGGAGAGCCACAGCGGGGGTTGTGCGTGACTGTTTGGATGCGAGACGACGGGATCTGTAGGAAGACCACCGATCCAGTTGTTGTTTGAAAAGCGCCATGCTGTCGGATCGCCGAGTATGTAGTGTTGAGAGATCACGCGGCCTTTGGCGAGGATATTGTTGGCAACAAGCCCAAGGGAGGGGAGAAGATGGCCCGCTTGTTTGGGTGCAACTTCTGCGATGTAAAGGGGTTCGGCGTAAGTGTCGAGGATCACGTTGTGGAGGATGGAGATCGCCCGATAACTGTTTTGGGGGTGCTTGTTTGCGGCATCGTGCCAATACGTGATGCCGCGCCCCGTCCCGTAGATTAGATTATTGGAGATCGTGATCTCTTCGGTGGGAAGGGTACTTTGTGGAGTGGCGGCCTCAACAGAAAAGGAGATACCATTGGCGGGATGAGGCTTGTCTGCCCGATAATAGGCAGGATCGGTGCTATAGAGATGATTGCGGTCGACCAAGATGTGACGGGCCTTATCGAGATAGATGTTGACAGAAAAGGCGTTGTACACGGTGTTTCCAACGATCTCACCGCCATCAAGGTACAAGGCGTCGATGCCTTCGCCCCAAACGTCATGCACCAGATTCTCGCGAAACTTGATATCTTTGCTCCACGCGCCAGTATCCCACCAAAAGATCGTACTCACCGCCGCAGGCCAGCCCCCTGCACACGTATTTCCCGAACACATCTTGCGGTTTTCGTTGATCAAGCTTGCGTGGGAGACGTGATTTTTCTCGATCAAGATGTGATCACCGCTGCCTCCAAGAGCGCGATTGTAGGTGTGATGAACGTTGTTTTGTGCGATTCGCAAATGTTTGGACTGATAAAAGCTCAAGCCTCGGTCGTTTGAGTGGCGGATCTCAAAGCCCTCAAAGTCGATGTATTCGCTTGTGGAGAGGTTGACGAGCGAACGCTTGCTTTGAAGTGTCGTTTGTTGGCCGTCGATGATCCAGCGCCCTTCGCCTCGAAAGATCAAGTGAGCCGATTGATCGACTTCAAAGACATGCCGACCATCCGAGAAATCGGCTCCTTGCGAAGTACAAAGCACTTGCTCGCCGGGATAGACCGAAAAGATCAGGGGGGCCGTCGCAGAGGCTTTTTTGCGGATGCGTTGCTTGAAAGCGCGATACGTACCGCCGCGAAGATAGATCGCATCGCCGCCCACGGCTTTGGATGCAGCCCACTCCAACGACGCAAAAGGCCGTCCCAACGAGCCATCCCCTTGCGTGTCGCTACCTTGGGGAGAGACAAACCACAGCTTTCCTTGGGGCGGTTGTTCGGGAGGTGCAGCCTCTGTGGGTGGAGCATCGGGGATCGCGTCTTGGGCGGTCTGTTCGGCGACGCCGTCGGGTTCTGATGACTCGGGGAGAACGTCAACGTCGATGTGATCGGGACTTGCGTCGGATGGGATCTTTTCCGATGGTTCGGGAGCGATCGGAGGCTCGGCAGGCTCGGTATCGTGGACAGACGCATCGGGAGAGAGGTCTTCGGTGGCGTCTTGGGTAGATTCTTTGGCCGGCGTCTCAGATCGAGGTTCTATCTCGGCACTGTGATCTTCAACAGCCCCGTCGGATAGGGCTTCTTGTGGAGGTGATTCATTCGTAGGAATTGGATCGCAAGCCACCCAAACCAAAGCCAACAGAAGCACCAGCGCGATCCCCCGCAACGCACGGAGCCTTTGTAGCACTTGGCTTTGGGGCCTCTTTCTGGTGTAACCGCCCGTCGGTATAGAGAAATCATCGGAGGCTTGTTTTCTTATACCCCTCCAACACGCACAGACTTTTTCGTCACCAGACAAGATCCACCTCCAAAAAACAAACAAGAAAGCTCTAATAAAAGTAGCCCACTTGCCAAAAAAAGCCGTGTTCGCGACACTTCAAGCGAGAGTGTTGTTGGTCTGAAAAACAGTGAGCTGTTCGCCAATACGGGGTCAAGGGAGCCGCGCTCCCTTGCGGGGTCTGGGGCAGCGCCCCATAAAACCATCGAACTGCGTAAGTCCGATCCAACAAAAAGAATGTCCGACCGAAAGTCTACTGACAAGCAGCGTCTTCGTTGTCCTTGGTGCCGTTGCAATCGTTGTCTAGACCATCCGAACAAGTCGCCTTGCCTTTTTCTTCGGGTTTGGGGAGGACTTGATCTTTGCAGGATTCCCACGCGCCGTTGATGCAGCTTTGCAACCCACCGCGACAAGGCGAAACGCAGGAGTAGCGACCATCCGCCTCTTTCGTACAACCCGTTGCGGCTTCGTAGCAAGGGCGCGCAGGAAGGTTATCGATCTGCCCGTCGCAATCGTTGTCTTTGCCATCACAAGTCTCTTTTTGCGGCGTGATCACACCTTTGCATTCATCCGACCACGCTTTTTTGGCAGCGTCACAAAACTGCAATCCGGGCGCGCAAAGACCTTGGCAAACAAAACGAGTTTTTTGAGCGCTTTTTTCTTCGCAACCTCCGCCCCCGGTAAAACAAGGCCGAGACAACGGCTCCGAAGAACCATCGGAGAGTCGGCGGTTGTCGACTTGCCCGTCACAGTCGTTGTCCAAGCCATCGCATCCATGCAGATCTTCGGGAGAAGGAAGCGTCAAGCCCACCTTGGTGTCTCCCTTCAAGGTCATGCAGGCCCCCCACACAAACAACGCATCCGCACCTTCGCAAGTGGTCTTTGTGGAATCGAGACAGGACTTCTCACAAGCCTGTGTGCCCTCTGCCACAACGCCTGTGTTGGTGGCGCAGGTATCGGAAAGTCCGGGTAGTCTGACTTTACAAGCGCGAGGAGATTCGCCTTCTTTGCATGCGCAACCTTCATCAAGAATGCCGTTGCAATCGGCATCTCGGACTTGGCAGCCCAAGAGCAACGGAAGATCGGTATGCGGCCTGATCTCATGCTCACAAACGCCCCATTTTCCGGCTTCGGTGCAACGCTGCACGCCTTGACGACAAAAGCTGATCTTTGACTGCGTTTGAAACTTCGTATTTACGGGGCTTGTGCTGCAAGGGCGGGTGGCTTTTGGCGTACACTCGCAATCTTTTGCGCCGTCGTCGATCTTGCCGTTGCAATCGTTGTCTTTGCCGTCACAAATCTCAGGGACTGGCAACACATCGAGATAACACGCACTCCACGCTTGGCCGTTGTCGATGCAATAACGCCTTCCTTGGCGGCACGTCCCACCCGCCTTTTGGATCACTTCGCTGATATCAGCGGGATTTCCTGTATAACAAGGTTCGCCGTTGGGTGGAGTGTTTGTCGCATCGGGCGTGCAGATCCGAAGTTTACACTTGTTTTTGTGACAAGCCTCCCCTGTTGCACAACGGCTATCGTCCGAACATCCGACCGCACAGCGGTTGTCTTTCGGATCGCAGTACTCGCCCATCGAACATTGGCGATCTTCGCTGCATGCCTTTTTTCCCGGCGGGTCACACGCCGCAACCAGCATCATCACACAAAGACCGACCCCAACGCCCCAACGGCCAAAATGCCCTTGCTTTCGGCCTTTTTGAATCCCACGACTCATTCTTTGCACCGTGTCCCCCTTGCTCCGCACAAAACGACCTTGCTTTGGGCTTTTTTGACCAACCATCCTCACCACTCCCCTCGCAAAGAATGCCCTTCGGCCTGCAGTTCTCGAAGCGTCCATCTCCCCTGCTTGGCAGCGGTCTCAAGAGGCAAGCGGCGCGGATCAGAAGACCACAGCAGCGAACGCACCGCAGGAGGGGGGGTTTGTGGTGCTTCTCTTTTGACAAAATCTTCTTTTGCTAAGTTAGCGTGAACGATTCCTGCGGTGACAAGGGCTCCCACACCAACCACCGCCACCACGATGCCGCTGATCAACAAGCTCATGCTGATATTGTTGAAGGTCCGAAACTCGCTCTCGTTGTCGGTGCTTGAGGCAGGGATTTTTGATCGCGGGATGGCGTTTCCTTGGTAAAATCCGCAGTTTTTGTCGGCAAAACAATTGTTTCCCTCTTGGATACGCACCGCGCCAAGGCCGATCAAGACGCCCCCTCCGACCACAGCCGCCGATCCGACAACATAGCCTGCGATCAAAAGTGCCGGGATCTTCGGCTTTTGCGCAAAGCTTAAAACCAACGGCATCTGCGGATGCAAGGTCACTTGACGGATACGCGGGGTGGTTTCATTTGGAAAGCTCACGAGAACCTTGTAATCCCCGGGCCGAAGCGCTTGATTAAACTGGCCTTTTACGTTGACAAGAAACTGAAACCCCGATACTTGGACCTGCGCATCAGGCGAAGACGTCGAGATCGCAAGAGGCGTATAGCGGATCAATCTGCGCAAATCCACCACGCGGCCCGCATACACCCGCGTGCGACGCTTGCCTCGGATCAACGGCAACCAACGGCGCTGGAGCACCAGTTCCAGATTGCGCAAGGCTTTCTCACGCAGATAGGCCGCCACAACGGGCTTTTCTTCACGCATCGCCTCACGCTCCAAGCAGCGGCTCGACTCGCTCAACAAATAGCCCTTCTGTGTGCGGTCTTCTTCATTTAAATCCGTACTTTCGGGGATCAACGCAGACAGCTTTTCGTAGCACTCCGAAGCATCCAACCACTTTCGCTCTTCCGCCAACTTGCCACACGCCAAGATCTCCTTCGCAGGGACACTTGCGGCAAAAGCCATCCACGCCCCACCCCACAACACACCCCAGATCAATCCACAACCCAGAGACCACCGCACAAACCGACGCAGCCAGAACCGCTCACGCTTCTCCACAAACCGTTCCATTCTTCAACACTCCCCTCACAACGTCGCTTTCGACCAAGCCACACGCCTATTCCGAACGATAACAATCACTTGGACCTCTTGCATCATCGGCATCTTTGAGCCGAATCAACAACGGAAACCGCTGAGTCGGCGAGTGTTCAAACACACACTTTGCAAGAGTGTCATCTTCGGGAGAGATCGTGATCTGTATCTTCTTTCCTGCCGGTAGATACAGGCAATAACGCCCGCTTTTTTTCTCTCGAAGGCGGCCTCCTCCCTCAATTTCGATCCGAACACGCGCAGGCTTGACACGAAAATACGCCCAACGGCCCGTCTCTCCCGCCGAAGCAAACATCTCACACATCCCACCCACCAATCCTCCAACCAACGCGAGCGCCCGTCTTTCGGGCGTCGCTGCACTCTCCTGTGTCGACGCATCACGCGAACGAGGCTTTTTTGTTTGTTCTCGTAGCTTCGGGCGTTTTGGCTTTTTTCGTTTTTGCGTGTTGGCTTCTTGTCCCAACACCTTTTGAAGCTTCGCAAGGATCTCTTGCTTCATCTGATCTTCCGTAGACAAGGGGCGTTTCGTCTCGGGAAGTTGAGGCGCGGGTGGAGGCGTCGTCTGCGATGGTTCGGCCTTTTTCCCTGCATCCACCGAGGCGATCGTCTGTTTGGTGGGCTCTTCTTGCCGCGCCATCGGCATGGGTTCCGCCCGTTTTGCGGTCGTGCCGCGCTCTTTGCCAAGAGGCGTCGGGGGAAGTTCGGGTGGAGCTTTGTCCCTTTGCCAGAGCGCAACCGCTAACGCCAACAACGCAATGCCCAACACACCAACCCACCAAAACCTGCGGACCTTTGAAGCGCTCTCTGCTGGAAAGACCGTTGCAGAAGACCGTCCCGCTGGTTGTAAAAAGGCGGTGTCTTCGAGAGAAAGCTCACCTGACGGCAGTTTTGCTTTCTGCTCTCCTGTCGCCAAGGCTACGTTTTTTGCGGCTGTATGAGAGGCCAAGACCACTTCGAGCGATTGCCCCGATTTTTTCGCGGCTTTCTCTCGATCGAGGGTTTCTTGTCTGGCCGCCGACAAACGCTCGAAAAACACCTGCATCGACGGAAGGCGCTGGGCTTTTTGCATCTGCAAAGCATCGGCAACCAAAGCTTCGGCCTGACTACCTTTCCAGATCGGGTGCATCTCGCCGAGTTGTGGAGCCGCTTGAAGCAAACGCGAACTCAGGATCTCCATCAAGGTGTTTCCGTCGTACGGATATCTCCCCGTAAGCATCTGAAAAAGGATCACACCCGTTGCAAAAACATCGGTGGCAGCGTCCACATCTTTGCCAAGAACCTGCTCAGGCGAGACATAATGTGGCGTCCCCAACAACGCTCCTGTCTTGGTCATGGCGGTGTCTTCGTGTTCGAGGATCTTGGCGATCCCAAAGTCCAGCACTTTGAGAAAGTCGCTTTGGTTGGCTTGGCGTTTGAGCAAAAACAAGTTATCGGGTTTGAGGTCTCGATGCACGATCCCTTGTGAATGGGCATACACCATCGTCTCGCAAAGCTGCGACAAGATCGAAAACACCCGTTCGATCGGCAAGATCGGCGTCTTCTCTAAAACATCGGAAAGCGGGGAGCCTTCGAGAAACTCCATCGCGATGTAGGGTGAGACCTTCGGAATCTCCCCATAATCGGCCAAAAAGATGATGTGTTCGTGTCGCAAACGCGACGTGGCTTTGGCTTCTTGTAGAAAGCGTTGTGCGACTTGTTGGTTGCTCACCACATCGCGATGCAACACCTTGACGGCAAAGGGAGTTCCTAGTTTTGTATGTTCGGCGAGATACACCACCCCCATCCCACCGGCTCCAAGGCGCTTGACCAGACGATACGCCCCTGCGATCTGGCCGATCAAGTTAGCCTTCCCACATTTGGGGCAAAACAACACGTCCGAGGAAAAGGGATGTTCACAAGCCTCACAAGGGCGATTCTTACTCATGACTGTTCTTTCTTGACACTGCTGTTGTTCCCTCTCCCCATCCGTTCGATGGGGAGGATGGATAGACGACCAGCCGCCTTCTTTTTTTCTGCGATCGAATCTCGTAAAAGTCACACAGCTTACACATACCGAGCCCCTGTCGAAAAGGGGGACAACACAAAGCCAAACCATACGCAACAAAGACCGATGCGATCAGAAAGATTTCGTGAATCGAACGCAGCGGGCGCTGTAGGGTCTTGCACCGTAATTGAAACCAAACACCCATTGTGACTTTGTGGGGGCAGGCCACACCATGAGCAGCGGATCGAAGAGCAGATCTTGGTCGGCTGTCCACGCAGCGGATCGAGACTGCTTTTCCCCATCGAATTGCAAAATCGATTCAAGGACTTGGTTTTGGGGTATGTTGTTTGGCTGTCGCATCTTGAGGATGTAGAAACGATCCGCAACATCGGGATCGAAATGAAAGTAACGATGAAAAGCAGTGTGTTGGCTATCATTCTTCCCCGCCAACGTGGTGACAATCCATTGGGCCGATGCCAACGTGTAGCGTTTGATCTGCGTTTCCCCCGTTCGATAATCGGTTTGCACAAGCGCGATCTGTGTACCTTTCGGGTCGATCGACATCTCAAACGTCGTCAATGAAGCATCCATTTGTTCGTTGATTCCGGGTACAGCGATATCTTTCCATGCACTTCCATCCCACACCGAAAAGCGAAAGAAAAAGCGGGGATCACCTGCCGTTGCCGTAAAAGTATGCAACAAATACAGCTTGCCCGAAGAAGCTCCCAAAAAACTTTGTACGGGTTGCTTGATCGTGTATCCGATCGGCTTTTCCCCAAGCATCTGCCACACCTTCCCGTCATAGACGTAGACATAGACTTCTGCGTTTTCTCCCACCCCTGAGGCGTACACCTTCCCGTTATGGAGCAAGAACTTCGGATAATCGAAGGTTTTGGCAGGCGGCTTGGGGATCGTTGTGAATGTACCCTTTGCAAACAAAAAGATCCGCAGGGCTGGAAAAGGAAACGCATACAAGATCGTATCATCCGCATCGACCGAAGTATCGGGCCAACCCACGTACGAAACGGCTTCTGTATCAACGGGCGTAGGGATCACGACAGGCGCATCCTGACCCGATGGATAATGCAGGAATCGATACGGAGCATTGAGGATCCCAGACGGAACCACCCATACATAATGGCCTTGTTTTGTTGCTACCATCGAACGGATCTCGCTGTATCCGCGCTCTGCGCCTCCTATCTCGACTTTTGACACCAAGCCTTCCCATCGCCCCGAAAAAGTCGCCCCTGTGGGTCCACCATCCGCATGACTTTGCTCGTTTGAATTCGCCGAAGGATCCGCAACACAAGCCACCCATCCCGCGCACAAACCAAGAAGCCCCATCAACCCGACCCATCGGCCCCCCCATCGCAACATCTCCATCCTCCGCACCCGAATTCGACCCCTCCGCCAAAAAGACCCACCCACCCACCACAGCACCGCCGCCATCCTCCATCCACACCACCCCACAAACACGCTCGCAACGGATCGCCCACACCGTACAGACTCACCACGGCTCAGCACTTCGCGCACGCATCACACTCCTTTCACAAATACCATGCCTCGTGTATTTTCACTTCCATGCCGAGTGCGGGGCAACGCCCACATACCGATCCGACTGTATCGCTTCACTTTCGGCCTATGGCTTGTTTGGATCTGATTTGGCGCATTTGCAACCCCCCCCCAACAACAAAGTGTTGAGACGCCACCCCATAGACACAGGTCTACTCCCCAACCATCACGGAAACTTGACGTACATTTGTGCTTGTGGACAATCCGTGTGTGACGATAGGTTCTGAAAAAGCAAGGAGATTGTAGAATGAATCCAACATTGTGGTTACGAACCCGCTGGGCTTTGCTGTGTGGCTTGGCGCTGTTTTTCTTACAAGGGGCCAATTGCGGCGGCACTCCCGGTCCCACCAAATGCCTCGTCAACGCCGACTGCCCCGGGACACAAACCTGCATCAATTCGGTCTGTACGGACTCTGCCGCTGAAACCGGCAAAGAAACAGACCCCCAAGAATCCGCCGTAGAAACCACCTCCCCTGAGGAAACCACCGCTCCCGAAGAATCGGCGGTCCCCGAAGAGGCCACCAGTACAGAAGGAACACCCGAAGCGACCGAACCCACCACCGACGGAAGCCCAAGCGACGGCGATCCTGTCGAGCAAGATCCACAACCCGAACAAACCATCAAGGAAACACCGAACGAGTCGACCTTCTTTGAAAACGTCTCGGGCTTCTGCACCACAGGCGAAACCGCCACTTGCTACAACGGGCCTGTCAACACCATCGGCATCGGCGAATGCAAAACAGGCATCAAGACCTGTGTGGGCGGCTTTTGGGATGCAGCGTGCGAAAACGAAGTCACCCCACAAGTCGAAGTCTGCGACGGCAAAGACAACAACTGTGACGGCAAAGTCGACGAATCTTTCCCCGAAGACGGCCAAGTCTGCGACGTCCCCAACGCCAAAGGCCCCTGCAAAAGCGGCGTCTCCAAGTGCCAAAACGGCCAACTTGCCTGCGAAAGCAGCTATCAGCCCAAACCCGAAGATTGCAGCAACAAGATCGACGATGATTGCGACGGCATCCCCGATGGCCCCCCTTGTGCTTGCACCACAGGCGAAACCCGCGAATGTTACGATGGCCCCGCAGACACCGCAAACAAAGGCATCTGCCGCCCGGGAAAACAAGAGTGTAAGGCCGGAAAATGGGAGGCTTGTATCGGCCAAACCACTCCCCAAGCCGAAAGCTGCGACGGCAAGGACAACGACTGCAACGGCCAGATCGACGAAGCGTTCCCCGAAAAAGGCCAAAACTGCACTGACAGCACCCAAAAAGGCGAATGTCAAAAAGGCACCTACACCGCTTGTACAAACGCAAAGCTTGTTTGTACTTCAAGCGTCAAGCCCGCACCTGCCGAGATCTGCGACAACGGTAAAGACGACAACTGCGACGGGCAGATCGACGAAAATCCCCCTTGTGTTTGCTCAGGCACCCAAACACGCGATTGTTATAGCGGCCCCGCAAACAGCAGCGGAATCGGCTTGTGCAGAAAAGGAAAACAAACCTGTGATGGCGGGAAATGGGGCGCTTGCGTCGGCGAAGTCATCCCCAAAGCAGAGGCTTGTGATAACCAAGACAACGACTGCAACGGCAAAATCGACGACAACCTTTCGCGCTCTTGTTCCACCGCTTGCGGCTCAGGCACAGAGTTCTGTTCTGCCGGACAATGGGTCCAATGCAACGCCCCCCAAGTCGCTGCCGAAGTCTGCAACAACAAAGACGACAACTGCGACGGCAAAGTCGACGAAAACCTCACCCAGCCCTGCTCCAACCAATGCGGCAAAGGCACAGAAACCTGTCAAAACGGCCAATGGCAAGGATGCACCGCCCCCACCGCAAGCCCCGAAGTCTGCGACAACAAAGACAACGATTGCGACGGCCAAATCGACGACAACCTCACTCGCCCCTGCTACCCCGCCAACACCGCTGGTTGCGTGTTTGACCGCATCAAGGCCACATGGAACTGCGTTGGCGCTTGTCGAGCAGGCATCGAGATCTGCTCCGCCGGACAATGGAGCCTTTGTAGCCGAACGATCACCCCCACCACCGAAACCTGCAACAACCAAGACGACAATTGCGACGGCAAAGTCGACGAAACCTACACCAACAAAGGAGCGCCTTGCACCGTCGGCATCGGCGCGTGCGTACGCAGCGGCACTTACGTATGCAACTCCAAAGGCTCAGGAACCACCTGTTCTGTCACCGCAGGCACCCCGATCACCGAAGCATGCCGCGACAACATCGACAACGATTGCGACGGAACCATCGACGAGATCTGTGGCACGCGCCATCACTTCGCAGCCACCGACGCGACCACTTCGGGAGTCACGATCCGCAACCAATACGGTATCGCCTCCATCGCCCGCGTTGGTGCGGGCATTTACGACATCACAGCGGACAGTTCGGGCTTTGGCTGCAACTACCGCCCCATCTTCGTCAGCCCCAACACCTCGCTGCTTCGCCCCACCAGCTTCCTTTGCTCGGGCGACAACTTCCGTGTATACATCGGCTCCAACAATTCGGGAACGCTCGCCGACGCAGGCTTTAACGTAGTCATCCCGCTCAAAACCACAGGCGCTGGCACCGCACGCACCAGTTCTTGCCCAACCACGGGCGCATGCACCCTTGTCGGAAACTACAACATCACCGCCATCAACCACCTCGGCACGGGTGCCTACGAGATCATCTCCCCGCTGTGCGCAGACAGCAGCCAACCTGTCTTTGCGCAAATCTATTCCAGCCTCCCGGGCTACACCGTCACAGGCTCCAA
>CAUJFU010000244.1 GCA_963169055.1 Myxococcota bacterium
TCGGGCTTTGCGATAACGGGTTTTGTGTCCTCGCCGATTTCGCCGATACATCGCCCTTTGCTGCATCTTTTTGGAGATGTCGCTTCGGAGTTTGACCTCCGACTGATACACGACTTGGCCGTTGGCGACCGCCGCGCATCCGAGGGTCTGCGTGCCTGCATCCATACCTGCGACCACAGGCTGTTTGTATCCCGAACAGCCATACAACAGTTTGAGCGTAAAGGGCGTTCTTCGCAGCACCTTGGCTTTGCCAGCGTTGAGCAGACGGCGGGCCTTAGCAGGAGAACAAGGCATCAAGGGTGTTCCGTGTTGGTTTTGAATAAAAACGAACAAGACGTTTTTCCTTTTCAGGTGGTGCGTATCTGTGCTTTTTGAGGCAAGCACAGAATCCGACATCCTCTCGACAGGATAGAAGAGCCTTCGCATTGTGGTTGACTTCCGCTCACCCAAGCAGATGTTTACAGTGCCACGAGAGGGCCCCAAACTGAGGCGGCATTCGAGGGTCTCTACATGCTCTCTATCGTTCACAACAACTTGGCTTGCGCCACTTCCTCTGTTGTCGTCTGGTCAACCGGACTTGCCGAAACAAGCCCGCCCCTTTAGGGGTGGGTCGTTGACCGAGATGAACTGAGTCGCTTGATCCCGTTTTGGCAGAACGAACAGACGTTTGTCAACCCCACAGCGGCTCCGCTTGAACCTCAACGAACACGCCTTGGAGCACACCGACCTTCCAAGCACACCCCGTCCGGATATCGTATGATCAGGCTCTGTTGAAACGATCTGCGGGGTGACAAACGGCTTACGAAAGCCTTATCCTGTTTCAAACCAGCGAGACAGAAGGTTTTGAGGTGCGGACACGGCTTTTCTTGACTCCCCCCCAAACACCACACGCCACAACCTTGCGACGATCTGTCAGAAGAGCGGACATCAAAGCGTCTTAACCAACGAATGCTCGGACGAAGATCGCCAACAGCGATCACTCCCTTCAAAACGCCTTCCTTGGGCTGACCCACAGCAAAGAGAAGCCACAACGCAACAAGGAGCCAAACATGTCCAATCTTCCCCCCAAACCTAAGCTTGCAACTCTCGCCCGCTACTTAAACCAGCCCCCCGATGCTTCCACAACCCACTCCACACCCACACCCTCCGCCACGCTCCCCGATATCGCCGCATGGCAAGCACAACACGACAGCATCCAACAACGCCTCCAACAACTCCAACAACGCAGAACACAACTCCGAACACAACTCCTCTCGGCGGCCTTGCACCTCTGCCAATCCCGCGCAGCCGACCTCCAAACCCAACTCCAACAACTCCACGATCTCGAAACAGAGATGCGCCTCCTACGCGCTCCACAAACCGACCTCGCAAACATACAACGGCTCCGAACGGATCTGCAAATCGCCCTCACTCAAACACAACAATACATCGCTCACCTCCAAAACCTCGAACAACACGGCGTCTCCCACGTTCATGACCTCCGTTGGATACTCGCCTTTTCTTCAACACCTTCCTCCACACCCATTTCTAATGTCTCCGACGTTTCCGAACCATCCGACGTATCCGAACCATCCGATGCCTCCGAACCATCCGACGTATCCGAACCATTCGATGCCTCCGAACCATTCGATGCCTCCGAACCATCCGACGTATCCGAACCATCCGACGTATCCGAACCATCCGACGTATCCGAACTCTCTGCCTGTTCTCGGAGCGGATCTTCGGTTCCCTCCACCACACAGCAGTCCTTGATCGACACAGACCTCCCCCAAACGTCAACGAAAGCGACGGCTTCTATGCCAATTGCCGTTTCCAGCGAAGCGGTGCAGCCAACGAAACCTTCTTCTGATTTCGTTGAGCAAAAAGCCATCTCGCGCCTCAAGGCACGCATCGACGATGTGAAGGAACGCAGTTCTTTTCGTTGCGTCGCCAACGAACTGGTCCAAGCACGTCACCAGATCACCAACGAAAAAAAATGGCGAGATCTCGGAACCGATTTGGCCCAAAAAGCCAAACAATGTTGTATCGCCCAAGAAGAGTGGTTGGAGTTTCCATTGATTGCGGGCTTTTTCGCTCAGACCAAAACACCAAGCAAAGCACACCAGCCAAAACACCTCCCGTTCCCCTCAACAGAACTCACCCCATCGGACCAAAAGCTGCTTTCCACATTGCAAACTATCGCCTCTCGTCTGAGTCCTGAACAACCACGCCACACTCTCGAAGCACAAGCCTTTTTGGGACAAATCGATCGCATCCTTCGACAAGCCTCGATCCCTCCCTCTCATCCGCCGCTTTTACATATCCTCCGCCCCTTCGCGGATTGGCTACGCCAAGGCAACAAATATCGTCACATCCGAAAACATCTCGTTCTATCAGCCATACCATCCGCACAAACCACCGTTCTATCCGCACAAACCACCGCGTCATCCGCACAAACCCACCCCCCTGCTGCTCTTTCTTCGCCCAGCACCGATCGCGCCGCACAAGAGGGAAGCACCCCTCCAGCAAGCCTCCCCTCTTCTGTCTCCACAGACTCCCTCGCGTTGCCAGACCCTTCGCACTCTCCGTCTCTCGACGAACTGCTCTCTGCATCGGAAGGTTCGGAAGATTCAGTAGCATCGGAAGATTCAGTAGCATCGGAAGATTCTGAAACATCGGAAGATTCATCCGAGGCTGCCGCCACAACGGCATCACAGCAAGAAACCACGCTTCCGGCCCCGTTGACCAAAAAACAGCGCAAGCAACTCCAAAAACAAAACAAGAAAACAGAAAAAGAACAAAAAACCAAAAGCAAAAGCCATCGGCTACTTCAGCATATGATGCTCGGCAAAAGCCTTGAGGAGGCGGACAAATTACTGTTTTCATTGTATGCCAAGCCCCCCACCGCCACAACGATGACCACAGAGCAGATGATCGATGCCTTGTTCCCACACTTTCAAGGAAAGCGTGTGGTCTTGGTAGGCGGCGATCCACGCGAACACTTGCGCGCCTCGCTCGAAAACAAACTCCAACTCGCTGAGTTGTCTTGGGTCTCTTCCCAAGGCAGCGATGGGGGCCGCTCTATCCAAAGCCTTGATGCCCGACTTCACCAAGGCACCGTCCAGATGATGATCTTGCTCGCTCGTTTTTGCGGTCACCCCAAGATCGAAAAGCTGATCGCCACAGCCAAAAACACACAAACGCCTTTTGTTGTGATCACGACCGGATACGGAGAATTAAGCATCCTCCAAGCCCTTCTTCAAACACTCCCCCAGAAGCCTTAACTCCCCCAAAACACGGTCTTCCTGCTTAGGGTTTGCGAAAACTCCGCATATCGATCGTGAAATGGCGCGAGATCTGCGACGATATCGCCACCTTGATCTCCAACAGGTCGGCCTTTTTGACCACCATCAGCGCTGTCGTTGACAAAAACGACGAAGAGACCGACGCACTCTCGCTGGGTGTGACCGACCATTCCACACCTTGCAACGGGTGCAAGCTCTCGTATCGAACGTGTTCGATGCGTGCGCTCAATGAGACCAATGGTGAGTCCACTCCAGCTTGTGGTATCAAGATCATCCCGGGCTGATCGATCACAGCCCCCTTGCCATCATCGCTCACCACATTCCACGAACCGCTCACACGTACCGACAACGACAGTTCTTTCGGATCTTCAAAAGACAACGCACGACGCTCCACACCGACGGACGAGCCTTGTCTCGACTGCACGATCCAAGCCGGCCCCGCCGTCCGCCCCGTCAACTTCACACGATACACCGCCAACAATGCTGTCTCGACATCCGCCTTGCACGAGGCCATCGCTTCTTGGTTGTGCATCTCACGGCACGAAGCGCTTGATTCCGCTGCTTTTGGACAACACAGCCTGACCTTTTCGCTCTCAACACCGACCACTGCTTGACGATCCGAATGAAACTCCACAATCGCCGCTCCCATCAGGTCTGAATCGCCCAACAACGATGCTGCGCGCTCCAAAGTGTAGTTGTCTCCTGCCACCAAAATCCCCATGCGTTCGCGCTTTTTGCCGTCCTTACCCTCAAACTCCACTTCGCGCTCTGCCAATACACCATAACGCACAAACCCCAACGCCCCCAGCGATCCCCGTTGAATCCAATCGTGCGGCGAAATATGGAATGTAAAGCGATCCTTCTCCACAGCTACCCCTTCTTCGCCCTCCCACAAAACAAGATGCGCTTCTCCCAACCGCAACGCATCCAAACGCGCATCGTACCGATAAAACACCGCACCCACTTCATGCAAACCAAATCGCTCGTTGTACTGGCCATTTGCGCAATCTGCGATCTCTGTGTCGCTGCTCAACACAAAACAAGCGTTTGCTCTGCCTGCGCTCGCCGCACAACACATCGGTCGCTTCGACCATTCCACCCGCAACACTGTTGGATCGCTGCTCTCCAGTCGTAGCACAGGCGGCGTCTGCTCGGCTGCTTGGGGGGCTTGGATATGTGCCAACCCCTCCAAGAAAAACGTCTCCCCTACCGCCAACTCTTTCGCATCCTTCGACATCCCCACCGCATCCGTTCTCGGCTGACCGTCCTCTCCAACCTTCCCCGCAGGCTTTGCGCTCTCAAAATGATATCCCCCGCCGTTGCTCGTGACGGGCTTTGTTAACGAAAATTCACAGCCCTTTAGATCGAGCGCAGACATCCCGCACCCCGAAAACAACACCGACATCCACACCCCAAAAAGCACCCCACGAACTCGCTTGTTTCGGCCCATACGTGTTGTCATCTTCCACCGTCCTCTTTTGCATCATCGCGACGATTCATCACTTTTTCACGCCGCGTTCTTTGGCCCTTTATCGCTGGCTTGCATCTCTACTTCGCAAGACACCGCTCACGGAATTCCGCCATAACAAGATGCGGGCCATCTCGTGCGATCTTCACAAACGAACCCGTGGCTCCCTCGCAGAGCCTTAATCCGCGCAAACATCCTCTGGGTCCGACATCGCGTTGGATGGCTTTGCATACACCTGACGGACGGGGCTTGAATGGTTCCGCCAACAACTCCAACGTGATCGCTGGTTTGTGTGATCGAGCGCACCCCTGTCTGCCCACAAAGACAAACATCGCGTGGAATAAAAGACCGTGATCGGATGTATGGGCAGCGTTACGATCAACGCAGCGCGACAAGCATCAAAAGAAAGGTTGATCTTTAAACATCAGTCTGATAGCGTATTTAGGTGACCGATAATTTGAGACAGCAATTCGAGACCCAAGATCGAGTAAAACTTTTGGCGCTCCATGGCGTCATAAAGAGCAGCTACTTCACACACACCCTGACAGGCGCAAAAGGAGATCGCGACTTGAGTGGGTAAAAAAGATGGAATGGACGGAGGTTCGCGATGTTAAAGAAAGACCAAAAGACGATCATCCAACAGCTTGTTCAAGAGAACATGACGTTTTCTCGAAAACTCCCCGAACAAGCCGACAAAACACGGGCGACCGCACGCACATCGCAGACTTCGCTCCCGGCCATCTCTTTTAAGAACATCCTGTCGGGACTCAACAACGAAACACAAGAAGAACTCCCCACCCCTTCCTTCAAAAGCCTCGCTGCCATCGCCTTTGAAAACACCTCCAAGTAATACGAAATCCGCCCCTAACGTGCGCCAACATACAGGGGCATCAAGGTGTGGCGGCCCAACCGTAGGGCATCTACGCACTATCCTTTGATCACACATCTTGCGGATATCGTATCATCCCCTCCCCAGAACAGATCCCCCATCCAAACGAGATCAAGGCTTCATCATCGCAAGCAAGCGTTCGGCATTTTCTGCGAACACCTTGCGCAAAAGAGGCCGGTTTCCGTCGTAGGCGATGCGCACTTTCGCCATCGTTGCAACAAGCGGATACCACGGCCAGTCGGTGCCAAAGAGGATGCGGCTGTTGTCGAATTCCTTGGCGATGGCACGAAGAGAGGTCACACCCTGACCGTGAGTTTCAAGCCAGACATTCTCGTGTTGTTTGGCGAGTTGAAGCGCTTCGCTGTGATCGCGAGCGCCTGCGTGCCCGAAGATAAACTGGATATCTTTAAACTTGGCCAGAGGCTCTTTATACTTCTCCATTTTGGCGTATTCACCGTTGTTTCCAGCCTCGATGCCTGCGCGCCCTGAGTGAAAGAACACCATCATACCGAGCTTTTGGCACTCTTCAAAAAGCTCCATCGCGCTGGGGTCGTTGGGGGCGATGCTTTGGATGGTGGGATGGAATTTGATCCCGCGATAACCTGCTTGGTGGAGTTCACGCAACAACTCAACGGCGGTTTTGCCCTTGTAATGGACTTCTTTGGGCTTGGGATGCACAGAACCAAACAAGACGAAACTGTCGCGCTTTCCGGACTTTTCGATGGCATCTTTCCATTGCTGGGCCATATCATCACGGCCAAAACCGAGATTGACCGCGATCGGCAACAAGACGGCCTTTTTGACACGCGCCAACGCCATCTCTTCGAGCAGGTTCGGAACCGTGTGCGTCTTGGCATCGACTCCCCCCGTCAGCCCAGAACGTGCGATCTCTTCGTCCACATGGTCGATCATCTTCGTGGTCGCGATCTTGTTGATGTAATCGTCCATATTGAAGACGCACGCAGGGTCTCGTGCGCCATCGCAGTCCATGATGTAAGCGACCTTTGCGGTCTTTTGCTGCAAATCCACGTCGGGCGATTGCCCCACCGCAAAAGCCAAATGGGCGTGAAAGTCGATCGCCATCGGAAGATCCGTGTCCGTGAATTTGAACTTCCCATCCGCCGTCACCTCCACAAAAGGCAACTCGGCCATCCCCTTGTATCCGTCAAGCTGCATCTTGAATTCACGCGGCGGCGTGATCGGCTCGTTGCAAAACAACAACGTCGGCCCCAGCGCCAACGCCCCCAACGCCGTCTTCAAAAACCTCCGCCGAGGCATCCCTTCCTCCGTCCCCACCCTCCCCGCATCCTTCGATTCTTTCTGAAACACGCTGGCCTCCTTCCACAGTTGAAACAAACTTCGCTTATAGCACCGAGAACGTGCGCAATTGTCAACCAGACTTGTGTTGTGGATTGTGATCGTCTTGATCTTGTGGGGTGTGACGCCAGACCCCACAAGGGACTGTCGCCCCTTGACCCCGTGTTGGCGAACAGATCACAGGTTTTTCAAACCAACGGCTCTGTCGCTTGAAAGGACGCGAACACGACTTTTTTTTGGCAACCGCGTGGTCCTCTGTTTGGAAAGCGCTGCGTGGTGGTTTAGCGGGGACGAGGTTGTCCGAGGTGGTGTTGGAAGAAGCGGATCAGTCGGTCGTTGAGAGCGCGCAGGGGACGAGCGCGGCGTACCATGTGCGTCATATTGGAGAGGGGGAGAAAGTCGTGATGTTTTTGGGCGAGCAAAAGTGCGTGAGACAATTTGAGCGAATGAAGGAAAAAGACGTTGTCATCGGCAGTTCCGTGGATCAACAACAACGGTCGTTTGAGTTTGGGGGCGTCGAGGATGGCGTTGGAACGGGCGTAGGCTTGGGGATCTTGTTGTGGAAGACCGAGAAATCGTTCGGTGTAATGGGTGTCGTAGTCCATCCAATCGGTGACAGGCGCCCCTGCCACGCCTGCATGAAAGACATCAGGGCGGCGAAGCGTCGCCATCACCGAGAAGTATCCGCCAAAAGACCAACCATACACCCCCACCCGACGGAGATCGATCTGAGGGATCAACTTGGCGACTTCTCGAAGGCCCGTGATCTGATCTTCGAGCGGCTTGGCGATAAAGTCCCCTTGGATCGCGCGTTCCCACGCACGTGTCCGCCCGGGCGTTCCACGACCATCGACACTCACCACCAAAAAGCCTCGATCGGCCAACCATTGCGCAAACAAAAAGTGACCGCGCACCGCATTCACCATCCGATACCCCGGGCCTGCGTACACATACAACAACGTGGGATAACGCAGGTGGGTTTGAAACCCTTTTGGAAAGATCACCGCAGCCCGCAAGGTTTGTTCTCCAACCTTGAGTAAACGAACTTGGGGGATCACCTTCGGATCTTCCGAATTATCCGCGATCTTGGCGAGCACCTCGCCTCGCGCAAAAGCATCACGTTGAGGCTTTTTTGTTTGCAATGGGGATTTTTCCTGCGAAGGCGTCGGACGCATCGGCGTTTTTAACGATGGCGGCACCCGCACAAGAATCGGACGGCTGGCGGGCTTGGGCACACCCAACGAAGGAATCGATCGATAGGCAGGTTTGGGCATACTCAACGGAGGCATCGATCGATAGGCAGGTTTGAGTGTACGGATCCCAAGCGGCGGATCCAAACGCCGAACGGTGTAAGAAGTGCCTGCTTCCATCGTCGCAGCCGTCAGCACATACAACAAGGCCGCTTTTCCGTGCCCGAAATGCCCCGAATGAACGCCCGCTTTGTAAGTCAGACGTTGCATCCGCCATTGTTCGCCCTGCAACGCAACACGATACAGATGCCCTTCGGTGGGTTCGGGACTTGCGGAGAGATAAGCCGTCCCACGCACAGCGTCCACCGCAAGCAACCGACGATAGCCCATCGCACGCGGCGTCAAGACTCGCACAAACGCTCCCTTGGCATCGCGCAATTCAAGCTGCCATCCGCCGTCTCGCTCACTCGACCACAAAAAGGATTGGCCATCCGGCAACCAATGCGGAACACTCTGATCGATGTTTAACCACGCTGCATCGCGCTCTTCGAGCAACATCCTCAACGCTCCTGTCGCCGTATCGACCGCCAAAAGCTGCGCATGACGCTGTAGACGATCTTGAACAAGCAACGTCAACGGCGCACCTTTCGACCAACGAACCGTGTTGAGATACGGAAATTTCTTGCGATCCCACCCGATCCAGCGAGTCTTTCCGCTCGCCAGATCCAACAGCCCCAACCGCACGATCGCGTTGGCCTTGCCGGGGCGCGGATAGCGCTGCTTGTGCGGCTTGCTCTGCGGTTGCGCTGCGTTGGGCAAATAGATCCACTCCACACCCCGCTCATCCGTCTGTTGATACAAGATCTGCCGACTATCGGGCGACCACCAATAACCACGCATCCGCCCCATCTCTTCTTGTGCAACAAACTCCGCCGTCGCATGGGTGATGCCTTCTGTGCGCGTCGTTAAACGCCGCTCCTTTCCTGTCGCGATCTCCACAACGTACAGATCTCCCTCACGCACCACGGCGATCTGTTTTCCATCAGGCGAAAAACGTGCATCGATCGGATACCCCGCCTTGCTATCCAAGACGCGCACCCGCCCCCCCACCAGATCATACAAATACAACTTGCCCGACAACGGCAACAACAAAGAACCACCGTCAGGCGCGATCCGATACGAAACCAAACCACGCGCCGCCAAACGCAGCCGTTCACGTCGCGCCTTTTCTTCTTCGCTTAAATTCTCCCGAACTCCCAAAAGCAGCGTCTCTGCGGTCAACAACACCCGCTCTTTGCCCGTCACCAGATCCAACGCATACAAATTTCGCACAAAGCTCCGTGGACCCGAACGCAAAAACAACAATTGCTTCCCGTCCTGCGTAAACGAAAAATGGCTCGGCTTCCCCATCCGAAAACGAAAGGTCTTTGCGTAACGGGTCAAAAAGTCTTCTTTCTCCGCTCCCGCCACCTCCGCCACACCTCGACGAGAAGCATGCTGCCCCACAGGCCGCGTCTGCACAGGCCGAACAACGTCCCCCACAGGCCGCTGCATCGGTCGAACAACATTCCCCACAGGCCGCTGCACAGGATGCGCCTGCACAGGACGAACAACGTCCCCCACAGGCCGCGAAGACGGACGTTCTGCCCATGCTCGGCCTCCGATCCACTCGCTCCCTCCATACAATCCCGCAAACAACGCCGCTCCAAACACCATTCCTCCAACGCTCCACGCCAAAACGGGGCGCAACCACAACGCACGCAAAGCAGACATACCTTTTCCTTTCGATGCAGGAGTGACACAGTTCATCCAAAATCGCTTGTAGTGTACAAAAGCAAAGCACAAAGGCAAACCCCAAGGAGAGCAAACCCATCATGGGCAAACGAAAGCAACGCAACGAAGAAGTGTTTGAAGTCGAAGTCACCGCACTTGGTCGAAAAGGGATCGGCATCGCAACCGCTCCCGATGGCGATCCCATCGAGATCCGTGGCGTCCCTCCCGATACGGTAGTCGAAGTCCGCGCCCGTCGCAAACGCAAGGGCTTGTGGGAAGCTGTTCCGTTGCGCATCATCCGTTATCCCGCATCCGCCGAAACACCGCGCTGTGCGGTGTTTGAGATGTGTGGGGGCTGCACACTCCAAGGACTCCAGCTACACGCCCAACGCGCCGCCAAACAACGCACCGCCATCGACGACATCGCCCGTGCCATGAACCTTTCCAGCGAAGAACTCGCACAACAAGTCACGATCCACCCAACACGCGGCCCCGAACAAGCCTACGCTTACCGAAACAAAGTCGAGCTGACTTTCGGCGCACAGCGCTTCCTCAACAAAACAGATCTTGATACAGGCTTGCCGTTCGATGGCCGTTATCTTGGCTTCCATGCCCCCGGTCGGTTCGACAAGATCGTTGATGCGGCCCGATGCGAACTGATCAGCGAACCCGCCAACCAACTCCTCGCCATCGTTCGCCAACAAGCCCTTACCACCGAATCTCCGCCGACTTGGGATCCACGCTCCCACACAGGCTTTTGGCGTCACCTGCTCTTGCGCGAAGGATTCGCCAGCGGAGAACATCTGATCGGACTCTACACGGCTCCCGCCCAAACCCCCGAACAAGAAGCGGCAGTATCGCGGCTTGCAGACGCACTTCAACATGCCTCTCTCGCTTTCGACCATCGCCTCGCAGGGATCGTCTGGTTTGAAAATGACTCCGTTGGTGATACCGCTCAAGGCTCGATCCGTCAGATCTGGGGGCGACCTTGGCTCCACGAACGCCTCGGATCCATCGGCTTCCAACTCTCGATCCAGTCCTTTTTTCAAACTTCCACCCTCGGCGCAAAACTGCTTTACGATACCCTTGGCGATGCCATCACGTCCTCCCATCGGCGCTTGTACGACCTTTATTGCGGTATCGGCTCGATCGGACTTTATCTCCACCAACGTTTCGATCAGATCATCGGCATCGAAGAGATCCCCCAATCCATCGAAGACGCTCGCCAAAATGCCCAACGCAACGGCATTCACCACACCACCTACCATGCCGCCCGCGTCGAAGAAGCCCTCGATCTCCTCCCCACCACACAACACGATCACACCTTGATCGTCGATCCGCCCCGTGGTGGATTGCATCTCAACGTCGCAAATGCCCTTGCACGCGCCCCCGGTGACGAATTGCTTTACGTCGCCTGTCATCCTGCATCCTTGGGCCGAGACGCTCTCCCTCTCGCTCGCGGCGGATGGCGCCTCGCTCATCTGTGGTTTGTCGACCTCTTCCCCCAAACCTATCACATCGAAGCCATCGGACGCTTCGAACGTCAACCTTAAACCACCCGCCCAACCTCAACACGCCTATCACATCGAAGCCATCGGACGCTTTGCACACCACAAACCATCCGCCCAACCTCAACACGCCACACAAGACACACCACCCCCAAAACCCCGTGTTCGCACCCCTTCAAACGGCACCGCTGTTTGTTTGGATATCTCTGATCACCCCGTCTATACGGGGTCAAGGGAGCCGCGCTCCCTTGCGGGGAGTGGGGTGGAACCCCACAAACTCCATCTAACCCACAAACTCCATCTAACCCACAAACTCCATCCACCAAATCCATCCAACCGACGCCCCCCCCACAAGAAACACACCGCGACTCGCTTCGCTGTTTAGCGCGATGGTTCAAGTCGCAAAGATCGCCACCATGCGCCGTCTATCGGCTGTTTGTGTGCGCCTCGCGCCAAAAAGCCCGTCAGATAGACTTCGAGACCGCCTCTGGCGGGTGGGGCCGGCCAGATCAAGATCGGATCGGGGAGATTGTGAGGGATCACCAACACAGGATGCAGTGATCGCGCACAATCCCCAAAATCCACCCCGTAGATCGGGAACTTTGAAAAATTGTTCACATAAAACACCGTCGGTCGGTAGTTGTAGATCGCAGCGAGATCATAAGGTAGATAAAACAAGCCGCGATGCCGCATCAGTTGAAGGGTCAAACGTAGATCATCCATTAGCTTCGGAGAGGGCCGTACCAACGAAGGAGCCAACGCTTGTTGTGTGCGCGTTGCGATATCTACCAAAGACTCATCCGAGCGAAACGCCGCACCACTCGCCACAAAAGAAGCATTCCCCACAAATTCGGGTGGAATCCCTGCAAGCCGCTCTCGCCCATCCAAGACGCTGACTTGACCGCACGCCACCGAAGCCGACGCATGAAAAAGCTGCGCACAACTTCGAGAAAGATGCGCACACAACAACGCATGCAAGCCGATCTCTTTTCCTGCCGCTTCTTCGGTGCGCTTGCGCAGACCTGCAAGGGCCTCTTCCGACAAAAAGATCGGTCGTGTGCGCTGCAAGATCCCGCCGAATAAAAACAAGGGCAAGCCCGACATCAGTTTGAGCAAGCTTGGTTTGATCCAGCCCGCTGCAACGACGCGCTCGCGAACTTCATTTTTGGACAGCAACGGTTCTGTCGGCTGGAAGGCTTGAACCAACGATTGATCCAAACAAGGCGCAACCATCGACTTTCCAGCGTAAAGCCGCCCCCAATTCGCCACCATCGTGTAAAAGCTGTTTCCGTCCATCAAAGCATGCGAAGAGGACACGCTCAGCACCGTACCATCATGGATAGAACTTACACAGATCGCGATCCCTGCTTCTTTTCCGCGCCGAAAAGCTTTTTTGTTGGGCCACCGCGCAAAAGACTGCGCTAACGCATGATCCGCTTCGATATCCGCGATCTTGATATCGAACCGCTCCGCTGTATGAAACGGAACCCCTGCATTGTTGAGCGCGATACCAACTCCTTGCTCCATCCGTCCCGCAAGATGCGGATAATCCGACAACAACAACCCCAATGTCTCCTTGAGGCGCTCCACATCCAACAGCGCATCAAAGACCCATGTCCCTCGGATGATCAACGCTTGGTTGACCTCGTCCAAAGGCGTGAGTTTCCACACAGATCCGACAGGTGGCGGATCTGCGGCTTGAATCAACAACGGTGGTCGAACCACAGACATTCGCGCTTCTCCTTCGGCCCGAAACAAGCGTCGCCATAGATGGGATCCCCTAGATGCGTAGCCCACTCTATTCTTTGTATGGACCCAAAAACTTGTCTCCGTTGAAATGGATCAGATGGTCCGGAGAATCAGCGATCCAGACTTCGGTTTCCCACGCGATATCCGGCGCAAACTTCCGAAACGTTGCTCGGTCAAGAAACGCGGTGATGTACACGATCTCGGCTGTGCAGCCTGCGGTTAGGCGTTTGAGTTCTTCAAGCCTCACGGATGTGATCGGGCCTGAACTGTGGACTGCTTCGATCAAAAATAGCCAGTTCTTCGACGGACTGTACGCAAGAACATCAGGTAGTTCATCGTGTGCGATTTCAAAGAAGGACAACGCCGCCAATTGACGCTCGTCGCACAGAAGCAACTTGTTTGCCGTGTCGCCGACATAAAGCACCGCGCACTCAAAACCGTAACGAGGAAGAAACTCCTCAATAACAGCCTTCTGCAACTCATTGTGTTTGCCGGGCGAAAACTCCAATTTCTGCCCACTCGGAAGCGATACGCTCACCCTTTTTATCTCTCTTTGAGAAGAGAGCCTGTCGCGCAACGTACCTGTCTGCGCAAGAAGTTCGTCAACATCTTTTTCCCACCCCTCGTTGCCGTACGAACGGACAATGTGGATGTATCGAGGACTCAAAGCATAACCTCGCGTTGGGTTGTTTGTCGCCGCATTTGGATCGTTTGCACTACGTTCGATGATCCCTGCAACCGTGGCCAGCTTCAAATCTTTACGGCGAATATCGTCATACGATCCACTCGAAATAGATTCGCCAAAGTGACTGTTGATGTAGTCGATCATCTGCTTTGTTTGGGGAGCCCATCCATCTCCGCTCTGCTTGGCTTTTGACCAATCTGTCGAGCATTTCACATCCAGAACCGCCAAAAACGCCATCGCCATCCGCTCAAGACGGCGCTCAGTCAAGCCGTTGAATGGAATGCCTAGGCTGTCGAGGATGTGAAGAGCCTCGTTGATGACTTTCTTCATCGAGTACGATTTTTGGGTCGTAGGGATAAAATCAGGTGTCAAGCGTTACCTCTCTTGCGACTCCATTACGAAAAGTTCTGGTTGTGAGGGTAGGTTCTGATGCACGATTTCGGAGTTTGAAAAACGATGTTTTGATCTCAAGTATTCGACAACGGAACAGGCAATTGCGTGAGCGAACAAAGGAGGCACTGCGTTGCCGACCTGATAGTATTGGCTTGTTTCTGTTCCAGAGAACTCGAACGTATCGGGAAAACTCTGAAGACGCGCAGCTTCACGAACGGTGATTCTTCTCCGCCTGCCGTCTGGGAGGCGGAGCCGATGCATATCTCCGGTAGCACCCGCCAGATTTCTACAGGTAAGGGTTCGTGCGGGGCGGTCTAGGTGAAGGTCGCGTGGGGTGACGCATTTGGATGCCTTCTCGTAATTGGCGACGTACTCGTCCATTCTCGGGGTGAGGAACTTAGCGTCATTCGGAATGGAGATGGCCAATTCACCGAGGGCTTCACCAGCCGTCACCCGAGCAGAAGTTTCCTTCGGGAACTGAAAAACCCCACGATGCCCAACAACAACGAGACGCTCTCGGTTTTGAGGAACACCAAATCCAACAGCATTCAGCAACCGATATTCAACTACATAATTCAATTCTTTGAGCCGATCTAGGATTTCTTCAAAATAGCGCTTGTTTCGATACAAAAGACCACGCACGTTCTCAAAAATCCAAATATCAGGATCAACCTTCTTGATAGCTTCGACGAAGATGGGAAAGCCGTCCCTTGAGTCTTGGAGGCCCAGTTGCTTTCCTCCGACGCTGAATGGCTGACAGGGGGGACCACCGATCACAATTGGCACGAAAGGATACTCTTCTCCGATCTCAAGCCGCTTGCATTTGCAGGAGCCACTTAGGTTGCGTGAGTAGGTGTTCGCATAATCAGATTCCATTTCGTACCCACTCGTACGGATGCCACAGGCTTCAAAGCCGAGAGACAGTCCTCCACATCCAGCAAAAAGGTCGATTGCATCGTACTGAAACGACGCAGGTCGCGTCAGTTTCTCCTTTAATCCATCAGAATAAGTCATGTGTTTCATGCCCGATGTATTTCCCTGAACACGGCGCGACAACGACCAAGAATCCTGTCGCGAAAGCAAGGCTAACGATCTTGATGGCGTGCGCCCCATTGAAAACCAAACGAAAGGCTCGGATCAAAACGAAAGGCTACAGGGCCGTGGATAAACTTCTTGTCGGGATTGTTGTTGAGGGGCCGAAAGATGCCACGAAAGACGATCATGCGAAAGCCGAGCGCAAGAAAAAGGCCGCTGGTGATCCCGATGCGCATCTCGTTGTTCCAGCGAAAGTCGTGCAGGTTCAGACCGTCTTTGCCCTGACCAATCACGAAAGTCATGTTGTACTCGGCTTTGGACTTGAGCGTCAACGGAACTTGCCCAAGCTTTACAAACGTCCAGCCCTCCACCTCATAATCAACCGAAAAGCCCAAGGAGCTATCGAGATTCACGCGTGCGGGGGTGTTCACGGGATCTTTCAAAGTCAAGCCGGGCGCCCATTCTTTGCGCCACACCCCACCAAGCCGCATCGTGATCTTGGAGTCGTATTGAAAACTGAGTCCCAACTTGGCGCGTGTTTCAAAGTGATGAAAAAGCTCGGTGCTTCCGCTGTTTTCAAAGAACTTTTGAGGCGAAAGATCGGGGCGTTGGGTGGTGGAGAGTTCCGTTTCAAGCAGCGCCTCGATGAAAGGCGACGCCACTTCCCACTTGGTGTCTTTGAACACATTCTTCAAAAAATGCCAATGGTACTGGGTTTTCAACGTCACTTGATCGTTGCTTTCCTGATAGATGCGCGGATCGATCGGCCCTGCGGGTGGGCCTTTGCTCCATTGAATGCTCGTATCCAAAGCGTAATTGATATTCAGCTCCGTCACCCACAAATGTTGAGAAGTCTCCATCTTGAGGGAGCTTTGGAGCTGGCCTTGGGCATTGAATTTCTCGTAGAATCCGCCATTAAACTCTTCGTGTTGGGTATAGACAACGTTGATATTGATCGGCTCAATGCTGAGCGCTGTAAAGCCCGCTTGGAAGGAGAAGTTGAACGTCCACGTCGGCTTGGCTTCGAGATCTTGGAGCTTTCCATGGTGGGGGATCACTTGTTCTCCCGCAAGATCGGTCTTTTTTGGATCGCGTCGGAATCCCTTGAATTGATGAAAGCGAAAATGATCAACCAAGGCTTGTCGCAACAGCAGCGGATAACCGCCCGCACGCGTCAACACCGACATCCGCAAGATCGCGGACTTCGCAAGTTTGGGGTGTTCGCCCATCGCAACGCTTTGGGTGGTGACAAGATGATAATGCAGCTTTTCCTCGATTTTTCGGCCATTCACGTTGCTTGAAGACACCCCCACAAAAGAGAACGGCTTGGACGTAGGCCCCGCAGACTCCGATGTTTCGATGAGGGCGGTCAGGTCTTTTCCTGTCATCGTGAGGATCGCCAGCGATTCTTCCCGAGGGATGGCCCGAAACAGATCATCCATGCTGATGTGCTGCTTGATCGGAAAGACGCCCCCCCCAAACGCCGACGCAGGCAAAAACGCCACTTCGGCCTTTCCTTGCAACCGCAGCCAGTCCAACACGTACTGCCGAAACTGCTCCTCGCTCATACCATCATCGCCCTGTATCCGCCCGTTTCCCATCGGTGCGCCCCAGTTTTGACAGTAGGTTTTTTCCCACTGCAATAATTCTTCTCGCAGGCGCGTGTGGGTATGCTTTTCTTCGGAAGCATAAAAACGATGATCCACTCGGTCGATCTGGACTTTTCCGTCTTTGCGGCGCAGCGACCAACGCAGTTGACCAAGCTGTGCGCCGTGTGGGCGCCCTCCGACGATCCACGTCACCGCGCCATTTTCCGCGTAATGCGTGATCATCCCCGTTGACTTGCCTTTGGACATCCGACTCGCCACGATCACGTCGATCCCTTCGACTTCGGAGGCCAACTTGCGTGCGTTACTGCCGTTGGATTCGCCCACTTCAAGATCCGAAAGCACCACCACGATATCCGCTTTGTGCTTTTCACGCAGTTCTTTGACGCGCTCTTTGGCGAACTCATCGGGCGCAACCAACGTGATCTTCCGAGCGCTCGGTTCTTGCGCCCCCTCGGGCATGGACTCGGGACTCAGATGAAACACTCCGATACGCCAAGGCCCACGCTGGATCACAAAGGTCGAAGGAGCGACTTGGGTCGGTTGCTCCTTTAACGCATCCAGCGGATGCTCCGACGGGATCTTCTTGACGTTGGCAAGCGAAAAGCGCACACCCGCTGCTCGTGCAGCCTCCAACATCAACTTGAGCTGACGCGACTCCGTTCCAAAGTCCGCTGCCCCGATCCCCAACACATCGTAATCCATGAGCGCAAGGTATTTGGCCAAAAAAGCAGCCCCTGTCTGTGCGCCGAGATGGAGGATATAACGCGCTGAACGATCGGGCGCGAAGCTGTCCCCTGTCGAAAACAGCAACGGCTTGAGCAAGCCCTGTTTCGCGTGTTCTTGGCGTATCGACTGGATCAATCCAAGGAGGTTCGCCATATCGGGCGGTGTTTCTTCTTGCGTTTCATCCTTTTTCTTCGGACAAAAGAACGACCGCCAACGCCCCCCAAGATCGGTGTGATAGAGCAGCGTCAAATCGTCTTGTTTCTGCGATGCAACCGAAGGCAGCGCAGGGGTTTGGGTCGCCCCCAAGGGTGGGGAGATCGGAGAGGTGTTCGATCGAGGAGGGGCATCGGGCTTGGCGGGGTTCTGTTTTGAAGTGGCTGTGTCCCCAACCTTGGGGGTTGATTTTCCCGTAGATGGAGGAGATTGAGCAAAAGAAAAGCGGTGCAAACAGCCCAATAGTCCGAACAATAGGGCAACAAATAATCGTGCCATGTGTTTTCTCGTGTGCGTTGCGCAGCGTGGGGTCTGCGTGTTGTATGCCGAAGCATTCCGAAAAACATCGTAGGACTTTATCGTATCGAACTTACGCGGTTCGGTGGGGCGTTGCCCCACACCCTACAAGGGAGCGCCGCTCCCTTGACCCCGAGAGGGGCGAAGAGATCACGGTTTTTCAACACAACGACTCTGTCGCTTGAAGTGTCGCGAACACGGCTTTTTTTCGCAACTGCGTAAATCCTAATGTCACTTGCAAGTCGAACCTGTGGGACAGAGGCATTGTCCGGGAATCGAATCACTCGGGATATCGCCTTTGCTGGGATCTTGGCAGACAAAGCCGTTTTTGGTGGACATCACCGCCCCTGTTTTTGGATCGATGATCTTGTTGCAATCGGCGGCTTGGAAACATACGCGGTGGCAATGTGCATCGGGTTGGTTTTTATCGCACACACAAGCCCCTGCGTTGCAGACATACCCGCTTGGGATCGAAGTGTTGTTGGCTCCCGCCCGAGGGGTCTGATCGCACTCCTCATTTTTCGTACATTCGGTTAAGCACATCAGATCGCGGCAGCCGTACCCTTGACAAACAAAGTGCGATGTACACACCCGAGAGCGGCATCCCACCAAAGAAACACAAAAAACAACCGTCGCTAAAAAAACCAACCCGAACCTCTTTTTGACATAATTTGCCATCGTTTACACCCTCAAGAACCAAACCAACATGCGCTGTTTTCCGTTTGAAAAAACGCACAAACCGAACACACAGAGAGCCGCCTGTTGACAACAAAAGCCGTGTTCAAAAGCCGTGTTCGCAACACTTCAAGCGGCTGTGCTGTTTGTTTGAAACACCATCGTTCACCCCGCCAACACGGGGTCAATGGGGCAAAGCTCCCTTGTGGGGCGTGGCGTCACACCCCACATATCCCTAACCGACTTGTGTCCCTTGACGCTCTATTTGCAATCAAAGAAACGCACATCATAAGAAAAGACAGTGCCGATCTGAACGGTGTAGGATTCGCCAGCGAGGGGCAGACGGGGCTTAAACGTGATCCCGCTGGGGTGTCCATAACCTGAGATGCGACCGGTGGTAAGGGTTTGAACGTCGTTGTCGCTTTTTCGGGTGAGGGTGACGGAAGACACCGCAGAAGTCGAGTACTTGGAGCTTGTGAAGGACCAGAGGTCGACGACGGAATAGCCCGATCCCATGGCCTGTATTGGGACGGGTCCAGCGGGTGGAAGAGCGACGTAGTCGACTTGGCCGGTTCCAGAGCGATCAAAAGAGTACATACACGAAGCAACGCGCCAGCGGCCCGATCCAGTCGCCAAGCCGAAGGCCGTCTTGCCCATCCCGGGAGAGATGATCCAGAGGCGATGCCCGAGGGAGGGGGTGCCGCGATCTGCGATGTACTGCGTGACCGTTTCAGCGGGGTGGCCGACGCCCCATGAAAGGTTGCTCGATCCTGATCCTGCGGCTCCACCCGAGGTATAGCAATTCCATGTACTCGGCGGACTGTGTGGATTGGGGCCAGAGCCGGGTCCATCGTTGTTGGCTTGAAGAACCGCACATTCTTGCATCTGCTGTTTGAGCGTGGTTTGCTCGGTGACACCGGGCAATCCAACGAGATAGCGATACAGGCTGACTCGGCGGATGGCATCATCAATCGAAGCTTGTGAGATGGTTCCGGGGTCACATCCTCCGGCACTTTGAAAGTTGGCTTGGCCTGCGATGGGAAAGTCTGCCTTCCATCGCGTGCAGACTTCTTGATCGGTGCGAAGGGCGGGATCCGTCGGCTTTACGCAACTTCCTCCGCTGCACACGTTTCCGCCGCTGCAAGAGGACTGTTTGACCCACTTGAAACAGCCCGTCGCATCAGCTTGACACACCTCGATATCGTTGGCTGCACAACGCGTTGCCCCGCTGGTACAAGGATTTGAACAAGTCGACGCACAAGCATTTCCTTGACAGCTTTGGCCGCTTGGACAGGCGCTTGCCTTCCATTCGGTACAGCCGCTGGTTGCTTTTTCGCAACGCTCGATCTGCGTCCCTGCGCAACGCGTCGCAGCCGCAACACAAGCGTCTTGGCAAGCGCCCTTGCAAGCGTTGTTTTCGCAGATCTGCCCCGCAGCACAAGGCCCTTTCTTCCACACAAGGCAACCATTCGCATCTTTGGCGCACGTCTCCACATCGGTGGCCCCTGCACAACGGCTTGCTCCCGCTGTGCAGGCATCGTTGCAAGCGACTTGACACTTGTTGTCACGGCAGCTTTGCCCGACAGGACAGGCCGCAGCGCTCCAAACGTAACACCCGCTCCCATCGCGCTCACAGCGCTCGATCTGCGCGCCTGCGCAACGTGTCTGCCCACTTTGACAAGCATTCTGACACGTCGCGACTTCGCACTTTCCAGCCTTACAAGTCTGCCCCGCAGGACAATCCACCACCACACCCCATACCGGGCAGTTTGTGTCGATATCCTTGACGCACGTTTGATAACCCGCCCCCAAACATTGCGTCGCTCCGACAGTACACACATTCAAACAAGACTTCGAGCAGATCCCACCCTGACACAACTCACCCGCCGCACAAGCGACGGTCGCTCCCCACTGATAACAACCATTGCCGGGATCTTCACAGGCTTGCAACGCATTTTGCACACAGCGTTTTTCATCTTTTTGACAAGAAGGCGTGCAGCCTCCTGTTCCTTTGCAGCGCCCTTCTTCGCAGGTTTGGTTGCTTGTGCAAGTTTGGGTGGTGTTCCAGATCGGGCACGATAACCCCGGTTGTTTGGCGCACACCTGCACGCTGTTTCCTTCGCAGCGCACTGCACCGTCTTGGCAAGTCCCTACGCATCCTGCGACGCCTTGGCACACACCGTCTTTGCAATTCGCTCCCGCAGGGCACATCCGATACGGCTTCCAATCGGGACAATCCGCTGTTGCCTCTTTTTGGCATAACACCACTTCTTCGCCTTGGCACTTGGTTGTTCCCGCAACACAGGCCCCCGGGCATCCTGCTTGAAGCAAACACAACGCCCCTTGGTTTGTGCTCGTGCAACGCATCCCACTTCCGCAAGCTCGCAAGATCCAACCCGAACAAGCGCGCTCTGGAATCTTCTCACAATGCAAAACCCCATTCTGTTGAGGATCACAGCGCGTTGAACCTTCTTTACAGGGTTCGCACTCGATCGGCCCGCCGCAAGCTCCCACGCCCCAACTCACCCAGAAAAACATCGACCACAACACAACACGCCCAAACCATCGAACGTTCGGTTGTTTTTGTTTTACTTCTTGCATCCCCATCGACTTTTTCTCCTTGCGGCCCGATCCGTCCGTCTTCACAAACACACGCTGCTCTCATGTTGTGTTTTCAGGCTACCAACATGACCTTTGCGCGGCGTCACTTGGTCCCAAAGATCCGATCTCCTGCATCGCCTAACCCCGGAACAATGTAGCCATGATCGTTGAGATACTCATCGATGGCTGCCGTATACACGGGAGTATCGGGGTGGTGCTTATGGAAATAGGCCAAACCTTCGGGCGCTGCAAGCAAGCACAAAAACTTGATGTTGCGGGGGTTTCGCGCTTTGATCCGTTCGACCGCTGCGGCTGCCGAATGGCCTGTCGCCAACATCGGATCCACCACGATCACCGCACGCTCTGTAATGTCTTCGGGGATCTTGAAATAATATTCCACAGGTTGCAACGTCGCAGGATCGCGATACAAACCAAGATGCCCCACCCGCGCTGAAGGCATCAACTGCAACAGACCATCCAAGATCCCCGTCCCCGCCCGCAAGATCGACACGATCAAAATCTTTTTCCCCTCAAGCAACGGCGCTTGCATCTTGGCCAAAGGTGTTTCAATCTCCTCTGTCACAAGAGGCAGATCGCGTGTCACCTCGTACCCCAACAGCAAACTCACCTCGCTCAGCAATCGACGAAAGCTCGCCGTACTGGTCTCTTTTCGCCGCATAATCGTCAACTTGTGCTGAACCAGTGGGTGTGTGATCACGTGGACTTCAGGCGTCATCCAAACCTCCTATCTTCGGTGTTCTTGATCGCGTTTTCACTTCAACATACGCCCTCCACGCAGGAAGGCACGCCATCCTACAACACACATCCCCACAGCGAAAGATGGCGCGCCTCTGCCCCTCGACACAAACTCCCCCATACACCATCTCTATCCAAAGACAGCACACCCCACACACAGGGCTGCTCACAAAAACAAGCTCATCTCACGCCAAGGAAAAAAGTGCATGACACAACCGCACCCACCCGAAAAAATCCCCCTCCATTCAGGCTTTCCGACGTACTACGAGCGCATCGGTGGGGAACCTGCCCTCCGTCGCATCGTCGAGCAATTCGTTGGGCGCTTTTATGATGACTCGATCATCGGTTTTTTCTTTACCAAGATCGATCGCAACCGCCTGATCCAACACGAATTGGAACACGCAAGCCAACACCTCGGCGGGCCACATACCTATCAAGGCCGTCCGATCGGCTCGGCTCATCGGCCTCATCGCATCAATGCCGGCCAATTTCATCGCCGCCTGTGGATCGTCGAACAGACCTTGCGCGACCACCACGTCGACGAAGAGATCATCCAAGCATGGCTCGAACAGGAGCGAAAACTCTTCAACGCCATCACCCAAAACCGCCAATGTGTCGAACCCATCGACACACAAACAAAGGAGTCTTGATGAACCCGTTGTTTTTGGGCCTCGCAGCGGGCGGTATCGCGATCATCGTTGTGCTGCACTATCTGCTAGGCCAAACCAAAACCCGAGAGATGCCACAAGAACAGGAGATCCGCGATCGCTTTCATGCAGCGATCGGCGAAATGCCCGAAGATCTCGCCCTCTGCAAAACCATGGCGTTTGCCCTTGACCGCAAAGGCGAACAGATCTGGGTGTTGTTTGTTCACGGGCTTCACCTCAACTTGCGCAGCTATCGGCGTTCAAGCATCCGCTCTTTGCGCGTTCAAGGAACCCCACCTTGTCTCGATCTGCACGTGCGGTCTTTTGATCGAGGGCGTTTTTGCGATACATTGCGCGAAGATCAACAAGCACAGGCGGCCCGTTTGCGCGAAATCGTCGCATCATGGGGCGCTGCGTAGAATCGAAGCGATACCGTAGACAACGCCCCGTGTTCGCGGACCTTCAAGCGACCGTGTTGTTGATTTGAAAAACACCTATTCGCTCCGCCCATACGGGGTCAAAGGAGCCGCACCAAGGGCGCGGAGTGGGGTTCCAACCCCACCCCATCGAACCGTGTCGATCATCGAGGAGAAAAAGACCATGCCACCGAACCACCTACCCGATCCCGTTCAGTACGCGATCCCGGGCTTTGTGGCGCTGATCATCTTGGAGATGTTGCTCGGAAAGCTCCGTCACAAGGCCGATTATGAGATCCGCGACACGATCGCCAGCCTGATGATGGGCTTTGGCAATCTCTTGACCAAACTGCTCACAGGATTCATCACCCTTGCCGTCAGTGTTTGGGTGTACCAACACCGCCTCTGGACGGTCCCCTTCACTTGGTGGGCCTTTGTGCTGATCTTTTTCGCCGAAGATCTCTGCTACTACTGGTTCCACCGCATCAGCCATGAATCACGGTGGCTGTGGGCCGCTCACGTCAACCACCACTCCTCCCAACACTACAACCTCTCCACTGCCCTGCGCCAAACATGGACAGGCTTTCTCTCGGGAGGATGGCTGCTTTGGCTTCCCTTGGCCTTTCTCGGCTTTCATCCCGCCCTGATCGCCTTCCAAGCGGGTGTCAGCCTTGTCTATCAGTTCTGGATCCACACCGAAGCCATCGATCGGCTCGGACCTCTCGAATGGATCCTCAACACCCCTTCTCACCACCGCGTCCACCACGCCATCAACCTCAAATACCTCGACAAAAATTATGGGGGCATCTTGATCCTCTGGGATCGGATATTCGGCACTTTTGAAGCTGAAGACCCCAATGAACCTTGCGAATACGGCATCCTCAAGCCGCTCGCCACCTTCAATCCTATCCTGATCGCTTTCCACGAATGGGTCGCCATCTTCCAAGACGCCCTCAAATCCAACCCCTTGTCTGTGCGCCTGCGTTATCTCTTTGGCCGCCCCGGCTGGAGTCCCGACGGCTCCACACTCACCGTCCCCCAAATGCGCGCCGCACAACAACAAAAACAAAACAACCCATAACCCACGCCCTGCGACGTGTCGCAAAAAAAACCGTGTTCGCGCCACTCCACGCGGCAGAGCCGTTGATTTGAGATATCTCTGCTCGTTCCGCAAAACACGGGGTCAAGGGGCAAACGGTCCCTTGTGGGGCGTGGGGCAAAGCCCCACCACACCCATCCAACGATCCACCACCTATCCTACGGACTATTCGTTTTCGGTCATTTTGGGCAGCGGCCAGCGTCGGAAAAACACTTCCATCAAGGCGGGAAGAAAAACAAGGCAGCCAAACAACAAGGTGATCAGCCCGATCACTGCGGTCCATCCCATACTGCGCAACCCGACATGATCCGAAAAGATCAGCGAAGCAAAGCTGATCACCGTCGTCAACGAAGCCATAAAGATCGGTCCCCCCATCTCAAGCTGCACACCAAGCGTCCCAAGCTCG
>CAUJFU010000245.1 GCA_963169055.1 Myxococcota bacterium
TGTTTTTTTGTTGGGCCATCTGCCGCACAAAAGACAGGCTGGTTTCGCAGAGATAATGGACGGGAACAGGGGCTTCTTGGAGGGACAATCGCCCTGCTTCGATCTTGGCGAGGTCAAGGATATCGTTGATCAGTTCGAGCAGATGGCGTCCGCTGCGCTCGATGGTGCGGAGAGCTTGGAGATGTTCTTTGCTGATCGGGCCAAAGATGCCTTCTTGGAGTCCTTCGGACATACCGAGGATCACATTGAGCGGAGTGCGGAGTTCGTGGCTCATGTTGGCCAAGAATTCGTCTTTGTGGCGTGTGGCTTGGTCCAAGTCTTCGTTGGCGCGCTGGAGTTGTTCGTTGAGGCGGTGGAGTTTTTCTTGGTTTTCTTTTTGTTTGGAGATATCTCGGCAAACGCAGATCGCTTCGCCGTTTTTTGTGAAGTTGATCGACATCCCGAGAGGAAAGGTTTCTTGGTTTGCGCGAAGGCCGATAGATTCGCCGTGCCAAAAGCCTTCTTGTCGCAGGGAGGGGCCGGCTTCTTTGGGCAGTCGCTCGCGTTCTTCGGGGGGGTAGGTGATCTTCCAATCGTGGCCAAGTAGTTCGGAAGCGTCCTTGTATCCGAAGAGTTGGCAATAGGCTTTGTTGGCGTAGGTGTATTGGTTCTTTTCAAAAAGTGCGATGCCATCGGCGGCAGACTCGATGGCTGCGATGTGTCGGTTACGTTGTTCTTCGGCTTGTTTTTGTGCGGAGATATCGCGTACCACAGCGATGATTTGGGCGGGGATTTGGCTGGGGATGGCGGTGAGCCAAACCTCTGCGGGAAAGATCGTTCCATCGAGGCGTTGGTGAAGCCACTCGAAGCGATGTTTGCCTTGTTGGAAGGCAATGCGGAGTTCGTGTTGTGCGCGCTGCTGGGTCGGAGTGCCGCAAGACTGGTTTGGAGGGGAAAAATCGGAGGGGCGTTTTCCGTGAAATTGTTCTTTGGTTTCGCAGCCAAAGAGTTGAAGTGTGGCGCGGTTGCAGTCAAGAAAACGCTCGTGGTGCAAGAGCATCACAGCGTCTTGGTTTTCCTCAAACAGGGTGCGGTATTTTTGTTCGGAGGTGTGGAGGGCTTGGGTGCGTTCGAGTACGCGTTGTTCGAGCTCTTGGTTGAGAGCTTGGAGGGAGCGGTTGGTTTGTCGGTGTTCGAGTTCTGCGGCGATGCGCGATGCAAGGATCTTGAGCAAGTCGATGAGATCTTCGATGTATTCGAGTGGATCGTGATCCGCGATGCAGAAGTAGCCGATCACTTCGAGGGCATGGTTGTGAAGAGGGATGCCCAGTCCTTGTTGTTGGACGAGCGGGCATGGCGTCGTTTGGCGCTTTTCACAGACAAAGCGGCAGATACCTTCGTTGTCTTTGGGCGTATAAAAGCAGGGCAGTTCGGACCAAGACAGCGGGCAATCGGTGTAAAGCGTGCCTGCTTTCCAAAGTGCGACAGTTCGGAGCTGCTGGCCGTTGTTTTCTGCGATCAAGACGTCAGGAACGTTGAGCCCGAGGGCGACTTCTTGGACGATGGCGCATAAAAAAGCCTCGCCCGTCAAGTGAGAGGTCTTTTTTGAGACGTTGCGAAGAAAGTCTTCTTTGGCTTTGTACCGCGCAAGGGCATTGCGCAGGGATTGTAGTTCGGAAGTTGCGGAGAGTTCGCTTGGAGCCATCGATGGTGTCTCGGAAGTTGCGGAGAGTTCGCTTTGATGGGCGGTTAGCTGTTGTGTCTCAGAGGCTGTGGAGAGTTCGCCTTGATGGGCGTTATCGTGTGCGGGGGGATGTTTTTTCGATTTGGCGGTTCGGTTCATTCGATCGCCTCGTTGGGTGAGCGTTGATGCGGACAGAGCACCAAGCCTGTCGAGTCGGCAAGCCGCAAGAGTGTTGGTTCAGCAAGCCGCAAGAGCGTTGGTTCGGCAAGCTGCAAGAGCGTTGGTTCAGCGAGCCGTAAGAGCGTTGGTTCAGCAAGCCGTAAGAGCGTTGGTTCGGCAAGCCGTGAGATCATCGCAGCAGCGAGCCGTAGGTGTGTCGAGGTGATGGGTGGCCTCTTGGATGCGTCTTTTCGGGGATGGAAGCTGACAAGAGGCGCGTGTCTGGTTATACTGCGATGCGTGGTTTTCGCCCCATCGGTTTGTCGGTCAGATTAACTCGAAAAAGGCTGAACCGTAAAGGCATCGAACGTAAGAAGGCCGCGTACAGGGAGGGCATATCGCCTGAAGATGCGGCGTGATGAGGGTTGTGAATGAGTGGATTTCATCGGTTTCAAGGCACGCAGCGATACATCGCTTCGCGTGATCTGCAAGATGCGGTCAACGTTGCGCTGACGTTGGAGCGTCCGTTGTTGTTGAAGGGAGAGCCGGGGACTGGCAAGACGCTGCTTGCGGAAGCGATCGCAGAGGGCTTGGGGATGCCTTTGATCCGTTGGCATGTGAAGTCGACGTCGAAGGCCCAAGATGGGGCGTATGTGTACGATACGGTGCAGCGTTTGAACGACAGTCGTTTTGGTGAGGGGGATGTTTCGGATATCCGCAACTATATTCGTTTGGGTCCGTTGGGACGGTCTTTTGCGAGCGAAGAGCGCGTGGTGTTGTTGATCGATGAGGTGGACAAGGCCGACATGGAGTTTCCCAACGATCTGCTGCACGAGTTGGATGCGATGCGTTTTACGATCATGGAAACCAACGAAGAAGTGATCGCAAAACATCGACCGATGGTGGTGATCACTTCCAACGCGGAAAAAGAGCTTCCCGACGCTTTTTTGCGGCGTTGTGTGTTTCATTACATCGCCTTTCCCGAACCTGAGATGATGACGCAGATCATTCGTGTGCATCATCCGCACTTGGATGCTACGTTGATCAAGCAATGTTTGGAGCGCTTTTATTGGATACGCGAGCAGTCCGAGATCCGCAAACGCCCATCGACGAGCGAATTAATCGATTGGATCGGGGCCTTGGCGCGTGGCGGGATCGATTTATCGAGCATGAAGCGCGAGATCCCGTACCTTGGTGTGTTGCTGAAGAAAGAGACGGATACTCGGGCGTTTCAACAGATCATGCAACGTGGGAAAAAGATCTTTGCGTGAGGCGGGTTCGTGAGCGCGTTGTGCGAGATCGGATGGATGCACAACTGCCCGAAGAATGGGGATCTTGAGGATATGTTTATCGATTTTTTCTATTTTCTTCGGAGTCATGGGATCAAGGTGAGCGTGACGGAGTGGATGACCTTGATGGAGGCGTTGGGCCGCGATCTGTCGGGGACTTCCCTGATGCGCTTTTATCATCTGTGCCGTGCCGTCTGTGTGAAGCGAGAGTCGCAGTACGATCTGTACGATCAATGTTTTGCCAGTTTCTTCCAAGATGCCGAAGCACCCGAAGCGTTGAGCGAGCAGTTGTTGGATTGGTTGTCATCGCCGATCCCGCCGCCCGATCTAAGCCCCGAAGAACGGGAGCAATTGGAGGCGCTCGATTTGGAGCGTCTTCGAGAGCTTTTTGAGCAGCGCCTGAAAGAGCAAAAAGAGCGGCATGATGGGGGGAATCGTTGGATCGGGACGGGCGGAACCAGCCCTTTCGGTCAAGGCGGGCAGAATCCCGCAGGGATTCGTGTCGGCGGTGAAGGGGGCGGTCGTTCGGCGATCCAAGTCGCCTCGAAACGGCTTTTTCGCAACTTGCGGCATGACGTGGTTCTTGATACGCGATCGATCGGTGTTGCGCTTCGCCAGCTTCGGCAGTTGCGACGTGATGGTGCGCAAGATGAACTTGATCTCGATGAAACCATCGACGAGACCGCCAAAAATGCAGGAGATATCGAGATTGTTTTTCGTGCGCCCCGCAAAAACACCGTCAAACTGCTGTTGTTGATGGATGTTGGAGGGTCGATGACCCCATACACTCACCTTTGCGAGCGTTTGTTCTCGGCGGCCCATGCAGCGAATCACTTCAAAGCCTTTCGCTTTTATTATTTTCACAACTGCCCGTACGAGCGGCTTTATCAAGATATCTCGTTGATGAAAGGCGAAGAAACCAAGCATCTTTTGGAGCAATTGGATCGCGAGTGGTACTGCATGATCGTGGGCGACGCGGCGATGAGTCCGTACGAATTGACTTCAGCGGGTGGGGCCATCGACTTTTTCCACAACAAACCCGAACCCGGCT
>CAUJFU010000246.1 GCA_963169055.1 Myxococcota bacterium
CAGGTTGTTTTTGCAGGTGGGCATATAGGTGGTGCTGCTGTTGTAGAAATCTGTGCTGGTGGAGTAGTTTTTGGAGATGATGTTGTTTTGGACGGTGACGGTACCGCCGCTGGCACCGACGTTTGTGTAAAGGCCGTAGTAAGTGTTGAGGGTGATCGTGTTGTTGTCGAGGAGGGATTCGCCCGAAGCACTGGTGGAAGAGATGTAGATGGCGTAGGTGCTGGTGTTTCGGTACACAAGAGACTCGCGCATCGTGAGTTTTGCGTTGTTGGTGTAGACGCCGTTGCTGTTGCGGTGGATGTTGGCGCGAGTGAGTGTGGGGATGGAGCCTGCGGAGGCGTAAAAGGCGTATTGTGCGGTGTTGGTGATCTCGGTGTCGGTCACGGTTGAGGTTGCGCTACCTTCGAGATAAAGGCCATATTGGGCATCGCGGATTAGAGCGTGGCTGAGGGTGGCGCTGACGTTTGTTGCGACACGGATGCCGTACCAACAACCTCGCGTCGTTCCTGTTTCGCAGCGAAATTGGATGCGTTCGCTGGAGGTTCCGTTGGCAACGAGGCTTCCGTTGAGGATCAGTTCTACGCGTGCGGTATCATTGCCGCTGACAGAGCCGTCGCTCGAACGAAACAAGACTTCAACGCCGGCATCGATGGTCAGTGTCACGCCCGTATTGACGGTCAGGTCGCCTGTGACGATAACGGGAGATTGGGCTTTGGTCCATTGTGTGTTGGTGTAGAGGGTTCCCGAAACCGTGATGGCATGGGCTTTTGTGGAAATGCCAAACAGAAGAAAGGCAAAGAGCTTTGCCAGCACAAGGATCGAGAAAGAAATAGACCGATGTTTCATGAAAAATTCTCCGATGGATGCACACGCGGGTGTTGTTGAACGATGCGCTGCGGCGAGATTGCGGGGATCTCAGCCTAGTGTGGGGGCGGCGAAAAGGCAAGAGCAAACATCCTGTTGGCTACGTTGTGCGGTTGGTTTGCGAGGGTTGCGAGGGTTGGTTTGTGCCGTATACCGAGCGGCGCGGGAAAGGTTGCGGTGGGTGTGTGCCGTATCATGTCTTTCGCGAGACGACCGAAGCGTTTGCGAACATAAGGGGAAAAAAAGGGGGAGTGTTGGGTGGGGTTTTTCCCGCAATGAGCGGGTGTGTGATCTTGATCTTTGATCGGATCTTGGAGAGGATACGCGGTCGAGAAAAGTCATGTACAGCGAACATCACGGAGGTTTCGGGATGACGGAGCAGGTATCCAACAGTCAAACAGTCGAGGTCGCGCCCTTTTCGGTGCAGACATGGGAACGCGAAGCGTTGTCGCATTTCAAGGCGCTGTTGCGGATCCCGACGGTGAATCCGCCCGGCAACGAACGTCCTGCGGCGGAGTATCTTGCGGGGGTCTTGGAGGCGAACGGAATCACGACAAAGATCTTGGAATCGGCTCCGCAACGGGCGAATCTGATCGCACGTTTGGAGGGGGACGGTTCGGCCAAGCCGTTGCTGTTGGCGGGGCATACCGATGTGGTGCCGGTGGATCGGGAGCATTGGAAACATGATCCTTTTGGGGCTGTCGAGGCGGACGGGCATATCTGGGCGCGTGGTGCGTTGGATATGAAGAATATGGTTTCGATGTCGCTGATGGTGTTGTTGCGCCTCAAAGCAGAGGGGGTGAGGCTTGCGAGGGATGTGATCTTTTGCGCGGTGGCGGATGAAGAAGAAGGGTGTCGGTACGGCTCGCGTTTTTTGGTGGACGAGCACCCAGAGATGGTGCGTGCGGAATACATGATCGGAGAAGTCGGTGGTTTCACGATGTACGTCAACGGGGTGACCTTGTACCCGATCCAAGTGGCCGAAAAAGGCCGTGTCAAGTTGCGGATGATCGCACGCGGCGAACCCGGTCACGGGTCAATGCCCAAGCGCGATAGCGCGGTGATTCGCCTTGCAGAAGCGGTGGAAAAAGTGGGGAAGTCACGACTGCCGCAACACAATACGCCGATCGTCGAAGCTTTTCTCTCGAAGTTAGCGGATACGCAAAAGCTGCCTGTCGGGATGATCCTCAAACTCTTGACCCAACCGCAAATCAGCTCTCTTTTGCTAGACAAGTTGATCCCGAAAGGACTGGCCGCGACCTTTTATGCGCTGTTACACAACACCGTTTCACCCACCATCCTCCAAGCAGGCGTGAAGTTGAATGTGATCCCATCGGAAGCAACGTGCTTGTTGGATGGTCGGCTATTGCCGGGATTCTCGGGGGCCGATCTCGTGCGCGAGTTGAAGGCTGTCACAGGCGATGCTGTCGAGTTTCTCATCGATGAAGAAGCGCCTGCAGTCGTCAATCCTTATCACACGGATCTTTACCGCCTGATCGAGCGAAAGATCCGCCAGCACGACGGCGCAGGGATCCCGATCCCGTACATGATCCCGGGCTTTACAGACGCATGCCAATTTTCTCGGCTTGGGACGGTTTGTTATGGGTTTTCGCCCCTCCAATTGCCGAAAGATGCCGATTATACGTTCTCTCAGCTTTTTCATGGACACAACGAGCGCGTTCCCGTCGAGGGATTTTTGTGGGGATTGCGCGTTCTCTACGACACCATAAAGACTTTTTGCCAAGTCGGTTAGCTTTTTTGAATACTTTTCACGAGAACATCCCCCACGAGAACATACCCCCCACGAGGCGCGCTGATGAAGATCTTGTATGTTGCGAGTTTTACGCCCGGTTCGTTTGAGAATGCTGAGATGCGGATGAAAGCGCTTGAAGACTTGGGCCACGATGTGTTGGCGCTCAATACAAGCCCTTACCTGACGTGGGGAGGGCGTTGGTTGGGGTTTGTGTTTCGGCGTTGGATGATGGGGCATCCTTTTCAGGTGATACAAGAAAGAATCTTGCAGGATGTTCGGCATTTTCAACCTGAGATCTTGTGGGTTGACAAAGGCCGTTGGATCTGCGCCGATACGCTGCAAAAAGCCAAAAGCGAAGCGGGCCTTCGTTGTATTCACTACACACCCGACCCTGCGCTGATCTTTCATCAAAGTCGCCACTTTGTGCAAGCTTTGCCTTACTACGATATTGTTGTGACAACAAAATCTTATGAAGTGGATCTATATCGTTCGTATGGTTGCCGGGATGTGCTCTTGAAACGCTCCACGTACGAGCGGCGCGTGCATATGGTTCCCGACAGAGAAAGCGTTGAGCGGCCCGAATTTCTCGTTGATTCGGTGTTTATCGGAAACTATGGTCTCCATCGCGAACTCTTTTTGGAGCCTTTGGTCGAGGCGTCGATTGGGCTTTCGATCTGGGGGTGGGGCTGGGATCGCTATCCTTCTTCGACTTTGCGATCGTCGATCCGTTATCAGGGGATTATCGGGCCGCGTTATGCGTGTGCTTTAAACGGGGCGCGTCTTGGTTTGGGGTTGTTATCTCCGCTGGTTCCTGATCAATCGACAACCCGAACTATCGAGATCCCTGCGTGCGGAGGGTTTCTTCTCGCACAACGAACCCCAGAGCATTTATCTCTTTTTGAAGAAGGAAAAGAAGCAGAATTTTTCTCCTCTGCAAAAGAACTGGTAGACAAAGCACGCTATTATCTGGCGCACCCACAAGAGCGCGATCGGATCGCCGCCGCCGGTCATTTGCGGTGCGTCAATAGCCCTTACGACAACGATTCTTGTGTTCGAGAAATCATCGAACATTATCAACGAACATTTCTTTGTTCAAAGTGAATGTGCCGCGAGGGTTTAGGAGAGGGGGCGAGCGCGCAAAAAGGCGGCGAGTTGTCGGAGCTGTGCGTGATGTACAGCATCACGAGAGAAGATCAAACGAAAAGAATCCGAAAGCAGAGCCGTTGTTGGAAGAATTTGTTGTAGCCGTCCTTGTTCGAGGTCGGGTTGAACCATGTATTCGGGGAGAACCGCCACGCCCAAGCCACGCAAGACCATATCGTGTATCGCAAAGCCCGCACCGCACAAGCGAAAAGCGGCAAAGGAAAGCTCGCCTGTTGCGGAGGTGAGGTAGCGTGTCAAAGGGAGGCTTTCATCGATATCCAAGAGCGTGTGGTATCGGGCATCTTCGGGGGATTGGAAGGGGGATTGTTCTATCAACGCGGGTGCAGCGACAAAGGCGTAGGTTTCCGTGTGGAGGAACTCTGTTGTCCAGCGTTTGTGAAGAACAGGAGCGCTGGTTACGATGCAGTCGACTTGTCGCGCTTGCAGTCGTTCTAAGAGATCAGGGCCTGAACCAAAGTACAAATCGATACTCCATCGCGGGCGTTCTGTTTGTAAAGCCAGAATGTTCGGCAAGATCCACGACATACCAAGCTCAAAGCGTGTGCCTAGCGTGATCGCCAAAGGCAGCGATTCGCCCGCGTGTACCGCGCTTCGGCAACGTGCGGCCTCGCGTAATGTCGTTATCGCTGCGTCGATCAACCGATGCCCTGCCTCGGTGAGTTTGACTGCCCGCGCTTCGCGCACGAATAACTCCGCACCAAGCTGCTGCTCCAATTGTTTGATCCGCTGCCCCAAGGCTGCTGCGGTGATGTGCATCTGCTCCGCTGCGCGTCGAAAGTTTCGATGTTCGGCTGCCGCAAGAAAGTAACGTAGTCCCTCTAAAGAAGGCAGATCTGCTTGTTCGTACATGGGGGCCTCCTCGTGAATAGCTTATAAAGAAAATCTTTATCTTTTTGTAAATATTATAAATGTTTACAAAAGTCAATCAAGGGGATAGATCAAGCACAGACGGTTGGCGCTCGGGTGAGAAGATGCGCGAAGGACGGACAGAAGAGGTTTCCATCAAACAGGCCGTTTGGCCGAGGAGTGTGGGTGATGAAAACGATGCGCAAGGATGTGGGTTTATGGATGGTGTTGGGTGCGTGGTGTGTGGCGCAGTGGGGTTGCGGTGTGGCGTCGGATGAGCAGACACCTGTGTTGTCTGCGCGGGGTGGGTTGATGGGTGAGCTGCCCTTTGCGGCGACGCGAGCAAAAGCAGGCGCAGTGCGTAGCACGCAGATGAAAGTGCAAGCCTTTGTTGGCAACCAACAGATCTTGGCGGAAGGTGCGCGCTATCGCCGATTGTATCCCGTGGGTCTTTGGAAGGGAGCGTGGAAACACAAGGATCAAACGGTGTTTTCGATGACGCTCGATTTGCGGGGAAAAGAGGGAGCGGATTTGCGGTCAGTGTTGCGAAAAACGCGAGCACAGCGTTCTTTGGGCGCATCGTTGATTGGGAAAGCCCATGCTTGCGGGCCTTATGGCGAAGAGATGCGGCTTGCGGCTGTTGCGCGTTGGTCTGTGACTTCGGCGCAATGGGGCGGTGCGTTGGACGGCGATGTCGTGACGTACGATGACTTCCAACATTCGGCGGGATTCAACTTGCGTGGTGGAGGGGTTTTGTTGTCGGGATCGGTGTTTGTGGACTACAAGACCCAAAAGCGCAAGGTGGCGGGTTCTGTGACGGTGGAGAAAAAAGCAGCGGACGGCAAGATCTCGTACGAGCATTTAGGCAACTTTGATCTAGAGCAGGTGGATGGGAGTTCGGATCTGTGAGAAAGGGTGTTATCGAGACGAGTTTTACGGGGGTGTTTGGGGAGGGCGGATCGTGTGCGTTGAAGGAAGTGGCAGGGGTTGCGAGGAAGTTGGGGGGATTGGACGAAGGGGCAGGGGTTGAAAATGTTCGCGGCGGTGTTAGTTTGGGGAACGACAGCGGAACGCAATGTGGACGCGATGTGGGTTGTGCCGTGGCCGTTGCGGGGGTTGATCGATGTTAAATAGCCCCAGATACACCGAGAGAAGCGAGGCATAGCTTCGCGAACGAAAGGGAGGAGAGGATGTCGCGTTATCGAGGAAGGCCCGAGCGTTACGAAGTGCGAGAAGGTTATCGAGGCGAAGTATACCCACGTCAAACGGGGCCGAATATGGCGTGGTTTTGGGTGATCGCGGCTTTGGTGGTGGTTGCGGGTGTGGTGGCGTATATGTTTTTTTCGATAACAGATGCGCCGCAACCGATGGTCGGGCGTTATATCAGTGGGCAGCCTTATCAAAGAGGGGGGGGGCCAACCTCGATGCCATCGCATCCAGCGATGCAAGCGGTCGAGGTGGGCGATCCGAAGATCGATCTCAAGTCGGTGGAGGAGGCGTTGTGGACCACCAAGGGCAAAGACGAGAAGGATTTTGAAGGATGGATGAAGCGTTTTGAGGACGAAGTCAACGCGATCTATTTTGCGACGTTGAAGCGCCAGAAACCGAACGCCGATCCGACTACGTTGTTGCCCAAGCCTGTGCGTGTGGATCCCAAACGCAACAACGACCTGCTCACTTTGTACGGATACATCGACGAAAACAACAAACCCGGCTATCAAAATGGCGAAGACAAGCTGATCTTTGCTTTTCAACAAACCAAGCCGTACAACAAAGACACGCGGCAGCTTGCGTACTCTTTGCGCGATGGTTCGGGTTATTACTATCGCCAACCCGATTACGCTTATCCGGTCTCGGCGGGGATGACGCCCTTCTTTGTGGGATTTTTCTTGTATCCGATGATCTGGCATGCCGTGTGGTGGCGAGCGTCTTTTGGTTGGTATGGATCGCCGTACTGGTGGCGTGGTGGGGCGTTTGCGGGTCGTTATGGCTATTATTATGGCCGTTATCCCGCGTACTACGGGCATTATCGAACGACGTACTATTCACATCATCGACCGATGGGTTGGAATCGCGGGGTGTATTATCGCCGAGACCCGAGCGGACGCTATGTTGCGCCCGGGGCGGCTGCGCGTTATCGGCGTTCGCAGTCTTACGGTGGGGCGCGTTACGGGAGTCCAACGGGCGGTTCGCGTTATGGCGGTGGGGGTCGTACTTACGGTGGTTCGCGCAGCGGGGGCGGCGGCGGGAAGTGGTGATGCGAATGGGCGTTTGGAAAGACTCATCCGATCTCCGAGAGAAGTGTGATCGAAGGGTAGGTGCGATCCGCTGTAGACGCCCTGTCCTTGGGCAACCACGGGGGGGCTAACACTCGGACACTTCGTCTGTGCTGTCGGAAAGACAACACGTTTGTACGTAAAAAGGCAAGCAAAACGCAAAAAAGCGGAGGTTGCTTGCTCGAACAACTGCTCATACAAACTTCTGTGGTTGTGTGAGCAGGTCCGTTCGCTGCTCGATGTCCCGATAC
>CAUJFU010000247.1 GCA_963169055.1 Myxococcota bacterium
CAAGCCGTCCCCAACGAAGCCTGCGACGCAAACGCTACAGGTAACGAGGGTTGGGCCACAGGTATCGAAACGAGCAAAGGCAGCATCATCCACGACGTGAAGATCAACCGTATCACTTCGGATGCTTGTTGGAGCGCTGACAACAAAAGCAACCCCACCGAATGTACGGCGGATGGCGATTGCCCCAACGGGTACGATTGCCGTGCTCTTGGTGCAAAGAAAATTTGTGGAAAAGATAACGCCAACGGCACCGTCGAAGTTAGCTTTAGCTACTACAACAAATCCGGATCGATCGACACCACACGCGCAAGCATCACCACCCATGCAGGTGAGGGGGCGATCGCTGGCAACCCAAGCATCACGACCGATCCCTCGAACAAAGTGGATGGCAAGATCAAATTCACCATCTGCCTCGATAACCGTGACAAATCACATGGTTTCTACACCGCCGATGCCAACGGTGATCCGAGCAACCGTTTGTGCTATACCGCCCAATAATCGAGATATTGAGAAGATCGTTTCTGCTCTTGGGTAGAGAAATCTCTTGAACCAATAAAAACCCCGCATTGTCGGGGTTTTTTTGTATATGAGGCCAGATCATGCCTGTCAGTACGACGCTGGTTTTGTGGAGTGTGCTGTTTGGTGTGCCTGTGTTGTTTTTGCTGTGGCGGATCAAAACTTTTTTTGTGCGCGTGAGTGGCCGATGGTTCGAGCAAAAAGATCCGAACGCGCCACGTCAAGAGATCCGTCTCTCGCAGGTGGGTCCCTATGTTTGGGGTGTTGCGGAAGTTGCAGGCGGTGAACTGCGTTATAGCGGCTGGTTTGATGGGACGCGCCTACGCTTGCGTCGTCGAGATATTGGGCGCGGTTATCTCGCATCGTTGGGCTTTTCCGAAGATGTCCTTGGAGAACTCGATGGTTCGGAGATGACGCGATTCTTTTTTGTGTACCACCCCGAAAAAGGCGAACTGGTGGGCGAACAGCATCCCCAAAAGATCGAATTGAGCCGCACCAAACCCAAACGCATCGTCAGCCGCGTTTATCTTGCGCCGATTCCTCGTCTGTGGACGCGCCGCTAAACGTGTTCTCAAAATGCCCGAATCATCGGTAAAGTCCACGTTGTCCCGTACACAACCACCGAAGCAGCGGGATCTTGGCGAAACACTTCCCCATCCAAACTAAAATCTCCGTACAACCGCAAACAAAGCGCGCTTGTTTGATCCAAGATCGCGGGATCGGGCCAGCCAAAGATCAGATGTGGTAGTCTGCGCATGAGCCCCATCGCATCGACATCTCCGAGCATCCGCACTTGCATCTTGCCCGCTGCCGCCGACGCCATTGACATCCCCTTGATCAGGCCACCGAGGATCGCGATATCGACCGTCGATGCGACCAATGCGCGATACGGATAATATTCTTCTCCAAATTGTACCCATGCAGCGGGGCCTTCCAACAGATCCGCATTCTCTTGCCAAAGCGGTGTCTTCCACAACGCCCCCCAGATCGCCTCCTTCAAAAAAAGAGCAAGCCCCTTGTAACCACCGCCCTCGTGTTGTTCGTACACCTGCAAAGCGCGGGCTGTCAGCGCACTACCAAACACCGTCCCAACACGTGCGCCGTAATGCGTGCTTTCTACACACAACAACGGTTGTGAAAGCAGCGGTAGATCCTTGTGTTTTGCGAATCCATACCGCTCCCAAAATCGGATTGCCCGCGCAAATGGCGTTCCTTTCCAGCGCAGCGCTTGGGAAAAAATGTTCATCGTGCCGCCCCCCAACAGCAAAATCGGCGGCAAATGCTCGTTCGGAAGGTTTTTTTTCCGCCAGATCTCAAGAAGTGCGTGCAGTGTGTGGTGGATGGTTCCGTCCCCTCCACAGATCCCAAGCACCGTCACACCTTGCTCCCAAAACAACTTTTCTAACAAATGCGGAACTTCGAGCAGATGCGAGGACGCATAAAACGCGATATCGGACGGCATCTTGCGCACTTGTTTTTGTAGGTTCTCTGTGTTACGTGCCTTGGGGTTTAGCAAGATCCCAAGGCGCACAGGCGTTTCTTCGTGGTTTGTTTGGATCATCGCTGCTCCTTTTGTTCCGTACCCTTGTCTTCTCTACAAGAACTCGCTACACTCTGCCACCCAAAAGCTCTCGGAACCTCACCGCGACGTGCTGTTAAACACGAATGATCATTTTTTTCAATGGATTAGAGGAACGATGTCGACGCCAGAAACGCTCTTGCTGAGCACCTACTTTCTCGTCCTTTTCTTGCTTACGCTCTACGGTGCCCATCGCTACGTCATCACGATGCAGTACTACCGCTTGCGAAAGCCCTTTGAACCCCTGCGTTTCTACCAAGAGGACGAACTCCCCCGTGTGACTGTCCAACTCCCCGTCTTCAACGAAAAATACGTCCTTGAGCGACTCGTCAAGGCGGTCTCTGAGATCGATTACCCCCGCGATCGCCTTGAGATCCAGATCCTCGATGATTCAACCGACGACACCCAAGAACTCGGTCGACAACTTGCCCAAGATTACCGAGCCAAAGGGTTCGATATCGTTCACATCCACCGCGTCGATCGCACCGGCTACAAGGCCGGAGCACTCGAAGCAGGGCTTCATGTCGCCAAGGGCCAACTGGTCGCCGTCTTCGACGCAGACTTTCTTCCCCCCAAGGATTTCTTGCGCAAGACCGTCCACGCATTTACCGATCCCAAGATCGGGATGGCCCAAGTCCGATGGGAACACATCAACCGCGACTACTCTTTCTTGACACGCTCCCAAGCTTTGTTTCTTGATGGGCATTTTGTCCTCGAACACGCTGCGCGTTTTTTGAGTGGCCGCTTTTTTAATTTCAACGGAACTGCCGGCATCTGGAGACGTGAATGTATTCAAGAGGCCGGTGGATGGCAGCACGACACCATCACCGAAGATCTCGATCTCTCCTATCGAGCGCAGCTTGCAGGATGGCGCTTTGTGTATCTCCCCGATGTGGTCGCTCCTGCCGAGCTTCCCGTGGAAATGAACGCCTTTCGCACCCAACAACACCGTTGGGCCAAAGGCTCCATCGAAACGGCACGCAAACTCCTTGGCCGTGTCTTGAAAAGTGATCTGCCTTTTTCGATCAAGTCCGAAGCGATCTACCACTTGACGGGGAACCTGTCGTACCTGTTGATCGTGATCCTTGCGCTGTTGTTGCCCGTTTCGATCTGGATCCGTGTCCAACACAACTGGCACTACACACTGATCGCCGATGTCCCGTTTCTTGTCGGAGGGACGTTCTCTTTGATGCTCTTTTACATCTGCTCTCAAAAAGAGATCGGCGGCCCTTGGATTCGGCGTGGCGCGCTGGTTCCTTTTGCCCTTGCTGTCGGCATCGGCATCAGCTTAAACAACTGCAAAGCTGTTCTTGAAGCCCTCTTTGGACACAAAAGCGAATTCACCCGCACACCCAAGTACAACGTCACCTCGAAAAAAGACAACTGGAAAGCCAAGCTCTATCGGGGTCACAAAACATGGCTGCCCTATGTTGAACTGCTCTTTGGCTTGTACTTTACGATCGCCGTGGTGCTGACTTTTTACAACCAGATCTTTTCTGCGCTCCCGTTCCTTGTGATGTTCCAAGCTGGCTACCTCTATGTCGCCCTTAGCTCGCTCCTGCAACGTCGATAGTGCCTCGCTCAAAATAGCCGTTGTTCGGAGCGTTTACTCCACCACCGCCACCAAGAAGGCGACTGTAGCTCACCCAGATACCAAGCCATAAAACCTTCCATCTCCTCGATGCTAAAAGCCAGCATATCCGCCTCTTGTGCGCCCTTTTGCAACGCTCTTCGCAACATCTCGGGCGGTGCTTCGGGGTGGATCTCTTGTATCTCAAAAGGCCGCAACCAACGCTCTTCTCGTTCGCTTGTCAATGCTCCCGTTGTCGCAAGGCGCGACCACAGCAGCCTTTTTTGTAGATCACTGGCCTCTTCGCGCACACGCCTTCCCTCGGCTCGGACTCGCACAAAACACCCTCGAAAAAAATCGGCCTCTTTTCCTTCATGTTCTTGCCAAAAAGCTCGATACGCCGAGCTCTTTTGGCTGTCTCCATCCCATAACGTGGTCTCCGCCTCGCTATCCTCCCAAACTTGCGCCATCTTCTTCATCGAAAAACCTGCACGTTGCACCAACACCCGCGCCACCGCGTGTTGCAATAAGTTCAGTAAGCTTAGCAAACACATCCACGCTTCTCGCCATAACACATCGGGGACGTAACAGTGATAGCCGATGCAAAGTGCCGGACGCTGCGCATAAATCGAACATCGGCCTTGGTTGGGCAACAACAACGGACAGGGAAGACCAAAATGGCCGTCTGATCGAGCGGACAGATAGCGCTCTTCCATCGCAGGGGGCGGCAAAAAGTAATACGGATCGCAACGCCTCTGCTCGATCCATTCGAGTATCACGGGATGATCAGAATGATGCAGGATCTCGCCCACCAAAAAGTTCGGCAGTCTCGGCACGATATCACAACAACGTATCGTCTCCTCGGCGTTGCCCTCACGAACACGTCGACAATCTCCGCAGTCCACCCTCGGCACAGGCGGAAGAGGCAAAGACAACAGCGCGGGTGACAACAGCTTCCCAAAGCTTTCTGCCAACGTCACAGACCCCCATACCAGCGGCTGGATCGTTGTATCCGCCGTCTGGGTGCCTTCGCTGTTTGTCTTCCCCTCGCTCCGTGGCGGGATCTTCTTGGGCATCTAAATTCTCCATGATGCTACTTTTCTTTTACCACGCAAGAAAAGGTATCGAGTACGCAATCTTTGCGCGATCGAATGCTTGAGAAAAGCCTGTTTGAGAAAGAAAAAAGAAAATTCCCTTGAATAAACAAAAGAGTGGAATACGCTTTGTGAGCGGAATGACTCTTGCGGCCTAAATCAAGAGACAAAAAGCGCCTTGAACCGCTTATCTCCAGACTTTCGCAGGTGATCGATGAAAAAAATACGTAAAGTGTCCTCTCGTTTGGAAGCCGGTTTTACGCTTGGCGAGCTGATGATCGGCTTGGTGATCATCGCGATTATCGCGAGCGTTTTGGCATGGAACAGTACCTCGTTGGTTCGGACTTATCGTGGCCGACAAGCGGTGCGCGAGATCGCGGGAATGTTGGATTTTGCGCGGGCTCGGGCGATCCGCACCCGCCGTTATCATCGTGTGATGCTCCAAATATGGGCAGGCAACCCTTTTGATGATCAACGTGGTCGGCTAGTGATCCAGGAAGGTGACTCTGCGAGCGTGGCCGATGCGTTTGGCACCACCAACAACATCGCTGGGCAGTTTGATTCCACCAAACCCAACAACCAACCTCTTTGGATCGTTGGGGATGTTGCCTTGCGACGTTATGGTGATGTTGCGATCACGCGGCTGCATCGCAACGGTCTTGTGGCTGCTGCGCAATCGGTCAATTGCCTCTGGATTTATTTCTCTCCTTCTGGGAGCGTTTGCGAACCTACGCCCGCCCCGCCGACCTGCGATATCAGTAGTTCATCCAACTACATCACACACACCAATTGTTACCCCGCAGAACACTTGGCTTGTATGCGCCACAACCTCCAAGCGGCGAGCCTGCGGCCTCACGATTCCACATACATTCGCTTGCTTGGCAGCGGACAAAGCCGCGTCAGTCGTGCCGATCTCGATGCCTGCGTTGCGTCTCCGAACAACAATCCCTGCTGTGGGGTGGATCCGTAATCTTCGTTTGTTTTCTTGGAGAGG
>CAUJFU010000248.1 GCA_963169055.1 Myxococcota bacterium
ACCAGACATCCCTCTCTCCAAATACAACCTTGACATAAAAGTGAAAAGTTTGGAGAGGAAGCCTCGCTACGCAGGAAAAAAATAGTCATGTCGCCAGCGAAGAGAATCGAATCGAATCGATTTAGTTGGACCAAGTGCCACGGGGGGCTGCCCCTACGTTTTCCGTGTACGCAATGAGCGGATTTCGTATAAGCCTCCGCCCACGGGGGCTATGTGCCGTGTGTGTAGACAACGTGCAAAAAAAAACCGTGTTCGCGGTACTTCACGCGACAGAGTCGTTTGTTTGAAAAACCTGTGTTCTCTTCGTCGATACGGGGTCAAGGGAGCGGCGCTCCCTTGCGGGGTGTGGGGTAGAACCCCACAAAAAAAGAACCCCCCACAAAAAAAGAACCCCCTACAAAAAAAGGTCACATATTACGTCGGTATTGTCCGCCGACTTCAAAGAGGGCTTGGGTGATTTGACCGAGGGAGCAGGATTTGACGGATTGCATGAGTTCGTCGAAGAGGTTGCCGCCTTCGAGAGCGACTTTTTTGAGTTGGGAGAGTGCGAGGGGAGAGCGGGAGGCGTTTCGGGATTGGAAGTCGGCGACGCCAGAGATCTGGGTATCTTTTTCGGAGTCGGTGGAGCGGGCGAGTTGGATCTCGACGACGCCATCGGAGGCGTTGGGATCGAGGAAGGTGTTGACGCCGACGATGGGGAGTTCGCCGTTGTGTTTTTTGGTTTCGTAGTAGAGGGATTCTTCTTGGATTTTGGAGCGTTGGTACATGAGTTCCATGGCACCGAGTACGCCGCCGCGTTCGGTGATGCGGTCGAATTCGGCGAGGACAGCTTCTTCGACGATCTCGGTGAGGTATTCGATGATGTAGGCGCCTTGGTTGGGGTTTTCGTTTTTGAGGAGTCCGAATTCGCGGGAGAGGATGAGTTGGATAGCGAGAGCGCGGCGGACGGATTCTTCGGTGGGGGTGGTGATGGCTTCGTCGTAGGCGTTGGTGTGGAGGGAGTTGCAGTTATCGGCCATCGCGTAGAGTGCTTGGAGGGTGGTGCGGATATCGTTGAAGGCGATCTCTTGGGCGTGGAGGGAGCGGCCAGAGGTTTGGATGTGGTATTTGAGTTGTTGAGAGCGTTCGTTTGCGCCGTAGAGATCGCGCATGGCGACGGCCCAGATGCGGCGGGCGACGCGACCGATGACGGAGTATTCGGGGTCGATGCCGTTGCTAAAGAAGAAAGAGAAGTTGCGGGCGAAGTCATCCACGTCCATGCCGCGAGCGCGGTAGTATTCGGCGAAAGTGAAGCCGTTGGCGAGGGTGAAGGCGAGTTGAGAGATGGGGTTTGCGCCGGCTTCGGCGATATGGTAGCCGGAGACGGAGACGGAGTAGAAGTTTTGGATCTTGTGGGAGATGAAGTAGGACTGGATATCGCCCATCATTTTGAGGGCGAAGTCGGTGGAGAAGATGCAGGTATTTTGGGCTTGATCTTCTTTGAGGATATCGGCTTGGACGGTACCACGGACTTGTTCGAGGGTGCAGGCGCGGATCTCGGCGTATTCTTCGGGGGAGATGAGCTGATCGCCAGAGACGCCGAGGAGTCCGAGACCTTGGCCGTCGTGACCTTCGGGGAGTTGGGGGGAGCGGTAGGAAGGGAGGTCGGGGGCGAGTTGAGCGATCTTTTGTTGAGCTTCGGGCCATCGACCGGAGGATTTGAGACGTTGTTCGACTTGTTGATCGATGGCGGTATTGAGGAACATAGCGAGGAGGATAGGGGCGGGTCCGTTGATGGTCATGGAGACGCTGGTTTTGGGGGAACACAGATCGAAGCCGGAGTAGAGGCGTTTTGCGTCATCGAGGGTGGGTACGGAAACGCCGGAGTTGCCGACTTTGCCGTAGACATCGGGTCGTTTGGCGGGATCGCGTCCGTAGAGCGTGACGGAGTCAAAGGCGGTGGAGAGGCGGGAGGCGGGCTGCCCTTTGGATAGATAGTGGAAGCGTTTGTTGGTGCGTTCGGGTCCACCTTCGCCGGCGAACATACGGGCGGGATCTTCGCCGGTGCGCTTGTAGGGGAAGACGCCAGCGGTAAAGGGGAAAGAGCCGGGGATATTTTCAAGCCATCGCCAAGAGAGGAGAGAGGCCCAGTCTTGGGTGAGAGGGAGGGCGACTTTGGGGATGCGGTTGTGGGAGAGGGTTTGGGTGTAGTTTTGGACGCGGATCTCGCGGCCTCGGACGGTGTAGATGTTTTCGTCATCGCGGAAAGATTTTTGGAGGGCGGGGGTTTCGCGCAGAAGGGAGAGAGCTTCGTTGGATGTCTCGGATAGTACGGCGTTATAGCGTTGTCGAAGCAGGAGGATCGCGGGATCGCAAGAGGGGGTGGTGAGTTGATCTTGGGGGTAGGGAGTGGCGAGGGGAGGGGTGGGATCGCCGAGTTCTTGGAGAGTGCGAAATAGACCGTCAGCGCGGTGAAGTTTTTCGGCTTCGGCAACGCCGCGTTTTTTGTAGTTTCGGACGCTGTCGGCGATCTCGGAGAGGTAGCGGATGCGTTTGGGAGGGAGGACGACTTGGGTTTCGGGTGCGCGCCATTGGGGTTCGCCCGGGTTCCAGTTTCCGCGTTGGGAGTCGATCAGTTTCATGAGATGCAGGAAGAGGGCATCGACGCCCGCGTCGCCGAAGTGACTGGCGATACAGGAGAAGACGGGCATCTCTTCGGGAGGGCGGTCAAAGGCGCTGCGGTTGCGTTGGACTTGTTTGGCGACGTAGCGGTGGGCATCGTCGGCTCCGCGTTTATCGGCTTTGTTGATGGCGATCACATCGGCAAAGTCGAGCATATCGATTTTTTCAAGCTGCGTGGGTGCGCCATATTCGGGGGTCATGACATACATGGAGAAGTCGCAGAGGTCGACGACGGCGCTATCGCTTTGGCCGATGCCAGCGGTTTCGAGGATGATCAGGTCGAAGCGGGCGGCTTGGAGTGCATGGAGTGCGTCACGGACGGCGGAAGAGACGGCGGTATTGGCTTGTCGTGTGGCCATCGAGCGCATAAAGACGCGAGGGGAAGAGACGGCATTCATGCGGATGCGGTCGCCGAGGAGTGCGCCGCCAGTGCGTCGGCGGGTGGGGTCGACGGAGAGGATGGCGAAGTTGCGGTCGGGATAGGTTTCGAGCATCCGTCGGATCAGTTCGTCGGTGAGAGAGGACTTTCCAGCGCCGCCAGTGCCGGTGATGCCGAGGATGGGGGCTTTGTGGGGTGAGGCTTGGAGTTGTGTGCGCAGATCGTGGAGGCGTTGTGTGGCGGAGGCATCGCCTTCTGCGGATTGGTGGTGGAGGGATTCGAGCCAAGTAAGGGTGCGTGCGACATCGGGGGTGATGCGATCAAAGAGTCCGGGTGGGAGGGCTTGTTGTTTGGCGAGCAGATCGCGGTCAGCGCGCATCATCATATCGCGGATCATGCCGACGAGTCCGAGACGACGGCCATCTTCGACCGAATAGATCTTGTTGACGCCTTGGCTGTGGAGGGTGGCGATCTCTTTGTCGGTGATGGTGCCGCCACCGCCGCCAAAGACGGGGAGGTCAGGGCGTCCGCGTTCGGCGAGAAGCTGCACCATATAAGCGAAATACTCCATGTGTCCGCCTTGATAGGAAGACACGGCGATGCCGTGGGCATCTTCTTCGATGGCAGCGGAGACGATTTCGGCGACGGATCGGTCATGTCCGAGGTGGATGACTTCGGCTCCTTCGGATTGAAGGATGCGGCGCATGATATTGATGGCGGCGTCGTGTCCATCGAAGAGGCTGGCTGCTGTGACAAAGCGCAAGCGTTGGGTGGGTGGCCACGCGGTGGGCTGGGGTTGGGGATGGCTGGTGTGTTTCATGGGAAAAAAGAAGCCTCCTATCGGTCGGAATGTAAAGAGATCACGGTTATGGCTTGCTAGGCAGATTTTTGCAAGGCAAGGGAGGACCAAGTCTCTTCTTGGAGGGTGGCGAGGCAGGTGTGGCCGCCTTGTTCGAAGGCGAGTTTGACGTCTTCGGCTTGTTCGTTGAGTAGACCGGACAAGATCAAGAGGCCGTTGGGTAGGGTGTGATCCCAGAGGGCTTGGCGCATAGGTAGCAGGATGTGGGCTTGGATATTGGCAAGCACGATGGGATGGGCATTTGGGAGGTTGTCAAGGGTCTGAGTGGAAAAGGTACAAGCGTGCTGAACGCGATTGAGTTCGGCATTTTCGAGAGCGACCATGATCGCGTCTGGATCGATATCGATACCGAAGGCGTGTGGAGCGCCGAGCAACACGGCTGCGATGGAAAGGATGCCAGAGCCACAACCCACATCAAGGACGGTCTGTTGGGGCTTGAGGTAGCGTTCCAACAGACGGAGGCATTGGCGGGTGGTTTCGTGGTGGCCTGTTCCGAAAGCCATGCCGGGGTCGAGTTCGAGGACGACTTGGTGGGGTTGTGGCTCAAAAGCCTCCCAGCTCGGGCAGATCACAAGGCGTTCCCCAACGGGCAGCGGGTGAAAAAAGCGCCGCCAGTTGGTGGACCAACCATCGTCTCGATGTACCGACCATCCGGCAGTTTCGAGATCAACGTCAAACTGTGTGGCCCATGAACCGACTTCTTCGAGCAGATCGGCGTCAGGTTCTTCGCCAAAGTAAGCGATCAGCCTCATGTCGCCTTGGTAATGCTGAAGGATCAGTCGATCGTCGACGGCGCGTTCTTCGACCCCAAGCGCGCCAAGTTCCATCAAGATGCCGCCAAAAGCCTCGGCTTGTTCGGGTTGGCAGATACAAGTCCATTGCCACCATTGTCCTTCCATGGGGGATTCCTTTTTTTTGGGTTGGTTGTGGCTTGTTGAGTGGTTTTGTGGGTTGTGTTTGGGGGGATAGACCAAAGGGGCTTCCTCGGATGAAGAGAGCCCCTTTGGTTTGGAAAAGTAGAGCGATAAGCCGAATTTTGTACCCCGAGGGGTGGCGATCATTCTTCTAGGTCGGCCATTGCTGGTCGACTCCGCGCTTTGTTGCCAAAGCGACACGCAACCAACCCGGAGGGATCGAGCGGGTCACTCACCTCCTTCTTGGTTTTGCTCCGCGTGGGGTTTACCATGCGATCGCTGTCACCAGAGATCCGGTGGGCTCTTACCCCACCGTTTCGCCCTTACCGACTGGGTGCCACCGTTCTCCATGGGAGGTCGGGGCAAGCCAAAGGCACCAAGTCAGGCGGTTTGTTTTCTGTGGCACTTTCCTTGAGGTCGCCCTCACTGGCCATTAACCAGCACGCTGCCCTGTGGAGTTCGGACTTTCCTCTCGCAAGCTACCTCCCAGAGGGAGGAAAACTTACCAGCGATCACCTTGTCTACTTTCCCAATCGTACGTTTGGTGGTTTAGAGGCGTTCGTCGATGGCGCGGTTTGCCATCAAGTCGGCATCTGCGTTCTTTTCGCGTCCGATGCGTTTGATTTGGTGTTTTTCAAACATCGAGAGCATCTCTTGGACTTGGTCAAAGAGATCGCGGAGGTGTTGTGCGCGGACGCGGTATTCTTTGAGGAGTTGGCGCACGAGGAGATCGGAGTCAGAGAGGATGGTGACTTCGCTTGCGCCGAACTCTCGGGCTTGGTGGAGTCCCAACAACACAGCTTCGTACTCGGCGTGGTTGTTGGTTTTTTTGCCGAGATAGCGGCCAAAACGACCGACTTCTTCACCTTCTGGAGTTTTGAGGACAACCCCTGCGCCGGATTCTCCGGGATTTCCGCGAGCGGCTCCATCGGTGTAGATCAAGAGGCGTTGATAGGTGTAGTGTTCGGGTTCGAGGATGGTGGCACGACGCCCACGCGGAGAGGACTGACGGCGATTTTTGCTGCGGGCTTCGCTGTCTTTGGTGGTCTTCTTTTTGCGGGTGGTTTCTTCGTCGTCTTCGTCGACTTCGTCCTCAAAGAATTCGTCGACTTCGTCCTCTTCTTCGTCCTCGGCTTCAAAAGGCAAAGAGGCTTGAGCAGCGCGTGAGGAGGGCGAAGCTTTCTTTTTGTTGGGCTTGTTTTTTTCGAGCGCAGCGGGGTTGTTGTCGACGGTGTCTTCGGGATCGCTGGCTTGTTTGGATGTGGTGGTTTTTTTTGTGGTGGTTTTTTTGGCGGCGACGGGGACTGGCTTTTCGGTGGCTTTTTCGGTGGCTTTTTTAGAAGCAGCGGTGTCTTCGGCGGGAGGGGTAGTTTTTTTGGTGCGGGTTGTGTGAGAGGGTTCGGTGGATTCGATTTCTTCGGCGAGAGTTTTGCGAGCGGTGCTGGTTTTTCCGGCTTTTTTCATCGAAACCTTGTCGTTGCCCGAGGCAGGGTTGGGATCGCTGGTGATGGAAGGGGATGTAGGAGAAGAGGGAGGGGCAACCTCTTCGAGCACATCAGCGGCAAGGGAAGCGGGTTTGGGTTTGGACTTGGGGGTTGCGCCGTTGGTGTGATGGGGTTTATTGGTTTTGCGAGAAGAGGCAACAGAAGGCGCGTTCTCGTTTGCGAGGAGGCGATCGCCGTTGTTCTCGTCGGTTTTGTGGGGAGCGAGATCGGTCGGATGCTTGGGGGGGTGATCTGCTCGGGATTCGGGCTTTGGATGGACGTTGAGCGCGTGGGTTGAACGGGAGTGTGACGGGTGAGACACGTTCTCTGCGTCGGTAGGAGCGGGTGTTTCCGAGAGCGAAGCAGAGAGTCGATCAGAGAGTAGATCGGTGATCTGCGCTTTGGAGAGTCCAAAGTGTTTTTGTGTCTTGGAGAGCTGCTCGTGTTCGAGGAGAAACCGCAAGACTTCTTGTATCGAGGGGGCTTTGCCCTTGGGGTCGTTAGGAGATGCCATGCTCCAGACCTTCTTCCCAGTAGAGGATGCGTTGACAGCTAGGACACGTTTCGAGGGTAGTGGCTTGAATGACGATGTTATAGAGCTGCGGGGGAAGGCTCATGCTGCAGCCAGTACAACAGCCGTCGCGGACGGGTACGACGGCCAAACCATTGCGTCGTTTTTTGATGTTTTCGTACTTGGTGGTGACGTTTTTTTTGAGGTGTTTGTTGTATTGTCCGCAGTTGGCTTCAAGGGCTTTGATCTTGGAGTCAAACTCTTTGGTTTTGGCGTCGCTGAGCGCTTTTTCTTTGTCGAATTGTTGGCGAAGGGTGTCGAGTTCTTGGGCGATCTCGTCGACTTTTTTCTTGAGGGTTTCTTCTTGTTCAAGGAGGCGCAAGGCTTCTTCTTGAACTTCTAGGTTGAGTCGTTTTTGAGCGTCGATCTCGCGGGCGAGGGTGCTGGCTTCGTGGTGCTTTTTGGAGTCCATGAGCCGCTTTTCCCATTTGCGGAGTTTCTCTTCTTCGGTTTTGAGGTGTTGTTCCTTGGCGGTGCGCTCTTCGCGTAGGGTTTGGAGTTTGGAAGAGAGGGACTCAAGCATGGCGGAGCACTCTTCGACTTTGGCTTGGGTGCGCTTGACCTGCTCGGGGTATTGGTCGCGGCTCTTGGCCAGCTCAAAGATCGCGGAGTCGACCTTTTGTAGCTGAATCAGGCAAGACAAGGTCTCTCGCAAGAGTTTCCTCCTTTTTGTAGGGTGTACACACGATGTCTCAGACGAATCAGGGATCTTGTGTTGTGTGCGCGGGTGAGATGGGCGCGAGTATTGTATGTGGCGCGATGTTTGGTGTATTCGGTGTGTTCGGTGTATTCGGTGTATTCGGTGCGATCACGGTGCTTGAGTGAGAGGGTGGTGGTTGGGTTGGGGGTATAGGAGAGAGGTTTGTGGAAGCAAACCGAGCGGAGAGGAGAAGAAAAAGAAAAGCAAAGAAGATGTTTCACAATTCAAGCCCGTGAGGCCCAAGCGGGAACTCGGTCTAAGGGGGCTTAGACCGACGGGAGCGGTGTAGGCCCAAGGTTGAGAAGGGGGAGTGCAAAGGAGGAAGGATCGCGGCGAGGAAGACGGTGTGTCGTGGTCCTTGTCGTGAACCTTGTCCTGTTGCAAGAAGACCGCAAAAGCCTGAGGGGACGGAACGCTCAGGCTTTTGCGACTGGATGGGCCCACTTGGATTTGAACCAAGGACCATCCGGTTATGAGCCGGACGCTCTAACCAACTGAGCTATAGGCCCCAGTGGCGCCGGTTGACGCTGTGTCGGCATAGGATACGCAGGAGAGTCTAGGATGTCAATCAGTTTTCCACAAAGGGCTTCAACTTTTTGGCACGGGAGGGGTGTCGAAGTTTTCGGAGGGCTTTGGCTTCGATTTGGCGGATGCGTTCGCGGGTGACTTCGAAGTCTTGGCCGACTTCTTCGAGGGTATGATCGGATTTTTCACCGATGCCAAAGCGCATACGCAGTACTTTTTCTTCGCGGGGGGTGAGAGTGGCGAGGACTTTGCGGGTTTGTTCGGAGAGGTTGCCGCTGATGACGGCTTCGAGGGGGGAGACCACGCTTTTGTCTTCGATAAAGTCGCCGAGATGGGAGTCTTCTTCTTCGCCGATGGGGGTTTCAAGGGAGATGGGTTCTTTGGCGATTTTGAGGACTTTGCGAACCTTTTCGAGGGGGATGTCCATTTTTTCGGCGATCTCTTCGGGGGTGGGTTCGCGACCGATTTCTTGGACAAGATAGCGGCTGGTGCGGATCAGCTTGTTGATGGTTTCGATCATGTGGACGGGGATGCGGATGGTACGGGCTTGATCGGCGATAGCGCGGGTGATGGCTTGTCGGATCCACCAAGTGGCGTAGGTGGAAAACTTGTAACCACGGCGATATTCGAACTTATCGACGGCTTTCATCAGGCCGATGTTGCCTTCTTGGATCAGGTCGAGGAACTGGAGTCCACGGTTGGTGTATTTTTTGGCGATGGACACGACGAGGCGGAGGTTGGCTTCGATCAGTTCGCTTTTGGCGGCTTCGGCGCGGTATTCGCCTTCTTGGATCTCGCGGTAGGTTTTTTTGAGTTCTTCGACTTTTTGGGAGGCTTCGATCTCGACGCGGCGGATCTTTTGTTGAGCGCCTTTGAGCACGCGTTCGATCTCAAAGACTTGTTCTTTTCGCAGGTTGCCATTGAACTGTTTGAGGATGCGGCGTTCGTCTTTTTTGGACTGTGTGCTGCGAAGTTCTTTCATCACCTTGCGAAATTCTTTGAGGCTCACGCCGAGGCGTTCTTCGCAACGGGCCAGTTCATCGTCGGCTTGTTGGACGCGTTCGATCAGCCCTTTGAGGGTGGCGATGATCTCGTCGAGTTGCTTTTTACTCAAGCGGATCTCGCGGATCAAGTCGGCCATCTTCTGTTGGTTTTTCTCGATCTTTTCGTTGTTCTTTTTGATCAGCTCGAGTTTTTCTGCTTTGTCGGGCTTGTCTACTTTGTCGGGCTTGTCTGCTTTGTCGGGCTTGTCTGCTTTGTCGGACTTGGTGTGAGAGGCGGGGGTGTCGTCGTCGGTGTTGTCGTCATGGAAGGAGAGTTCGGGGGTTCCGTTGGTGGGCGAGTTGGAGAGGAGGAGGAGGTTGTGTTCGTCGAGTTTGCGATTTTCGCGGTCGATGCGTTTGATTTTTTCGATGAGTTTGAAGATTTTTTCGGCGTATTCGGTTTCATCGAAGTCTTCGGGTGATTCGTCGAGGTCGCGGATCACGTCTTTGAGTCGGACTTTGCCTTTGCGCAAGCGTTCGCCGAGGTTGATGATCTCTTGGATGCCGATGTTGGAGCGGATCACGACTTCGAGGACTTGGCGTTCACCTTCTTCGATCCGTCGAGCGATCTCGACTTCGCCTTCGCGGGTGAGCAGCGAGACGGAGCCCATTTTTCGCAGGTACATACGGACGGGATCGGTGGACTTGCCGAGGACCGTTTCTTCGTCGAGTCCTTCGTGTCTATCCTCGATCTCTTCCTCGTCTTGGTTGGCTTTGGCCTTGGAGGGATCATCAACGATCTCGATGTCGTATTCACTAAAGAGGTGGAACACTTCGTCGATTTCTTGGGAGGATAGGATGTCGGGCGGCAAGAAGTCGTTGACCTCGTCATAAGTGAGGTATCCTCGTTCTTTGCCGAGTTCGAGGAGTCGTTTTACTTCTTTTCGCTCATTGTTTTTGGACATGGCATCTCCTCATGGAGGATTGCAGCATACCGAAGTGGCAGCGCGGATGTTGTCGTGTCCTTGGGCGCGCTCCGAAGGAGAGGGAGCGCGTTTGGGGGCACTTTGTTTAAAGAGAGGACTCGTCTGCAAGCTTGTTGTGCTTGCTGAAACGTGCAAGCGGGTTTTTGAGCCGTTGACGGCCAAGGGTTTGAAGTTGTTCCAACAAGGCGATCTCGCTTTCGGACAGGGTGGCGGTGGCGGTCGAAGGCACCGCAGTGAGGGTGGAAGCGAGTGTGGAGTGTGGGTTGGTTGTTTGCGTTGAGAGCAAAGAAGACGGAGAATACGGGGTTGTGGGTTGCATCGTTTCGGGTGACGATATCTGTTGCATCAAGGCGTTGGCAAGGGTTGCGATCGAAGTGGGCGAAGAGGGTGCGGGAGGTTGGTTTGGAGGGGGCCACGCGGTATGTGCGGTGGGTTGGGTGTGTGGAGTGTGTGGAGTGTGTGCGATGGGTTCGGCGTGTGCGATGGGTTCGGAACGTTCGGAGTATTTGGAGCGTTCGGCGATCAATAGGGGAGTTGTAGTGGAGGGGCTTGGGTCGGAGGTTTCGGATGAATCGGAGTGTGTGTTGGGTTGTGGGTGGTTTTCTTCGGTGGGTGGGGAGAGAAGGGGGCGGCGCAATTGTTTGGCGTCTTCGCAGAGTGTGCGAAGGGAGCGTTGGAGGTTGGCCTGTTCGAGTGTTTGGAGGATGAGCGTGTAACCTGCGGATACAGCGTCTTCTTGGAAGGCAGGTTCTTGGAAAAAGGCATCGGCCATTTTCTTTTTGAGGACGGGGTGGGGAGTGAGAGATCGTAAGATGGAGGCGACCAATGCGGGGTGTTCAGCACCTTCTTCGAGGTCGAGCAAGAAGCGTTCAAGTAGGGGGCGCCAGATCTTGGATTGGATCTGTGAGACGACGTATGCGGGAGGGACGGGAGGGAGATAGTTGGGGCAATCGATCAGGCTTTTGATCAAGAGGCGTGCGATGATCTCCTCGCTTGGAAGGGTGTTTGAGGGGAGCGGGGGAGTGCGAGGGGAGGAGAGGGTGTCGTGGGCGGGGGCGGTTTCGTCTTGGCGTGTGAGGGAGAGTAGTGGCTTGGTGTGGCTTGGCAACAAGCGCATCATCTGGCGTCGTAGGACAGCTTCTTCGAGGCCAAAGATCTCACCGACGCGGCGGATGTAGAGGTCTTGGAGGAGGGGGTCGCTGACTTCGCGCAGGACGCCGAGGACTTTCTCGGTGGCATCGCGGATTTGGACGGGATCGTTGTTGGCGCGTTGGAGCAGGTGGTGTAGCCAAAGATCGAAGGCGGGGCGCTTTTCTTTTTGGAGGAGAGCAGAAAAGGCGTCGCGTCCGTGGCGTTGGAGGTAGCTATCGGGATCTTCTTTGTCGGGCAAAAACAGTGCATCGACGGAAAAGCCGGCAGGAAGGAGCAACGCAAGCGATCGCTCGGCGGCTTTGATCCCGGCTTCATCGCCATCGAACAGCAAGATCAGTTTTTGTGTGTAGCGGTGGAGTAGCTTGCAGTGGGCTTCGGTGAGAGAAGTGCCGAGAGTTGCGACGGCTTCGCTGAAACCGAACTGGTGCATCGCGATCACATCCATGTATCCTTCGACAAGGATGGCGTAGGAGGCATGGCGGATCGCGCTGTGAGCGAGATGCAAACCGTAGAGCAGTTCGCTCTTTTGGAAGAGTGGACTTTCGGGAGAGTTGAGATATTTGGCCCCGTCGAGATCGCGCAGGGCGCGGCCTCCAAAGCCCACAAGGCGGCCTGTGGGCAACCAGATCGGGAACATCAGGCGATGGCGAAAGCGGTCGTAGGGGCGTTTGCTTTTCTCGCCTTCTTTGAGCAAACCCGCTTCGCAGGCGAGTTGGATATCTTGGCCTTGTTCTTCGAGGTGTTCTCGCAATGCCCCCCAATTGTCGGGGGCGTAGCCTAGGCCAAAGGTTTGGATCATCGAGGCGTTGACGCCGCGTTTTTGAAGGTAGTTGCGGGCATCTTCGCCGGAGGGTTGGGTGAGTTGGTTTTGGAAGAAGTGTTGTGCGATTTGGAGGAGGTGGTAGAGTTTTTCTTTATGGGCTTCTTGTTCGCTGACTTTGACGTAGTCGATCTCGGCGTCAGGAAGGGGGATATGCAGAGCCTGTGCTTGTTCACGCACGACGTCGCCAAAGCCTTTTCCTTCGTATTCCATGAGGAAGTTGAAGATATCGCCCTTGGCTCCGCAGCCAAAGCAGTAATAAAACTGGCGGTGGGGGTGAACGTGAAAGGAGGGTGTTTTTTCTCGATGAAACGGGCAACAAGCTTTAAAGCTTGCGCCTACTTTCTTGAGTTGAACATGACGTCCGATCAGTTCGACGATGTCTATCCGCGCGCGGATCTCTTGCACCGTTGCGTCATACGAAGGCGCCATCCGTCAATATGCCCTAACCATCAATACGTTCGCGCAGGCAACACAAAAACGCCTTGTTTTTGTGTTGCTTGCTGGAGTTGTTTTCTTGCAGTGATGGGCAGATCTTTTTGATGCGCCCCCCACATCGGCGGCCAAACGGCAGGCTTCGCAGCGCAAGGCTGGATAGCGCGGGGGTGTGGGATGGGCTTTGCTTCTCAAAAATTTCGGACCGAAACACGCTTACAAATTTTTGAGCCTTGAGACTCTACACATCTCTTGTTGTTTTGTCAAATTTCTTTTTGTTTCAAGAGTTCTTGCTCCTTGTACGGGGGATTTGCATCGAGAGTGGCGGTAGCGAGAGGCGGTGTAGAGCAAAGATGCCGCGCATCGTGCGGTTTCGTAGTGTGCGGATGCAAGGAGCGAAAAACAAGTGCAACCTCGCCGAACGTTACACGCGAAAAGCAACGTGCTTTTGTGGTGTGGCATCGGGGAGTTGCGTAGTTTCGGTTCAAGGATTGGCTTCGGTACACAAAAAAGCAAATTTTTTGATTGCGTTGGGAGATGCGGCGAGCTTGTCCTCATGAAGAGGCGGGGGTTTCGCGAAGGATGGGGATGTTGGTTTGGGAGGAGCGGGTTTCGGGGAGGGGGGCGAGTTCGTCGATCAGGGCCTTGTATCGGGCCTCGATTACACGGCGTTTGAGTTTTTGTGTGGGGGTAAGTTCGCCGTTGGCTTGGGAGAGCGGAGCGGGGAGCAAGGCGAAGCGTTTGATTTGTTCCCATCGACCGAGTTCAAGGCGTTGGTGAGTTTCGTCGATGGCTTGTTGGAACAAGCGAAGGACACGCGGATCGCGCAACCATGTAGAGGTGTGATTCCACGGTATATCGGGGATTTGGCTGCGGAGGGTGTCGATATTGGGAACCAACAAAGCGACACAGTAAAGTCGTCGATCGCCAAGGACAACGGCTTGTCGAATGAGTGGGTGGGTTTTGAGGTGACGTTCGAGCGGTTGGGGGGCGATGTACTTTCCTGTGGCGAGTTTGATCAGATCTTTTTTGCGATCTGTGATCACAAGATAGCCATCCGCATCGAGATAACCGATATCGCCCGTCCGAAGCCAACCTTCGGCATCAAGGATCTGCCGCGTTTCGTCTTCTTTTTGGAAGTATCCCGCCATGACGTTGGGGCCGCGCACGACGATCTCACCTTCGATCTCGTAGCCGGGTTCGGGGACGATCTTGAGTTCGACGTGGGGGATCGGTCGTCCAACAGTTCCGGGACGAACGGCATGGATCGGATTGACGGTCAACACAGGCCCTGTCTCTGAAAGGCCGTATCCTTCGATCACATGGACACCTGCGCCGATCAAAAACTCGATGATGTCACGAGACAACGGAGCTCCGCCAGAGATCGCGTAGCGCAGTTTACCGCCGAACATCTCGCGCACACGTTGGAAAAGTAGTCGATCGGCAAGAGGGAGTTGGACGCGCTCAAAGAGGAATCCGGGTTCTTGTCCTGAAAGCAGATAACGTGCGCGTTGGCGTCCGATCTCAAGGCACCATTGCAGGGTGTTGTCTTTGAGAGGGGAGCCGCTTTGGGCTTCGCGCATCACCCGCGTGTAGATCTCTTCGTAGACGCTTGGAACGCTCACGAGAAAGTTGGGTTGTACTTCGCGCAGTTCATCAAGCAAGCGCTCGATCCCTTGGGAGAAGGCCACCTCGAAACCAAGATGGATCGCGAGAAAATGCCCGATGGTGCGTTCAAAGGCGTGGCTGAGGGGTAAAAAAGACAGCATTCGGACGCGGCCATGGATGGCTTGGCGGACAGTGGGTTCGAGGGCTTGGAGGTTGCTGAGGATATTGCGGTGTCGCAACATCACGCCTTTGGGTTCGCCCGTGGTTCCGCTGGTGTAGATCAAGGTGGCGAGCTGTTCGGGATCGATCTGCGTGCGACGTTGTTGGACGCGGGAGATGGCGTCTTCTTGGGCGCTGTTGAGGAGTTGCTGCCAAGAAAGGATCTCGATCCCGTCGCAGTATTCGGAGCCATCCATGCAGATCACACGCTTTAGATGAGGAAGGCGCTGTTGAGCTCGCAGAGATCGGATCTTTTCAAGCTGTGTTTGGCTGGAAAGCAAGAGCAGGCGGGCTTTGCAATCGTTGAGGATGTAAGCGATATCTTTGGGCGCGCTGGTGGGATAGATCGGCACGCTGACCGCGCCAAGAGAAAGCAGGGCGATGTCGGAAAACACCCACTCTGGGCGATTTTCGCTGAGCAAGCAGACCATCTCTTGAGGTTGGACGAGTGTTTCCAAGGCAGCGGCAAGCAAGGTGACTTGGTGCAGATAGCTTTGCCATGTAATCGCTTGCCAGCCTTGGGGTTGCTTGATCAAGAGTGCGGTATCGTGGGGCGTTTCGGCAGCCCGTTTGGGCAAGAGTGCTGCCAGATGAGGGACCGACGGGGTGCTGTATGGCATACGGTTTCGGCTTTCTCGTGGCGTCCGTTGGGAGGGGGATCAGAGCGATGAGTATCGTTGTTTGGCGGCGTAGACAAGGGCGTTTGCCGCTTCTTCGATTTCTTTAGGCTGGGTCATCCGCCCCAAAGACAAGCGCAATGCGCCGATGCCTGTTTGGGGAGAGATGCCCATGACTTGCAGGACGCTCGACATCCCGTGTGCATTGCTGTGGCAAGCGGAACCGAGAGAACAGGCCACCCGATCTTGGAGGTCTTGTGCGAGATCGAAACCACGCAGATCAGAAAATCCGACGTTGAGTGTGTTGCACAAACGTGCCGTGGGGTGGCCGTGCAAAAAGACCCGATCTGGGAGGGCCGTTTGGAGGGTTTGCCACAGCAGATCGCGCAGCGTTTGTAGGCGCATGATCTCTTCGTTCATCTCGATCCTTGCGATGCGTGCGGCTTCTCCCATGCCTACGATCTCCAAGATATTTTCGGTTCCTGCGCGCCTTCCTTGTTCATGACCTGCGCCGTGCATCCACACAGGCAACGTCACACCGCGCCGTAGATACAAGGCCCCGATGCCTTTCGGTCCGTAAAACTTGTGGCCTGCGATCGTGAGCAGATCCACACCGATGGCTTGGATGTCGACAGGCATCTTGCCGATGGCTTGGGCTGCATCGCTGTGCAAAGTGATCCCGCGTGGGCGGGTCATTGCGCTGATCGCTTCGAGTGGTTGTAGGGTTCCGACCTCGTTGTTGGCGAGCATTACAGAAACCAAGATCGTTTCGGATGTCAGGGCTTTTTCGAGGGCTTCGAGATCGATCATCCCTGTCTTGTCTACGGGGATGCGCGTGATCCGAAATCCTTTTTTTTCGAGGTAGGCACAAGGCTCTGTGATCGCAGGATGTTCAACGGCGGATATCACGATATGACGGCCTTTTTGGGCATCTCGCTCTGCGATGCCTTTGATCGCCATATTGTTGGACTCGGTGCCGCCGCTTGTGAAGATGATCTCGTCGGTGCTTGCGCCGATCAATCGGGCGATTTCTTCTCGGGCAGACTCGATCGCTGCGCGGGTGACTCGGCCAAATCGGTGGTTGCTTGATGGGTTGCCGAAGTGATCAAACAGAAAAGGCAACATCGCATCTGCAACGCGCCGATCTAGCGGTGTTGTCGCGTTATAATCGAGGTAGATCATATTTTTGTACCCACAGCCCTCTCCCGATCCGCTCTCTTTTGTGGAGTCGTCGCGTTGTCCTCGGGGTCGATTATGTTTTGGTCGGCTTGGCGGTCTTGGCGGTCTTGGCAGCGGCTGGGGTCTTTTTCTCGCTGGCCGTCTTGGTCGAGGCTTTGCGGGTCTTTTTCTCGCTGGTCTCGGCGGTTTCTTTGTTGGCGGCTTTGGTTTTGCGAGGACTTTTGTTGTCGCTGTATTGGTTGTTTTCTTCGGATGTCTCGTCGTCTTCTTGCGATGCTTCCGATGATTCCGATGATTTGGCTTTTTTCTTCGTTGGAGCCTTTTTGATCTGGGGCTTTTCGGGCATCGCGGCTTTGCGGATGGCGAGCAGCTCGATGGCTTTTTCGAGCGTCAAGGTCTCTGGCGAAAAGCCCCGTGGGATCGGAGCGTTGACTTGATGTCCTTTGATATACGGCCCATAGCGACCGTCGCAGATCTGCACAGCGTTTCCTTCGGGATCGCTGCCGAGTTCTCGAAGGACGCTGCTGGTTTTGATGCCTTTGCCTTTTCGGGGTTCACGCAAGATCACGAGGGCTTCTTCGAGCGTGATATCCAACACCCGCGATTCTTCGGGAAGATTGCGATAGGTCTCGCCGTGTTTGATGAAGGCTCCGTAACGACCGATACCTGCTTCGATGGGCGCGTTGTCGTCGGGGTGTGTACCAAGTTGGCGTGGGAGGGCGAGCAATTGGACCGCCAGTTCGAGGCCGCGATCGGGATCATCCGTGAGATCGGGGATCGAGATCCAGCGTGGGATCGAAGCGCGTGCAGGCTTGGGAGTTTCTTTTTTGGTACCCTGCTTGCGACCACGTTTCTTTTTGCCCTCTTCGGCAGGAGCGGCGTCTTCGGGTTCGGGTTCGGGAGTTTCGATTTCAAGATAAGGTCCGTAGGGGCCTTTTTTGAGGTAGATGGCGCGTCCTGCCTCGGGATGGAGTCCGATGATCGTGGGACCTTGCTCGCGTTCTTCAAGCAACTGCGTCAGGTGGGCCAAGGTCAACTCGGCAGGAGCGATATCATCGGGAACATCGACACGTTTGACCTCACCGTCTTGTTCAAATTGCACATACGGACCGAATCGACCGACACGAAGCTCTGCACCAAAAGACTCCAGCGCGACCGAACGTGCGCTTTCTGGATCGACGTTGGCGTCGCGGTCGTCGATCTGATCGCGGAACGCCCCTTCTTTCCGATAAAACTCGTGCAAGTAGTTCACCTTGCTTCGTTCGCCACGTGCGATCTCGTCTAGCTGGTTTTCCATCCGCGCCGTAAACTTCAGATCGACGAGATCGCTAAAGTACTCCTCCAAAAAGTGCGTCACCGCAAAGGCCATATAGGTCGGTACAAGGGCGTTTCCGACTTTTCGAGCGTAACGATCCTCGGCCTTGATCTTTTCAATGATCGCAGCATACGTACTCGGACGACCGATGCCTTCTTCTTCAAGCGCCTTCACAAGGGATGCTTCGGTAAAGCGAGCAGGGGGTTTGGTCTCGTGGTAGAGAGCGTTGATCTCTTGGCAAGAGAGCAGATCGTCTTGTTTGAGTTCGGGCAGTGGGACATCTTTGTTTTCGAGATCGGCCTCGGGTTCGTCGCTGCCTTCGACATAGGCACGCATGAATCCGGGAAAGTCGATGCGTTGGCCGTTTGCGCGAAATTGCAACGCCTCTTGTCCTGCACGAACCTCGATCTCTACGCGGATCGAGGTCTTGCGTGCATCGACCATCTGCGAGGCCACGGTTCGCATCCAGATCAACTCGTACAGAGCGAGTTCGCGACCGATCAATCCTGTTTGACGTGGCGGTGCAAAAGCATCTCCTGTCGGGCGGATGGCTTCGTGGGCTTCTTGAGCACCTTTGGCGGCGGATTTGTAGAGGCGGGCTTGATCGGGCAGATAGTCGCCACCGTACAGCTTTTGAATCGAACCCCGTGCTGCTTGGATGGCTTGATCGGACAAGTGTACGCTGTCCGTACGCATATAGGTAATGTGGCCGTTTTCGTAAAGGCGTTGGGCGATGCCCATGGTTTCTTGGGCCGATAATCCGAGCTTTCGACTGGCTTCTTGCTGGAGCGTGGATGTTGTAAACGGTGGTTTAGGAGAAGTGCGATACGGATTGTGATGAACGGAGAGGACACGCCAAGGATGTTGGCGGATGGCTTCTTGATACCGTTCTGCATCGGCTTGGTTGAGCAACAACAGCTTACCTGCTTTGCTTGCTTCGATCTTGCCCGTGTGTTCGTCAAAATCTTTGCTTGTGGCGATCCGTACCTCGTTGATCGCGTGTAGCATCGCGTCAAAACTCTCGTGGCCTTTGGCCAGCGCGGCCTTTAGATCCCAGTAAGTGCCTTTTTGAAAACGGCGGCGCTCGCGTTCGCGCTCGACCAACAGCCGCACTGCTGCGGATTGGACGCGGCCCGCAGATAGGCCGTACTTGATCTTTTTTCCCACCAGCAGCGAGAGCGGATATCCGACAAGGCGGTCGAGGATGCGGCGAGCTTCTTGCGCAGAGACCAGATGCTCGTCGATGGTGCGCGTATTGTTGAGTGCTTCTTGGATGGCGGTTTTGGTGATCTCGTGAAAAACCATCCTTTTGATCGGCACTTTGGGCTTGAGTGCCTCTCTCAAGTGCCAGCTAATCGCCTCTCCTTCGCGATCCTCGTCCGTTGCGAGGATCAGTTCGTCGGCTTCGCTGAGGGCTTTTTTCAGCTCTTCGATCGATTTTTTGGATCGCGGATCTTTGACGATATAGACCGCCTCAAAGTCTTCTTCGACATTGACGCCCAAGCTCGCCCAAGCTTCTTTGCGAAGTTTCGTTGGCATCTGGCTTGCGTTGTCTGGAAGGTCGCGGATGTGACCCATGGAGGCCATCACGACGTAGTTTGAAGGAAGGTACTTTTGGATGGTCTTGGCTTTGGCGGGGGACTCGACGATGACGAGTGTTGACATCCTCTACTCTCTCTTGCAAAACGGAAAGAACGGATAATACGGACTTTTGGAGATGATGAGGCGGCATTCGGCCACCCAAAAAAGCGCATGGGCAGAGATAGCTTGTTTCATGCAGGTCTGTCAATCGACTTCTCCTGTGCAAGCTTGTCTCTTCGATCTCTGCTAGGTTTTTCCGTAGCGCATCCCAGCATAAGCGACCACATGCCCCAACAATTCAAGCTCCACCAACTTTGCGCTCACGCTTTGAATGCTCTCACCCACCGATTGTGCGATCTCGTCGATGTGACGGGGGTCTTGGGGGATCTGCTCCCACAGCGAGCGCAGCGGACTCCCAAGCGGTGGTGGCGTGGGGCGTGTGGAGGTGAGAGCCGAAGGTGTTTCGGCGGGCGACTCCCACAAAGTAAGCTGGATCGGGGCTTCGCTCATCCCTTGCGCGGCGAGACGCTGGCAAAGCTCTTCACCGCTTTCGATCAACCAAGCTCCTTCGCGCAAAAGCTGATGCGGCCCCCCTGCCAACGGCTCAAGCGGACGACCCGGATACGTCGCGACAGGTCGTTGCAGTTCTTTCGCAACCTCCGCTGTGTTCAATGCCCCGCTTTTCACGCTGCATTGCACCACCACGACCGCTTCGCTCAGGGCCGCGATCAAACGGTTTCTGCGCGGAAAATACCCTTTTTCTGGGCGTTCGCCCGGGGGAAATTCGGAAAGCACCAAACCACCTTGCGTGGCGATCTGCGAAAACAGCGTGTCATGCTCGGGTGGATACGCCACATCCACGCCACAACCCAACAATGCCCATGTCTTTCCACCCAAACGAAGGGCCTCTCGATGCGCACAAGCATCGATCCCACGCGCTCCACCTGATATCACGGTGTAGCCGTGGCGGCACAGCGCTTCAACACACTCTTGTGTCAAACGTGCGCCCTGTGCGTTGGCTTCGCGTGTCCCGACTACTCCGACTCCTCGCATCGATCGCAGTTGGGGACGCTCACCACGCCCATACAACAAAAAGGGCGGCGAGCTGAGCTGCAAAAGAGCGGCAGGATAATCGGGATCACAGATCGCCACTTGCCAGATCGATGCTTGCTGCATCCGTCGAAGCATCTGTTGGATCGCGCTTTTGGGCGGCCCCGCCAACATTCGTTGCGCCAGTTTTCCACCGATCCCTTCGACATCTCGCAGTTCTTCTTCTGAAGCAGAAAAGATCGCGCACGCACTGCCAAAACGTTGCAACATCCGCTGCGCCAGCTTTCCGCCGATCCCTTCGATCAGGGCCAAGGCGAGGCGCGCTTCTTCTTCATCAAAGGGGTGCCAGCGGCCCGTCACGCCAAACCACCATGTGCAGGCGAAAGCCCCATCTGATGGAGCTTTACAGCGACCTCAAATAGATAATGGTAGCACTCTGCTTGGGCCTTCGCGTGCATCCAGTCTCGCCCCCAGATGTACACTCCGTGTCCCTTCACAAGGACAGCTTGGGCTTTGGGATAAGCGCGGATAGCTTCTTCAAGACTATTCGTTAACTCTTCTTCGTGTGCTGTGTTCGCAATGATCGGGACTTCGTGGCTGTCAAAGGCTCCGACACCTTGGATCCCTTTGAGCATCTCTTGGTTCGCGATCACAAAGTTCTTTTCGTAGATCAACGTCGCCAACATCGCGTAGATCCCGTGACTATGGATCACCGCACCTGCGTTTCGTAGTGTGTAGGCATGCAAGAAAAGTGGCCGACACGCCGAGACTTTCAGCCCGGGGGTTTGCGGAGGCTCGATCACTTCGCCCTCACGGTTCAGCACAAAGATATCTTCGGGCAACATCCGCTCTTTTTGTACGCCGCTTGGAGCCATAAAGATACGCTCTCCGTTGCGCACAGAAACGCCTCCTCCTGTGCCGCTGGCCCAACCTTGATGGTAAAAATGGTGGCACAACTCGCAGATCAAGGCGCGGGCTTCGGCGTCGGTGAGATCCTCGCGCTGGCGCGTCACAAAGGTTGGTTTCCATACACTTTTTTCTGACACCTTGGTCTCCTCGAATGCTGTGGCGTTGCTTGTCTAGGCAAGTCGTGGCATGATGCTCGCTTTGAAACTCAACAAAAAGACCGATAGAACAATCCACAATAACCTGTCAAGAGTGCCGATGACTTGGGCTTTCGGAGGAGCGAGATTGAAACGATACCAACTGCGAACACCTACCGCCGAAAAGATCCGCGAGCAGATGCGCCGCGAACTGAGCGAAGAACAACAAGCCGTCGTCTTTGCAGAGGGCGGTCCTTTGTTGGTGATCGCAGGGGCAGGCAGCGGAAAGACCCGCGCATTGACGTACCGCGTCGCTCGTCTTGTTCATGAGGGCGTTCCTGTCGAGCGCATCCTCTTGTGTACATTCACCAACAAAGCCGCCCGTGAGATGGTCACTCGCGTTCAAACCGTGTTGGATCGCTCGGTGGATTCGATGTGGGCAGGGACATTTCACCACATCGCCAACAAGGTTTTGCGCCGCCACGCGGGGCGCTTGGGCTTTGGCTGCAATTTTACGATCCTCGACCGCGAGGACAGCACCCATCTGATCGACCAAGTGATCGAAGAGTGTTCTTTCTCCCAAGAAGGTGGGCGTTTTCCCACAGGACGGGCTCTTTGCGAGATCTTTGGCCTTTGCGTCTCCACCGAAAAGGCGCTGGATACGATCATCGAACGCCACCAGCCGCGTTTTGAATCGATCACAGGCGAACTGCGCGAAGTCTTTTCCCATTACCAAGAGCGTAAACTCGCCCTCAATGCGATGGATTTTGATGACCTCTTGCTGTTCTGGTTGCAACTACTCGATCAACACAGCGATATCCGCCAAGAATACGCACAACAATTCTTGCACGTCTTAGTCGACGAGTTCCAAGACACCAACCCGATCCAAGCCCGTATCATCGAACGGATGGCCTCTGTTCATCGCAATCTGACCGTGGTCGGCGATGATGCCCAAAGCATCTACAGTTTTCGAGGCGCCGAAGCCCGCCATATCCTTGATTTCCCCAACCAATACTCCGACGCCAAGGTTTGTTATCTCCAACAGAACTATCGCAGCGTCCCCGAGATCCTCGATCTAAGCAACCATGTGATCGCTCACAACACCTACCAATTCAAAAAACAACTTCAAGCCGTCCGAAACGCAGGAGACTTGCCTATCGTGGTGTCTTGTCGGGATGCGCGCCAAGAAGCCGCATTTCTCGCCCAACACATCCAAGAACTCCACTCTTCGGGCGTTCCCTTGGATCGGATCGCGATCCTTTATCGCATCCACAGCCACTCGCTCGAAACCCAGATCGCTCTCCAAAAAGCGGGCCTACCGTTTTCTCTTCGCTCGGGCGTCCGTTTCTTTGAACAGGCCCACATCAAGGACGTGATCGCCTTTTTGCGGATCTTAAACAATGCCCAAGATCTGCTTTCTTGGCAGCGTTTGCTCCCGATATTCAAAGGTGTAGGGGCTGCCTCCGTCAAAAAGATCAGCCAACGACTCGAAGAACGCGGCTTCGATCTGGCCGCTCTTTCCGAAGAAAGCTGGACAAAAAAACTTCCGAAAGCGTCCCGTGATGCCGTGAATTGGTTGCTTCGTTTGATCGAAGAAGCACGCGAGATCCAGCGCGAACAAAAACCAAATGAGATCATCCGCTTGTTTTACGAGCAAGAATATGACGATTACCTCCAAAACACCTTCGACAACGCCCAGCGACGCAGCGAAGATATCGTCCAACTCGCGACATACGCCTACAACTACCCCGATCTGCAATCTTTTTTGGACGAACTGGTCTTGTTTGGAGAAGTCGATCCCTCCACCCAAGAGCCTTCCGAAGAACAGTCCCCGATCATCCTCAGCACCATCCATCAGGCCAAAGGACTCGAATGGGATATCGTCTTTGTGCTGAATCTTGTCGAAGGTTCATTCCCTTTCTTTCGTGCGATTGAAGAGGGCAACGACGAAGAAGAACGGCGGCTTTTTTATGTCGCATGTACCCGCGCTCGTGAACAACTTTTCCTGCTTTTTCGCCAAGAAAGCCCGTCCCGTGGGCGTTGGAGTGCCTCTCGACCGTCTCGCTTTTTGTGGGATATCTTGCTCGACCCAAGCCGCGAATCCGAGGCAGGCCGCTACATCGAAGAATGGCTCAAAGCTGCCGAAGACTGCTCCTTGATCGATGTCTGGGCTTTGGATGACTGAAGCAAACAGCGGAGCCAAACACAGGGGCAAGGGAGCCGATCTCCCTTGTGGGGCGTGGCGTCACACCCCACAAAGCGAACCCAAATGCGTAAGTCTTATCTCATAGGAGTTACGCATTTGAAAAGGAAAACCCTGAGATGTCAGCACATTGTAGGGGCGGTTCGCGAACCGCCCGCGCCCGAACATTGGCCTTTTTCGTATCCAATTGCGTAAGTTTTCTCTCATTCGGAGAGCCGCCACAGGAAGATATCGCGATCGCCTTGGCTTGAGAGTGTCTGGCCGAGCAGGGTGGCTTGTTTTTCAAAGACGCCGCCAACGTACAAAGAGGCGCTGTAGCGAGCGAGAGCGGTGGGTTGTTCGAGATCGAGACCGCCTGTCCCAATAGCCCAGAGGACGGTCGGTTTGGATTGCGCGGAGAGAGAAAAGGTCGCAACAAAGGCGTTGTTGTCGTTGACGCCTTGGTTGAGGGGGAAGCGAAAGCTGCCAAAGCCTGACTTTCCGTTGTAATAGCCGACCACCGATATCCCTTTGGGATGGGGGGCGATGGCCCCGACTTCTTCGCGCCCGTCGCCTCCAAAACGCTCGGCCCATGCGAAGGTTCCGTCGGGCTGGATGCGCGCCAAAAAGATATCGGCGTTGTTGCCCATCGCAACGAGGCGATGCGTGCCAAATTGAGCTGTTTGTTTGAAGTGGCCTGCGAGGACGATGCTGTGGTCGGGTAACGCAAGCGCAGCGGTCGCGTAATCGTCCTCGATCCCGCCTGCTTTTTTGGCCCACAAGACTTTGCCTTGGGGATCGAAACGCGCCACAAAGATATCGACTTTGTCGGCTTGCAGGGTGATCCCGTGGATCTGAGCCATCGCACGAAAACCGCCGAATAACACGGGATCTTGGTTGGTGCTGACGATCACGCGGGGGTTTTCGTTGTTGGCGGGGCCGCTAACTTGACGCAGCCACAGGGGGAGGCCTTGGTGGTTGGTCTTGATCAAAAAGATATCTTTAAACTTGTCGGCTTGAAGGGGGTCGATCGTGTTGTCGTAAAAGGTGGCTTTGTCTTGGAAGGTGCCTGTGATGTAAAGATCTCCGTTGCTGGAAACGGCGATGCTATCGGCTTCATCGTCCTCTTTTCCGCCGCCTCGGTAGATCCACAACACCTCTCCGTTGGTGGGGTCCATTTTCAGCCAAAAAGCGTCTTTGGCTCCGTTCGAGACGACGGTCTTTCCGTCCACGTTGAGGGTTTGCTCAAAAGATCCTGCGATGTAAAGGTTGCCTTGGTGATCGAGCACGATGCTTTTGGCTGTGTCATCTCCTAGGCCGCCGATCTTTTTGGCCCAGACGACCTTTTGATTGGGGGCGATCTTGAGTACAAACGCATCGCTTCCGCCTGTGGCTTGGAGATTGTATGCGGTGAGGTTTCCTGTAAAGCGGCCCACGAGCAACAAGTTTCCTGCGTCGTCTGCAACCATCGCGTGGAGATGCTCGATCCCGCTTCCTCCGATACCAAGGCTCCAACGCTCGGTACATCGGGCTTGAATGCAATCTTGGTTAACGCTACACGACAAACCGCATCCACCGCAGTGATTGTTGTCTTGGTACAGCGCGACACATCCGCTTGGGCAGTAGGTCTGGCCTTGTTCGCAGATCCACAAGCAGCGGCTTGACACGCAGTCTTGCCCATTGGAGCAAGCCTTCCCACAAGCGCCACAGTGCAGGTTGTTTTCTTGCAAGTTGACACAAGCTCCGCCGCAAAGCTCTTGTCCCAAGGGGCATGTGCTGGTGGAGTCGGTACATCGGCCTTTTTCGCAACGCTGTTTTGCGGGGCATGGGTTGTTGCAAGCGCCGCAATGTAGGTTGTTTTCTTGCAGATTGACGCAATCTTCGGTGCAGCGGGTGGTTCCTGTCGGACAGGAAGGGGTTGTTTGGGTGCATTTGCCTTGTTCACAGATCGCGCCCACAGCACAGGATTTGTTGCAAGCGCCGCAGTGTTGGGGGTTTTGTTGGGCGTCGACGCACGCACCGTTGCACAGGATCGCGTCGGACTTACAGACGCATTGGAAAGCACAAAAGGGATCATCACTTTTGCACAGCGGATCGCGCTCGCAGCGTTGGGCGCTTGTGCAAGGGTTGTTGCAAGCGCCGCAGTGTTGGTCGTTCCAAGTCTCGGTGTTGACGCAAGTGTTGGAGGCGCACAAGGCACCTTGGCAGTTGCATTCTTCATCGACCTTGCCATCGCAATCCTGATCGCCGCCTCCACATTCGTCCCACAGCTTCGGCAAGACCGCACCTTTGCACGTGGTCTCCCATTGTCCGTCTGCTCCGCAGCTTTGGACACCACGCTTGCAGTTGCCCACATCCGCAAATCGCGGATCCCCGGGATAACAAGGCCGCGTTTCGCCTGCGGTGCAAGTACAAGAACGGTGATCGTCGATCTTGCCGTTGCAATCGTTGTCTAGGCCATCGCAGATCTCGGCGCTTGGTAGCAATTGGTCGTAGCATCGGCCCCACCAATTTTTGCCCTGCCCATCTGCTTCACAGAACTGAACACCGATCTGACAACTGCCACGGGTGCGGCCTTCGGAGGCTTCGTAGGTGGTATTCGGGCCGCTGTAGCAACTGCGCCGAGAGCCGGGGGCGTAGCATTGACAAGGGTGGGGTTGGTTGGGATCTGTGGGCGCACCTTCCACATCATCGATCTTGCCGTTGCAATCGTTGTCTTGGCGATCGCAGATCTCGCGGTGAGGATAGACGGCATCACGACAGGCCGACCATCGGCCATTTTGCAAACAAAAGCGTTGTCCTGCGCGACAAGGCGCATACTTGGCTGTTTCGGACGGGCCGTCATAACAGGACTCGACAGCGCCGGGTGTGCATTCGGTCACTTGCCCAACGCAGATCCCGCGCTGTGGATCGCAATAAATCCTTGGTGCGCTATCGATGCAATCTGTGTTGTAGCGGCAACTTCGGCCCGTTTGTTCAACACAAGCAGCCTGCCATAGCCAACTTCCGAGAACGAACGCTGCAAGCGTGTATTTGTGTAAAGTGCGCATAAGAAATTTCCTTTTTCTTTGCACGAAAAAAAATATTATTTTCTTTTAAATGTAGAATATTGAAAAGAGAAAATAAGGTGCAAAGTCGTCAAAGAGCGAAGCATACAAGTTTTATTTGCTTTGCCTAGAGGCTGTGCTTGCGCCTTTGCGCAAGGCTTCCTTAGTATCGAATAGAACATGTTTCAGTTGACAATATTTTTTTGCAGGGGTGTGGTTTTTGTTGGATGCGCGGAGAAGCGAGCGGCAGAAGGTCAGGCGTCCCTATTCGATGAGGATGCCGACTTGCGGGAAGCGCTCAAAAACGGCTGCGTCGTGAGGGGCTTTGGAGAGTTCTTGGGTGAGGTCTTGTCCGGCCCAATGTTCGTAGTGCATTCCACGCCGCCAGAGTCGGCTTTCGGTGACATCGTAGATGCGGCCTTGATAGGCGATATAGATCTGTTTTTTGTCTTGTCCGTTGTAGAGAGCGAGTTGATGACGTTTGAGTTGTTTCATGGTGCTTTCTTTGCGTGGGGATGGGGGTTGTTCTTATTGCATTTTGTTAAGGAGGATGGGGGGGATTTTGTTAAGGAGAATGAGGAAGGTAGAGCAGTTGATAGAGTTGAAGAAGAAAGAGGAGTCGGTGCGTTTGGGGCGGATACAAGGCTTCGATCAAAGGGAGGGGAGCGTTTTTGAGATCGCGATGAAGCTGAAAGAGGACTTGGGGATGGGGGTTGAGAAGGGCAGCGATACGCGCAGAGAGCGGTAGATCGGCGGGGAAGCTGGCGAGGCGTTGTTTCCAAAGCGAAAGCATGGAGGGAGCGTGTACGAGGGGGAGGGTGGGAGAGAGCAAAAAGAAGGGATGTTGTTGGTAACCATGAGGTTCAGGAGAGGAGGTGGCGTGGTGGCGCTGAAGGAAGATCCAAAGGGCAGCGAAGGGGCGTAGATCTTCTTTGGTAGCGATGTGGCCGAAGATTTGTGCGGGGGAAGGATAGAAGAGGTGAAGTTGTTCTTGTGAGCGCTTGTGAGGCGGACGTTGGGGAAGGGCGGAAAGAGCCGCGTGAAGGGTTCCTGTGAGATGGGAGGATTGTGCGATCATCTGATGGAGCGAGGTGTGTGGGATTTGTGTGTATTGAGGCAGGTTGCGTTCGAGTTCGATCAGAAAAAGCGTGTGTGGCCCGTGTTGTTGGAGGGTTTGAAGAAGCAGCGATGCACGTGGATCGGAGATCTGTTGAAGAGACCATGGTTCGGTGGTTTCACGAACAAAGGGAAGCGGTTGTGGATCGAGATCGCGCAATCGGTGCATTGCAAGGAAGCCGTTGTAATCAAAGGGTTGCGCACGAAAGATCGAAAGGTAGCGTTCTTTGGCTTCAGAGGTTTTGTTTTGCATCTCCGCAGAGAAGGCTTGCCAGTATGTAATCGCGATTGGATTAAGAAACGAGCGTTTTCCGGCGTTTTGGTGTTCTTTGTACGCGGCGGAGAAGTAGGTGCGGGCTTTGCTGTACTGCTGCCGTCCGAGTGCGCTCAGGCCGAGGTATCGGGCTGTTTGTGCGCGCAAGGCCGATGCGCGATTGCTTCGCCAAGACTTTGCACCAATTCGCAAGACAGGCTTCCATTTTCCTTGTTGTAAAAACGACTGCATCTCGGGGAGCATGAAGACGCGTCGCCAATAGCTTGGGGCAGGGCGGATCGTGCGAAGCATACGTTGGGCGAGGCTGCGTTTTTGCTTTTGAAGGGCAAGCGTTGCCATCGCAAAGGAGAGAGTGGCGCGCACGGATTTGTCAGCCTCTTTGCGGGCTTGATCTGTGGCGTGGATGGCTTGTTTCCACTGATCGTCTTGGAGGGCCAAACGAGTTTGGAGGGAGTCAAAGATCTGGCGCTGTGGGGAGGATAGCGCCTCTCGATATATCCGAGCGAGAGCAGGGCGCATGACAGCGGTGGGAGCGCCCTGTGAGATCCAACGTTGGAGTCCGAGCAACAACCAACGGCGCTCCGTTTCTGAGAGGGCAGAAGGGGAAGCGCGCAGCCAGTTTTGCAAGGCAGCGAAAGCATGAGGGCTTTGGGGAAATTGAGACCAAAGGCGCAGCCAGAGCGTGTGTTGTGTTGCGGTTTCTTCGATGGATGCGAGGGTATGGAGTCCTTCGGCGATCTCTTGTTGGTAGAGCGCAAACTGGAGCCGTTGGGTGGGCTGGATCGGGATGGTGCGAGCGTATTTTTGCAGAAGCGTGCGCGCCTCTTGGTTTTTGCCAAGCGCAGCAAGGGCGCGTCCGTGGCGTACAAAGAGGATGGCTTTGGGAAGGGGGGACTCTTCTTCTTGGGCCAGTCGTTCGTATATCTCGGTGGCTTGGGCGGCTTTGTTTTGTTGAAGAGAGCGATCCGCAAGGTGCCACTCAAGATGCCAACGCAAAGCGTAGGTTTTTTGTTGCGTGCGCAAGGACTGATAAGCGGGGCCGGGAGTCGCTTGTTCGGCTTCTTGGATACAAGCTGCGTAAAGGGAGGGAAGCACCGTCTTGGCGGATGGCTGGGCAGATGATCGGGCAGGGAGGTTGCTTGGCGAGGTTGTGTGGGTTTGGGATGCTTGAGAAGCCCTCGGTGGGAGGGGCGTTGTGAGACCACTGTAATTCCAGAGCCACCATAACAGCGCGCCGCCTGCAAGCATCCCGACGGTGACGCCCAACAACGATTGAAGAAGAACACGCGGCCAACGGGCTGTTGGGGGAAGGGTATAGGCTTGCGCGAGTGCGAGGGTTTGTTTTTGGCGGTTGGCCTCGTTGCTTTGTCCGCTTGGCATGTTTCGCGCTTTTCGCTCCTTGCGATGGGATGTTTTGCGATAAATAGGCTTGGGGCCGTTTGTTGCACTTTTGCCCTTCCGTCTGAATCAAGTTTCCTCGTCGGAAAGGGATGAGCCGTGGGGGACTGCGTTTGTTGTGCCCCAGTCTAACGTCCACCACCGCTCAAACGCAACCTCTTACAGCGATTGCCCCCTTGCTGCTTCGATACTTGGCCCCATCAAAGGCTTGTTTATGATCTCACGAAGTGCGATCTGCTGGATCACTGCGGGGGGCCGCGTCCGACAACGCCAGCGATGCCAAGAAACAAACCGAAACCCTTTTAACAGGTCGATCTACAAAAATTATTTTTACTTTCCTTTCAATCGTAAACACCGCTACATGATCGCAAAACTGTGCTTTGGATCACCAAACAAAAAGCAGTAGGCAGAAAACTTGCCAAAATTAAATTGGTAAATCAGTAAGTTGCAGTCGACTGTAATTTTTTTTGCATCTTTTTTTGACCCAGATCAAGCCCC